>CAZKVW010000001.1:0-4658 GCA_964556285.1 uncultured Muribaculaceae bacterium
GATGAAGCATGATTGGTACGCTGACAGCCATAACTCTCTCTGCCGCAATTTCGTTCTCACGAATCGGGGTGGAGCAGGGACTGAGCAACAGCACAGTGCTGTCCATCTGCCAGGCCGGTGACGGCTGCATGTGGTTTGCCACGCCAAACGGCCTCAACCGCTTCGACGGCTACGAGATAAGCAGCTTCAACAGCGCGAACAGTCCCCTCCCCGACAACATTCTCTCCGTGTCCGCTGACACCAACGGCAACGTGCTGATCTGCACAGGGAGCGGGCTGTACCGGTACGACTTGGTGCTGTACGGATTCACACGGCTGCTGCCCGAGGAAAACGGTTCAGTGTATCAGGCCGTCATGTCTCCGCGAGGCGACATCATCTATTCGACGGCTGACGCCACCGCAGTCCTCCACCGGGACAAGGCGCGACGCGCGGGCAGAACAGGCGCAGAGACCAGCGACACTCTTTCGGGATGCCAGTCCACCGTGTTGCTCGTGGACGGGGAACGCCTCATCTCCGGGGAATACCATCCGGACAGTCCGGCCTGTGTGACATCATTCGAAGCGAGTCCGGCACACAGCTACCGAAGGACAGCCAGCCTCTCATTTGCGGCATGGCTGACATGCCTGCTCAAAGATTCAGGCGACTGGTTCTGGGCAGGCACGGAGGGTGACGGGCTCTGGCATTTCAACATCGCTACAGGCGAGTCCGTCAGGGTCAGCGGCACCAGTTCCAAATACATCCGCGCAGTCGTAAAAGACATGGACGGCATGCTATGGATAGGCACAGCATCCGGTCTGAATGTGATGGACATAGCCACTGGAACAATGCGTACTCTGACAGCTGACCCTCAGGACAACACCTCCCTGCCTGACAACTCGGTCAGATCCCTTTGCGCTGACTCCTCGGGAGGCATCTGGTCTGGCACGTACTACAGAGGGGCGGCATATTGGCATCCCGACAAGCCGCAGTTCCGGCTCATAAGGCAAGTGTTCGGCGGCAACTCCCCTAACGATGACATTATCAGCAAGATTGTGCAAGACCCCGACGGGAGCGTCTGGGTCGGGACCAACAAAGGCGGGCTCAACCATTATGACCCGCTGTCCGGGCAATGGACAAGCATCAGTCTGGCCAGCAACGAAATGGAGGATGTGTGGGATGCGGACAACATCAAGGCCATCGTCTGCAGCCCGGACGGCACAAAACTCTACGTCGGCACACATGCGGGGAGACTCGCCATCGTTGACAAGCGGAGTCACGCCGTCAGCAACGTGCAGGATGCGCGGAGCGTATATTCCATCATCAAGGCGGACAGCACACATCTGTGGGTCGCCGCCGCTGGTGACCTGTACCTGTATGACATGTTCAGCGGCACGTGCCGCCTGATGCAATGCCCGGCAACGGACAACAGCCGCATACGGGCCATGCTCATCGACAAGAGCGGCAATCTCTGGCTGGGCAGAACTGGCGGCATTCAGGTGTTCAGCATCAGCAAGGACTGGCGCCTGTCCGCATTGCCCGCAGGAGAGGTGTCAACGGTCTCATTCGCACTCTGTCTGCATGAGAGCCAAGACGCGAGGGTGTGGGTCGGTACCAGGACTGGAGTATACACGATTGACCGTCATAACTGGTCAGCCACACACTATGACACCGGCAGCGGAATGCCGGACAACTGGGCTCTCGGGATTGAAGAGGATGCCCTAGGGAGGCTCTGGGTCAGTACGGCCAAAGGGCTATGGCGCCTGGATCCGGAGACCGGCAAAGGCGTCACATATACCACTCGTGACGGCTTGCCGAGCAACATGTTCACCGAATACGCACACTGCCGCATGTCGGACGGCGAGATGTGGTTCGGCGGGACAGAAGGGATAGTTGCTTTCCGGCCAGAGCAGTTCAAAACCCAGATTTCCACCCCCTCTCCCGTCATCACAGGGCTGTATGTTGACGACACCATCGCAAGACCTCGCAAAAAGGGCGACGCTGTCTTTCTCTCGCACAAACAAAACAGTTTCACAATCAAATATTCAGTCCCGGACTACATAGCGTCCGGCCAGGATTCGTTCTGCTACACCATGTCGGGGTTGGAGAAGAAATGGCATGACACCGAATCGCACGAAGCCGTGTTCACTCACCTCGGCAAGGGGCGCTACACGTTCAGACTCAAAGCCACCAATCGCGACGGCCGTCAGAGTCCTGTCGTCAGGACTCTGGACATCAGGATAGTGCCGGCCTGGTATCAGACGACTCTGATAAAGGTGTTCGTGATACTGCTTGTTGTTGGGACGGCACTTGTGCTGGTCCTGATGCGCATCCGGCAGAGGGAGCTCGCCGGCAAACTGGAGATGGAGCAGCTCAAGCGCAGGCACAGGGAGGAAATCGGCAAATACAAGGCGCTGGCGTTCATCAACTCAGACCCGAGAGCGGACGACAGCGACATCAGCCGCACAAGCATCTCAAAAGCGGACGAGACCCTGCTCCTCAAGGCAATGGAGACCGTCAGCCAGAACATCAGCAATCCCTCCTTCGGGGTGGAGGAACTCTCCGCGAGCCTGGGCATGAGCCGTTCCAGCCTGCACAGGCGCATCAAGGAGATTACCGGGGAGTCAGCTCTCGACATGATCCACAAGATGCGCTTCACCAGGGCCTGCGAGCTGCTGAGGGAGGGCGACATGAATGTCGCGCAAATCAGCAGAGAATGCGGCTTCCGGGCGCAATCCAATTTCACTGCGGGATTCCGCAAGTACATGGGCTGCTCCCCCAGCGAATACGCTTCCAAATAAACCGTCCGGTACCTTAATTCTTCTAGCCTGTTCCCTGTCATTCTGAAGCTGTCATTCTGAAGCTGTCATTCTGAAGCCGTCAGGCTGAAGAATCTCCGCTTTATTCCGCCCAGCCCCATCCAAGGAGCCGGGCATGCAACAAACGCATAATCATTGGCACAAATTCATAAACAACAGGTGAAATGCATATTTGTATTTTTGTCAACGAACACTGGAACTCAAAGCCACATTTCAACCATGCGCCTGATTTCAACTACGTGCCAAACCTGCGGGATACATTTCTCCTGCCTTGCCGTCTCATTATGCCTGCTGGCAGCGGCCAGCTGCGCGGACAACAGGGGCAACAAGACGGTTCCCTCTCTGCAGGATGGGCTGGAGACCATAATCCGGACTGCCGAGCCACAGCTCAAGCTGCAGGCCGCCGCATTTGACACACTTGACTATTATCCGAGGACATACGAGGACGGGGCTTACATCCCAGTCCGGCACAACGACTGGACCTGCGGCTTCTTTCCCGGCTCGCTGTGGATTGCATGGCAGCTCACCGGAGACAATGCGCTCAAGGCTGACGCACATAAGTACACCGCCCGGCTCCAGGATATACCCAAATATAGGGGAACGCACGACCTCGGCTTCATGGTGGGGTGCAGCTTCGGCCAGGAATACCGGCTCACCGGGGACTCAACGGCCAAGGCGGCCTTGCTGACGGCGGCGGAGAGCCTGTCCAGCCGCTTCAACAGCGACATCGGACTCATCCGGTCATGGGAATACACCCTCGACGGCAAATGGAACTACCCGGTCATCATCGACAACATGATGAATCTTGAGATTCTGTTTGAAGCTTCGAAAATCTCCGGCAACCCGTGCTACCGTCAGATTGCAGTCACCCATGCCGACAACACGCTGCGCAATCATTTCCGCAGCGACGCCAGCACATGGCACGTGGTCAGCTACAACGATGACGGCAGCGTCCAGTGCAAAAACACCCGTCAAGGGTGGTCTGACGACTCGACATGGTCACGCGGCGAGGCATGGGCGCTGTACGGATGCCTCATCTGCTACAGGTACACCCATGACATCAAATATCTGAATCAGGCCAAGAGAGTCGCAAAATACATCATGGACAACCCGGCCATGCCGGAGGACAGGGTGCCGTATTGGGACTACAACGCCCCTGGTGTGCCTGGATCAATTGCCCCGGCTTCCGACAGCACCGGGCTTGTGCGCAATGACAAGGGAGAGATTGTCCCGGTCAGGGATGCCTCCGCAGCCGCCATTACCGCCTCCGCCCTGATAGAGATGAGTGAAGTGACCGGCGGGAGATGGTCAAGACGCTGCCTGCGGGAGGCCGAGGCCATCATCACGAGCCTGTCCTCTCCCGAATACCTCGCCACTCCCGGCTCCAACGGCGGATTCCTGCTCAAGCACTGCACCGGGGCGGCATCCCTTGACAGCGAAATCGACGTGCCCCTCAACTACGCCGATTACTATCTGCTCGAAGCCGCACAACGTTACATCCGCCACATGCAAGACAGACAACACTAAAATATTAGCCTTATGAACAAAGAGAAAAACATTGCCTGGATGTCTCCCGAGCTGAGCGTCCTGGACTTGGAGGCGGACGGAAACCTGGTGACCACCTCCACCACTCTGCAAAACCTCACCAGCGATGATGACGATGAGCAATTCTTTGTATAGGGAGGAAACAGCCATGAAGAAAATCTTATTGCTCTCAGCCGCCGCCGCACTGGCATGCGCCGCATGTTCCAAGGAAAGTGTTCCCGAGGCATCTACGCAAAGCGATGGCATCAAGGTCACAATGACCGCCACAGCCGAATCCGCCGCCGACACCAAAGTCAGCCTCTCCGGCACCACATTCTC
>CAZKVW010000001.1:4758-8636 GCA_964556285.1 uncultured Muribaculaceae bacterium
GCGGAGACATCGTGTTCACAAGACCTCTTGACAGCAAGATATACAACGGCACTCTCAAGGATCTCGGCAGCGTGCCGTCCACACTCAAGAGCACTGTGGAGGGCGGCACAATACGGCTTCTGGACGGCAAAGAGCTTGCGATTGGCATTGAGAACGCCAATGAGGACTGCACCTACTATATCGAGTACGGGACGAGCGAGAGCGACTGCGCCAAACCCACCACATCTTCTGATGAAATCGACCTCACCAACGGGTGGACTATACCCAATACCGGCACATATCTCCATTACTTCGTCAAAGTCCTTGCGCACAGCAACGACTCAAACTACAGCGACGCGTATCTCAAGGCATATGTGCAGGCTTACAATTTCTCAAACGCTACGACTTCCGGGATCACATTCAAGTCTGTCGCTGATGACACCGACAACTACGGCGCAGCCGGAACCGGCGTGACCACTGACGAGGGGCTGTACATCGGTTGTGTGTATGCTCTCACCGGGACACAGACAAGGACAGCCGTTGTACTGTATGACAGCTTCGTGACATCCTCCAACAACTATGTCGCACCTCTGGTTGTCCCACAATACGGAGGCACTGCATACCTGTACTTCAGGACCAGCAATGCATATTCGTATTCAGACACCTCGGTCGGGTTCAGGCTGCTGAACAGCAAATCGTCCAACAACGGTAACACGAGTTACACCGCCAGCATGACACGCGCCGCTTCCAATGAAGAAGCCGAAAACAAGTACTTTGTCTGGAGCATCGGCACTGTCAGCGCAGGAGATTACTACGGCATTAGGAACGACAGCAAATATCCCCTCTACACCCTTGCGCTGCTGGAGGTGCTGTAGCGCAGGCGCAAACGCGTAACACCGCAATTACTGGCATATAGCATTACTGTAATTATGAGAAGACCTGTCCTTGTCGGCATGATGCTGGCGGCCGCGCTGGTTCTCTCCTGCCAAAAGGAGAGCCGCCAGATTGCCAAGCCGTCCATAGACATGCAAGATATGCAAGTGCGGATATCCGCCTCCACCGTTCCGACAGGGGACGGGTCATTTGACGCGGCTCTCTCGAGCAGCATCCCTGACAGCCTCCACCTGAGCGTCGCAGGAGCGCGGAGGGATGCCGCTGTCCTGAACGCAGTCCCAGGCGCTGACCCTGCGGAGTTCGCCGGACAGATGCAATACTCCAGCGGCCTTGCGGTCACGGCGTATTGCGGCAGCAGCCTTGTCTCATGCACTGGCAGCTCCATCAGCGGAGAAGTCCCCTCCGCACAGGGCGGTGATGTCCCGAATGCTGTGCTGCAGACCCCGCTCATAGGGCGGGTGGAGCAGTCCGCAGTCACTGTCCGGGGAGACACGTGCCTGGTTGCCGCCCAGCTGCGCCCCATGCTGCCTGTCATCCGCCTCAATGTGCCTGACGGCATGGGAGTGACATCGGTGGAGCTGCACTCGGATGCCGCCATTGCAGGTAAATGGTCTTTTGAGACCTCTGACTGGCTGCTTGACATAGACAAGGACAGCCGGGCCGACGCGATAGAGCTCACCCGTAACGGGGAGGCTCTCGGAGGAGAGCTCTATTTCGTCATCCTGCCGGACGCTTTCGACAGCATGAGCGGAGAATACTGCAGCACCGCCAAGGAGCTGACATTCATCCTCTCTGACAGCCAGGGCAGGCGCGACTGGTTCTCGGCCAGCCTCGACACCGCTCTTTACGCCGGGTCGCTGCTGGATCTGGGTGACATCCCGGACTATGTCTCATTTGACAAGCCGGCCGTGTCTGGCAGCCTGAGGCTGATGGACGGAGACGATCTGCGAGTGACAGTTGTTGACACAACCGCTCTCACCACATTCTGGTATGAGCTGGGCGCGGACAGGGATGACTGCCCCACTCCAGCGGCAAGCAGTTCGAAGCAGTTCTATGCGGCACAGGGCTTCGCCCCGCCATGCCCGCGCAGCTACGACTCATGGTACATCAAGGTGCTGGTGCACACGGAGAGCAGGTACTCAAGCGACTTGCTGCTGGAGGGCTGGCTCCGCAACTGGAACTTCGACAAGGACTCCCCTGTCGCCGCAGCCGTAGAGAGGGCACAGACCCTGTTACCGGCCAAGAACGACACCCTCTCCGCCGGCGGCATGAGCCTGTGCCGCACCAACGCATCCGCCCTCTCGTACATCCAGTATGACAACTATATGCAGCTGCGCAGCTGCTATCTGGCGATGAATGCCGTAGCCGGCAACGACTCGCACGCATGGCTGCATTTCACCGTGGACAAATACATAACGCGGGGCTACAAGCTGTACAACAACAACGCCACATACGGCACCACCACACTCAACGGCCATAACGTGACGGCTACCGTGACCAAAGACAACTCCAACCCCTATGCCAAGGCCGGGGTCACCTGGGATCTCGGAGATATCCAGAAAGGCTTTAAGGCTGGTGTCAGGGGTGACGGCCTGCACCACTACTACAGCATGGCGTTTCTGGAGACGGGAGAGAGCCTCGAAGTCACTGAAGCAATTGCCCCCACAGGGGCGTCGCTCAAGTTAAGCCCGGACTCCCCTATCCCTCTAGTCACGCTTGACTCCGCCAAGGTGGCGGGCAGCATCGCCGAGGGCGCGCGCTGGTGGTACACGGTCTCATCTGAAGGCTTCGACTCCATGGGAGACCCCTCCGACACCGACGCGCCACTCACCTCCGAGGGCATCATAGTCCCCGTGTATTCCAGCGCGGACAGCCTGTACATCAAGGTGCTCGGCAGATGCGAAGGCCGCAGCGACACGTACCTCAAGGCGGTGGTGAGCAACTGGAAGTTTGACAAGAACTTCATAGCGCCCACCACGCTGGCTTCCTCCTGGGGGAGGCTGTCGCTAAGTCTCAAGGACTCCTATTCCAGCCAGCTCATTTCGGACGCCCGCATAGGTTACGCCGGATTCGGCAAGGGAGCCGCGAATGTCACCACCATCCTCTCCGGCTACGGGTGGATGTACGGCAACTTCTTCGCGGGGAGCTACAACGGCACCACGCTGCGCATGCTGGCCTCCGACGGCTCGGCAATCTACAGCAACACCATGCCGGGCAAGACATACTATACAGGCAACTCGGTGACTGCCTCTGCGCCAACTGGCACATTCAAGGCCTGTGACACATTGGCATTCGACTGGGACTACAAGTTGTGGGTCAAGGACTTCTGCGTACTGGAGGAGGTCGAATACACTCCCGCCAGCTACTCTGCAGGAGGTGACGGGGGCATAGAGGGCTATGACGGCACAGACACATATTAGAGCGATGATTATGACTTCACATTACGCAATACCCGCCCTCGTGCTGACGCTGGCGCTCTGCTGGAGCTGCATCGGGGAGGAATCCTCCGAAAAGACAGCGGCGGTCGAGATTTCGCAGGATGAGCTGGTAGCGCAGGCTGAGTTCGTGCCCGGCGTGTCGGACAGCACCCTCACCGTCAGGATACGCTCCAACCGCAGCTGGTTCGCGCATCTCAACGACGAAGACAATCCCATAGACCCCTCCGACCCTGACGCGGCAGTGCCGTGGGGATACCTGTCCGTGGAGAGGCACTCCAACCTTACCGGGACTGCCGACGAGACTGACGTGACGGTCACATTCCGCAGGAATTTCTCCCAGTCCGACATCCACGGGGTGCTGAATGTCTACAGCGAGGGCAGGATAGCCACAAGCGTCAAAATTACTCAGTTGGGGGCCGTATATCACCTCGGGGCGGAGGCGCCGTTAAGCGTGGCGCAGTGCGACGGGGACACCCTCACCATAGCGGTAGACTGCAACACAGCATGGACTGCCCGCGTGTCAAGCTCCACGGCTGATGTCAGCATAGACAGGACGGAGGGATTCGA
>CAZKVW010000001.1:8736-35587 GCA_964556285.1 uncultured Muribaculaceae bacterium
GCTTCGAGCCCAACCCGGCAACAGACCCGCATGACATCCGCAAGGCTACGATACGATTTGTCGTCGATGGGATGGACGAGACATTTGACTGGACATTGTCTCAGAGGGGCTGCCTGGTCATATCATTTGATGACAACAGCAGATTCACCCCGGAGATTCCCTCATCTTGGGATACGGTCAACAACCTCTGCCGCCCCGGCAGGGTCAGGACAGACATCGACACATTCATGTTCGACAGCGGGCAGCAGCTGTACGAAATACATCTCGCGCAATACATGCGCTTCATCACCCGGTACCTGTATGTGCTCGGATCCGGAGTGAGGCCTACCATCGCGCTGCCAGGAGTGGAGGGGCTTGAACTTAAGGGACTCACTCTCGGATGCCGCATCATGTCCTCTGACACGCAGGGATTCGCCGGTCAGGTATGGTCGGATGACTTCCCTGCCGCCGGCTCCGTCGCGCTGACCAGCTACGTCAACAAGCACACCTGGAACGGCTCCAACACCTCCGGGCTGCACAACATCGACTTCGACCTGACCGAGACGGGCAACCCTCCGGAGTCCGGACATGGCTGTGTGCTGCGATTCAGCCAGGCCAACCAGTTCGGCCACGATGACTATTGCCGGCTCTACATCAGCCGGATTGTACTCAAATACCTGTAGAGCACATGAGAGCGAACATTACAAGGCGGCTCCTGCCGCTGCTGCTGACAATATCCGGTACGGCTGCTGTACAGGCGCGTGACATCGTCACCGACACGCTCGGTTTCACCTCCGCCGTGGCGGGCAATGTCACGGAGCTGCTGCGGGGGCAGATTGCCGGGGTGAGGGTTTCGTCCATCGACAACAACCCGGTCGGAGGGGTCAATGTGCAAATACGGGGCATCAATTCCCTGCGCACCGACAACCAGCCGCTCTGGATAATCGACGGGGTGTACCTTTCCACAGACCTCCGGGAGAATCTGGACGCGTTCTGGCAGTACGGCGAGCAGAGCTACACTGCCCCGCTCAATCCCCTGGCGTTCCTCAACGCCAAGGAGATTGAGAGCATAGAGGTGCTCAAGGATGCCGCTGCAACAGCCATATACGGTGTCAGGGGCGCCAACGGCGTAGTCATCGTCAACACGAAGATGCCGCATGGGGAGACAAACGGCTTCGAAATCAGCTCGGACATGGGCTGGGACGGCGGCTTCGGCAGCTCAAGCAGGGCGGCATTCAGCGGCGGCGCGGACGGCACACGATACAACCTCTCCGCCGCCCTGCGCACCATCGGCGGCGAACTGCCCGGCAACTCCAGCGACTACGTCTCGTTCAAGGGCAATTTCGAGACCCGCGCCAATCGGGCTGTCTGGTTCGGGTTCAATTCGCTGATTGGCGGAGGACGCTCATACTCCCCCAGCGGGGTGACATATCTCGGGCTGCCTTCACTCACGCTCGCCCGCCGCGACCCCGCGCTGTCACCGAGCACAAGCGAGAGCGACTGGGAGGACGGCTACGACGACAAGACGGAGGACTACAAGGCGCTGCTGTCCTCGTACATCCGTCTCAATTTCGCGGAAAACATGTACGCCAAGTTCTCCGCCGGCATGGACTTGCAGAGCAACTACCGCACCATATGGTACGGCAGCAACACCAGCTTCGGCGCACCTTCCGAGGAGAATGTCAACGGCGGCGCGGCATCCAACCTCGTGTCATTCCTCGCCAGCTGGAACGCCTCCGGGGAGTTCAACTGGTACAAGTACTTCGCCGTGCATCACCGGCTGGACTTCAAGGCCGGGATGGAGTACCTCGGCAATAACAACAAATTCAACACCCTCAATGGGATAAACTTCGTCTCCGAAGAGCTTCGGGGCAACAGTCTGCTTGTCGGGGCGTATGACACCAGAATACACAAGTTTGTCCGCCACTGGTCGCATGTCGGGGCGTACGCGACGCTCCGCTATGACTATAAGGGCATTCTGGACATTGACGGAGTGCTGCGCGGCGACCGCACTCCCAGATGGTCGTCCCAAGGCACGGACATCTGCCCCTCAGCCACGCTGACATTTGATGCGCATCAGGCGTTCTTGCGCGGCAACACTGCCATCTCCACCCTGAGACTGCAAGCCGGGTACGGCATCAGCGGCTACGAGAAATATGTCCCCTACGAGCTGTTCGGCAATTACCTCTCCAGCTCCTGGTACGAGCCGGAGGAGGGCACATCTACATTCTACGACGGAGTGGACAAGCTCAAGACCCGCGAATACACCGTCTCGGCCGAGGCAGGATTCCTGGATGACCGCTGGCGGCTCAAGGCGGCATTCTACGACAGGACTACGGACGATGATTTCCTGATGTACCGCATGGGACACGCGCCCGAGGACAATCCCGACGGGGAATGGGTATGGGGCGGATGCGAAAGGGTGTTCAAGCGGGGCAGCTCAATCCGCAACCAAGGCCTGGAAATGGAACTCCATGCTGACATCATCAGCACGAGAGATCTCAAATGGAGCGTGTCCGCCAACCTGACGCGCAACGCCAACGAAGTCACCTCCTCCAACGCCGAAGACTTCCTCGGCAAGGTGGTCGGGCACGGGGTATGGTGCACATGCAATGCCAAAGGCCTGCCCGTGAGCAGCCTGTACGGCTACAGGACTGACTCCGGGGGCAATTATCTGGACATCACTGGTGAGGGCCGAGTGGACGAGGCTGACAAGGTCATCCTGGGGAGCACCATCCCCAAATGGTACGGAGGCCTGCAGACTGTCCTCAGCTGCGGGCGGTGGACTCTCGACATGACGCTGGACGGGGCGGCCGGTTACAAGGTGGCCAACGTCAACGAGCTGGTACGCGATGGAGTCACCGACATCGACGGCCTCATCTGCCTGTCCTCAAAATATGTGGAGCGGGCGGACCACCTGAGGCTCACGCAGGTGGGCGTAAGCTGGAGGCCTCCTGTCTCATCACGCAGGCTCAAAGACCTGACCCTGAGGCTGAGCTGCCGCAATCTGGCCACATTGACCTCCTACAGCGGCTACAGCCCTGATGTCAACTGTTTTGGAGCCAGCACGCTCTCCAACGGCCTCGACTACGGCTCGTATCCGGTCAGCCGCATAATCATGGCAGGCGCGAGCCTCAATTTCTAATGCCCTCTGAGATGAAGAAACTATACACAATATTGGCATCTCTCATCCTGCTGGCCGGCAACGTCAGCATGGCGCAGAACATCAGCGTGAGCGGCAGTGTCAAGGACTCTTCCGGCGAACCCCTCACGGGCATAGCCGTCATGCTGCAAGGCCGTCCCGGCATCGGCACTGTCACAGACCTCGAGGGCAAGTGGTCGCTTGCAATCCCCTCTTCAGGCAATCCCGTACTGACATTCAGCGGAATAGGCTACAAGGAGCAGACGGCGGAGGTCGGCGGCCGCGCCGTCATCGACATTGTGATGGCGGAAGACAGCGAGAAACTGGACGAATCCGTGGTGATAGGCTACGGCTCCATGCGCCGCTCGGACCTGACCGGGGCTGTCACTTCCGTCAAGGTGGACGATGAAAAGGCGGCCACGAGCTCAACGCTCGACCAGATGCTGGAGGGACGGGCGGCAGGAGTGCAAGTGCTCGCGGACGGCACGTCGCCGGACGCCGGGGTCACCATACGTGTGAGGGGCATAGCCACTTTCACCGGCAACTCTGACCCGCTCTATGTGGTGGACGGGGTCATCGTCAACGGCTCCTCACAGTCCATCACCACCATGTCTGTCGGGTCCAGCTCCAACGCTGTGGAGTCCACCAACGGACTGGCCGGCATCAACACGCAGGACATCGCCTCCATCGAGATCCTCAAAGATGCCTCAGCTACGGCCATCTACGGGTCGCAAGGCTCAAACGGAGTGGTGCTCATCACCACCAAGTCCGCCAGCCGTGACCTGCCCGTCGTGAGGTACAACACAGGGCTTACCATCTCCCGGGCCGGCAGACGCATCGACGTGCTGAGCTTTGACGAATATGTTGACTATCTGGACAACTACCCCAGCGTCACGGCTAACGAGTATCTCTCCTACATCTACGACAACTGGCAGGACAAGGACAACCGCGTCATCAAGGTTACCCCGATGGACTGGCAGGACTACATCACCCGGACGGCCATAGGGCAGAGGCACTACGTCTCCATCTCCGGCAAGCCCAAGAACACCAACTATTTCATGTCGCTGGGCTACACTCACAGCGAGGGTGTGCTCAAGAGGACTGACTCGGACAACATCACAGCCAGCCTCAACCTGCAGCGGCAGCTGTCAAGGGTGCTGACGGTACGCTTCAAGACCAACTTCGGCTACACGCGCTCCGACCTGGTCACAGGAGCGGTAAGCGGCGGCAATGTCACGGCACGAAGCTCCCTGCTGCGCTCCACCCTGAGATCCAAGCCCTACATGTACAAGAGCCCTGACGCTGAGGACGAGGACGAGGTGCAGACGGACGCTGACGCGGACCTGCTCTACGGGCCGCACCGCTGGCTCGCCGGCTCGACCAATGTCTCCGAACGATTCCGTATCATCCCCTCATTGACTGTGGACTGGAAAATCAACAGCTGGGTGGCGTTCAAGTCCACATTCGGCGGCGAAGTCAACTCCGAGGAGAGGGACAAGACCAAGGCCGACAAAATCTCGGTCGGCAACGGCAACCTCGCCGGCATAGGCGCAGGACGCTACACGAGGTTCAATTTCGACAACACCCTGACCGGCAACCGCAGCTGGGGAGGACACAAGCTGACCCTGACCCTGGGTGAGAGCATGTCCCGCAACACTTACCGCTCGGAGTCCGTGTCGGGCTGGAATCTCCCGCAGAAGAACGCGGGCATACACGACATCAACAACGCATTGGCGGAATACTCGCAGATAGACGCATACACCAACACGGAGGCCTCCCTGATGTCATTCTTCGCCAGAGGCATCTGGAACTGGCGCGACCGCTATGTCCTCACCTCCACCGTCCGTCTTGACGGGTCAAGCAAATTTGAGGGACGCAACAAATGGGGCGTGTTCCCGTCGATGGCATTCGCTTGGAGGATCACGCAGGAGCCGTGGTTCGACTGGCCGGTCATCTCCAACGCCAAACTGCGCCTCGGCTGGGGGCAGGTCGGCAACCAGGCGGTGAGCAACTACCAGACCAGCAAGACATACCGTACCCTCATGCTTGGCAGCCACATCAACGGCTCCGGCAAGGAGGTTGTCAGCTACCAGAGCAACATCAGCAACCCTGACCTCAAATGGGAGACATCAGAGCAGGTAAACGCCGGGCTTGACCTGAGCCTGTGGCGAGGCCGTCTGGCAATCACGGCTGACGTGTACCGCAAGGACACGTGGGACTTGCTCCAAAGCAAGGTCACCGCCCTCTCGACCAGCATGGGGTCCATGTATGTCAACGACGGAGTAATCCGCAACAAGGGGCTGGAGCTGAGCATAGACGCGGTGCCGCTCAAGCGAGGCTCGCTGGAGATAGGGATTGGGGGCAACATCTCGTTCAACCGCAACACGATAGTGGATGTCGGGGCGACCGGAGACAGCGGGGAGCTGTTTGTAGACGCTGACAAGCCCGCCCGTCACGTCAGGTACTTCTACGGCAGCTCCCTCCAGTCGAGCGGCGACACCAGCCCCCTCAACATCTTCATAGAGGGGCAGCCTATGGGGCTGTTCTACGGCTACAAGACGGACGGCATCGTGCAGAGCGGGGAGACAGGGCTTGGATTCTCGGAGGATGACGTGCGGGAGCCGGGCTACATCAAGTATAAGGATCTCAACGGCAACGGCTACATCGATGTGGGCGACCGCACCGTCATCGGCAATCCCATGCCTAAGTTCACCTACGGCTTCAATCTCTCGGTGGCATACCGGGGATTCACACTGTCCGCCGCGTTCGTGGGGGCGTACAAGTTTGACATCTTCAACATGAACAACATACAGGACTGGTCCACGGACTATTCCAAGAATGTCCGCAAGATGGCTGTCACGGACGCTTGGAGCGAGACCAACCCCAGCGACAAATGGCCGGCCTTGGGGGTCGTGGACTACTATTTCTCGGACAGGTACGTGGAGGACGGCTCATACTTGAGGATGTCCGACCTGACCCTGAGCTGGGCAGTCCCGGTCAAGAAGAGCGCCAAGCTCCTGCACGGCCTCACGCTCAGCCTCTCCGGAGGCAACCTGCTGGTGATTGACAATTACACGGGCTACAGCCCGTTCAGCAACTCGTTCGGCGCGAGCGTGACAAGGATGGGCGTGGACCTCAACTCCGCCCCCTACCCCGTGTCATGCAGCTTCGACGCAAAATTTACATTCTGATGATGCGACTAGGCAAAAAACTGTACAATGCGCTGGCATGCGTGGCAACCGTGCTGCTTGCCGCACAGAGTTGCTCCAGCTTCCTCGACCAGAACAATCCGCTCGGCCGTGAGGGGGTATATGACACGGAGAAAGACCTCGAGGCTTCTCTGGAGGGAGTTATGGCAGGGCTGCTGTCGGGCAACGGCCTCAACGGGGAGTCAACCGAGGCATGGGGCTGCGCTTCAGGCCTGATACACTGGGGACAGATGACGCAGAGGCTCACCAGCAACAACTACCTCAGCTGCCTGAAGTTCACCCAATACTCCGCCAACGCCTGGAACGGCAACCACTTCAGGGGGCTGTACACTGCGGTCTTCAGGGCGAATGCCCTGCTCGCGGCTCTCCCGGACTCTCCGGTGGAGGACTGGTACAAGGTTGAGGTCGAAGCAGAAGCCCGGCTGTACAGGGCGGTAGCTTATTTCCACATAGTACGGAAATGGGGAGACACCCCGCTGTGGCTCGAAGAGGTTGACTTCGACAATGCCAATTCCAAGGCCAGGGCGCCATGGTACAAGGTATACGCGCAAATAATCGATGACCTTGAATACGCCTCGGAGCATATGCGCTCCCCCAAGAGAGCCGATGAGGTCGCCTCCGGCATAGTCCGGCCCAACCGCTTCGCAGCGGTGGCTTACCTCTCCAGCGTCTATGTCACCCTCGGCTCGCTGCTGGCCAGCCCCTATGACAATTTCTGGGATCCCTCCAAGGAAGGCCGATCCCCCGACTTCAGCGGGGTGACCGGCTTCGAGGGGGTGACGTTCCCGCCATTGTCGGAGCAGGATTATGAGAATGCCGCCAGGGCAGCCTACACCCAGGCCCTGGAGTACGCGGAAATGCTCATCCCGGAGAGCGCGACGCACGAACCGGGATGCGGATACAAGCTGCTGAGCAAATTCGGGGATCTCTTCACCTACGACTATGGCTTCAGCAGGGACGGGTACACATCTTTCAGGAATCCCGAGCAAGTGCTCACACTGCCTGTATCAGTGGCATCCGACATTTCCAACACCTATGCGCAGTACCAGCTGCCCCAATACCCTGCGGGGACCCGCTGCACTGCGAGCAATGAGCAATTCGGACGCATCCGTCCCACAAGGTGGGCGTTTCAGCATTGGTGCTTCACTTACCCGGGAGTCTGGCGCAGCTCCGCCCACACGGAATACTTGACAAGTTCTGACCCCAGACTGGACAAGACATTCTATTACAACAGCATGGAATATTGCGAGGGTCAGAGCTACGGCAGCGCGGGCAGGATTGTCAGCATCTATCCGGCCACGATATCCTACAGCCGCGTAAACCTCTATCCTTATTTCCGCAAGTACGCCAGCCCAAACTATAATGTAACTTCCGGAGATGCCGACATCTATGACATGCGCTTCGCGGAAGTGTATTTCAATGCCATAGAGGCTGCGGCCTGGCTTGGCGATGAGGCCAAGGCCTACAAGTACATGGATGTCATACATGCGCGGGCGCGGCACAGCGTCGAGGACGGGGAGCCTGACTCCGAATATCCAAAATGGACAGCCGGCGAATTTGCCACCAAGGAAGAACTCATGACCAGGATATTCTGGGAGCGCATTTACGAATTCTTCGGAGAGAACCACGAGTGGTACGAGACTCACCGGCATGGGGCGCAATGGCTTGTGGACAACATCGCCGTGCCGAAAAACGAATTTATGTCCCTGTCCAACCAGGACATGCTCTTCGGGCGCTTCTACCCGGAATACAAGTCCGGCACGACCGAAAGATGGGCATACAGCGAAGATGTCAGCGAAGCGCGCAAGGGCCTGCTTTCAGGATTTCCCGCCAATGAGACGCTGTACAATTCGGGAATAGAGAACAACGGGAGGAATGATTATGACTTTGGGCTATAGGACGGCGCTTGGGCTTGCGGCGGCCCTCTGCTTGTGCATCTCCGTCCAGGCGCAGCCGCCGGTGCGCCAAGAGCATCCTAGAATCTTCTTCAACTCCGGCACATGGCCTCAAATAAACGAGAGGGCTCACGGGGAGCGCAAGGACTATCTGGAAAAGCTCCTTGACGAGGTCGGGAAGTATCCGGACAACCCTGTCGCCTCAGGCACAGGCCCGGTCGAGGTCACCAACGCCTCACTGCCCATCCCTGACATCACCGAGTTCGGCAGGGAAGCCGCCGCAGCTGCATTGGCATGGAGATTCACCGGCAAGGACAAATATCTCGACAAGGCCAAAAAGCTGCTGAAAGTGTCCGCAGATGCCTACACTGAGGCGACAGCCAACCGCCGCCCCGTGCGGTGGTATGCCCATTCGCGCGTCAATGCGCTCTGCGCATACGACTGGCTGTACGAGGCTCTGACCCCGGAGGAGAGAGAAGAGATTATCGTGCCCCTTGTCAATTATGTCGAGCAAGTGCAGCCGGAGTACGGCCTTGGCATCCCGCGCAACAACGACGGAGCCATCAACACGGGATTCTACGGGGTGAAGTCCCTGCTGTGGTACTCGGGGCTGGCCGCTTATGGTGACGGCTACTGCGACTCCCTCGCGCTCAAGCATCTCAAATGGGGTTACAGTCTCAACCGCGAGATGATGCAGTACCGCAACGACACGGCTGGAGACGACGGGGCGCTGGCCTCCATGACTCCGGAATACGCGCTCGGCAACTACACATACGCCCAGTTCAATTTCATGTTCACAATGCTGTCAGCATGCGGAATAAACGTCGCTGCGGATTATCCCCAGCTTGCGCTGCTGCCCAACTGGATATGGTGGCTGTGGATCAAGGACTCTCCCAATCCTCCGGCAATCCGCTTCCCGGGGCAAGGCGACTCATACCACAGCATCCTGCGGGTGTCAAGCGTCAGACTGTGGGAGCAGCTGTCCCAGTACCTGCAATTCTACGAAAGCTCTGCGGATGCGGACTGCGTGGGAATGACTGCCGCGATACGGGAGATGGGCAGGGTGCGCACCCTCAACCTCAATCCCTACCCCATCCTGCCTTTCATCATAGAGACAGGGCAGCAAGCCAAGCCCTACTATATGGACAAACTCGTCAACGCCCCGCTCAAAGCACGGCATTTCGAGACGCTGGGGCTCATCCACATGCGTTCCGCATTCGACCCGGACGCGACATACTGCACGTTCACGGCCGGGGCGAGCCTGATGGAGCACAAGCACTACGACGAGAACAATTTCACAATCTACAAGTACGACCATCTCGCGCTGGACAGCGGAGACCGTGCCGGAGAGACCGATTACAACCTGTGCTATTACTATTGCCAGAGTGTGGCGCACAATGTGGTGCTCATACACAAGCCTGGGGAGCCTCTCCCCTACCACTGGGGCATCAAACTGGACGACCCCACAGCCAATGAGAACTACGGCGGGCAGACAGTCATGACTGGGGCTGACATCAAGGCGTTCGAGACCAATGACATCTACACCTACATCGCCTCCGACGCGACCAAGTGCTACGGGGACAAGTGCACAGAGGCCGTCAGGCAGTTTGTGTTCGTGTACCCGGACTGCTTCATCGTGTATGACAGGGTTGGGGCAGCCGACCCGTCATACCGCAAGGACTGGCTCCTGCATTTCAAGAACAAGCCTGTCATCAAGAAGAACCTCACCCGGGCTGACTCCAATGACGGGAGGCTGTTCTGTGAGACCCTGCTGCCCGAAGACGCGACGCTGGAGCTTGTCGGCGGCAAGGGCAAGGAGTATTGGGTGCGCGACCGCAACTACCCTCTGGCTCCAGAGTACGAGGAGAAATACCGCAAAGAGGCCATGCGGCGCGGCTACGGCCCGTATACAGGGTCATGGAGGCTGGAGGTCAAGCCAGGGGAGGCGCGTTCGGACGACCGCTTTCTCAACGTGCTGACCGCAAGCCATATTGACAACACCAAGCCGGTCAAGGCCACTTATGTAAAGGATGAGTTACGCGACGGCGTCACTATCACGACAGACGGCAAGAAGCTCACATTCTGGTTCAACAGGGATGGGGAGATTGGCGGTCAAGTGGAGTCGGACGAGGGCGCCCGCGCATTCTCAAACAAGGTGCAGGCGCAAAAAGGATTTGTCTATGAATAAGAGATTGTTTGCCTTGGAGGCTGCGCTGGTGGCGCTGATGACCGCCGGATGCGGCAAGGAGAGCGCGTCACCGGACTCTTCTGCAACGGAGGAGTCCGAAGAGGGACTCGCAGATGTGACATTCGTCCTGACAGACACCAAGACCGCGCTGTCCGGCATGTCGATAATGTGGGACGGGACAGAAAAGGTGAGCGTTTACGACGGCAAGGGCAACAGGCGCTTCACCGTGTCATCCTCCGGCAGCTCCGCCACCATCTCTGGCAAGGCAGCATACCGCAGCAGTTACCAGCTGCTCTATCCGTATGACGCATCCGCCACATTCTCCAGCAGCGGCGTGGAGGCATACCTGCCAGAACGGCAAAGTCCCGTGGCGGGAGGATTTGATCCAGAGTCCAACCTGCTCTGCGCAGTAAGCGGGGCCGGCTCCCTTACCATGCGCAACATCTGCGGACTGCTCGGATTCACCATCTCGGGGACGGATGTCCGCGCAGTGCAGTTCGTAAGCAGCGGGGGCGAATGCTTTGCCGGGCATCTGGATGTGACTATGTCCTCCACCCAAGCGCCCGGCGTGACAAGTGCCGACGGCTCATCTGCCACTGCAATTCCGGCCGATGGGGAGACTTTTGCCCCGGGCACATATTATCTCAATCTTGCCCCTGTCGTGATGGCCTCCGGAGTCACCGTCAGACTTGCCAAGACGGACGGCACACTGCAGGAGCAGAAGCGCACCGCGCCGCTGACTGTCACACGCAACAGGATCACGCTCATCTCCACCCCGGTGGACGAGGGTGACTTTACTGTCCTGTCTCACAGTTCCGGCGGTTATGCTGTGAGCGGAGGGCATCCGAGACTCTTCGCAGATGAGGCTGCATTCCGCAGGCACAAGGAGGCTGTGCTGTCCCAAAAGTCCCGCATCCTCACGCTCATGCACAACGAAGTAATAGCCACAGCGGTACGATGCGTCAACAGGGCAGACCGCATGAGCAACGCCCTTGACGCTTCCGGCAGGAGGATGCTCTCGATGGCGCGAGACGCGTTCGGGCGCATTTTCATGTGCGCGTATGCATACCGCTTCACCGGTGAGCAGAGGTTTCTCGACTGCGCCGAAGACCTGCTCAACCAGATATGCGATTTCCCCGACTGGAACAAGCAGAACCACTATTTGGACACCTCGACCCTTACACAGGCGGCCGCTGTGGGGTATGACTGGCTGCATGACGCCCTCTCGCTGGAGACACGCGCCAAAGTGGAGCAGAAAGTATTCGAGTACTCTCTCTCCGGAGCGCTCAACGATGCGGCCTCCTACTTGAGGCCAAGCAGCGGATGGAACGCGACCGTCACTTCAGGACTCATACTCGGGGCGATCGCGTTCAGCGACATCAATCCCTCCCTATGCGCCCAATTGCTGGACACGGCCATTCCCAGCAACTGGGAGGGGCTGCGGCAGCTCCTCGGCACGGACGGGTCGGACTATATGGGGACAATGTACTGGAGGAATTTCGTGCAAATCGAGATGCTCAGCGTTTCCGCGCTCCAAAGCGCGTTTCTCACCGACTTCGGCATAAGTGACTATGCAGGATACCGCAATACGCCTAAATGGTATCTTCATCTGATTGGCCCTACCGGGAGGACGTTCGCATTCGGGGACAACAACGCGAGCGTTGACACCGTGCCGGCCATGCTTTATTTCTCTGTTTTGTTCGGTGACCCCTCGCTGCCTTACTTCGAACTCAAGGAGGCCGAAAAAGGGAATGTGCTCACCGGCGGCGTGCGTGTGGACGGAGGCGACGCAATTGGCATGAGGACATACCCGCTCGTGCTGCTGTGGGCCTCAAAATACGAGCCTTCCGAATACAGGCTGCCGGAGGACAATGTCAACGTGGCCACATCAGGGGTGCAGCCGGTCGTGACAGCGCGTACAGGATGGGGCGATGATGACTTGTACCTTGCCATCAAGGGAGGCCGGGCAAATGTCGGGCACGGCCACATGGATGCCGGCTCGTTCTGTTTTGACGGCTGGGGAGAGCGCTGGGCGACCGACTTTGTGCAGGACGACTACGACATCCTTGAGGCCGCGATTGCAAAGCTTGGCGCCGGATCCCTTTGGGACAATACGGACGGCTCTGCGCGATACCAGTGCTTCCGGATAAATGCCAGACAGCACAACACTCTGACGGTCAACGACACTGACCATCTTGTGTCCGGGGCGGGCGTGTTTGTGTCCACCGACAAGTCCGAGATGTCCATGGGAGCGACCGTAGACCTGACTGCAGTCCTTGCCGGTCAAGTCGGCAAGGCCACACGCACAGCCCTGATTAAGGACAAATCCTGCCTGTCAGTCACAGACCATATAGAAGCCCTGCCGGACAAGGAGGCCGCAATAAGGTGGAACCTCAGCACGGAGGCCGTCCCGGAGATTACGGATGAGGGCATCAAGCTGACGATTGGCTCAAAGTCCGTCCTCATGCAGGCAAGCTCAAGCTATGCCGTCACATACAGGATATTCACAAGCGACCCCAAGGAAGCGGATCATCCTGCGCCGTTCTGCGACTCTGAAGAAGTGCGGGACGGGGAGCATTACTGCGGATTCACGGTGACCGTCCCGGCAGGGCAGACTGATGACATAACAGTTACATTCAAGAAGATATGAGACGATTAGCGTTTTTGCTGGCCGCCGTGGCCGTTTTCGGTTCATGCAGCACGGGCGGGCTCCGTTTTGAGAAGATGACTATCCCCGGGCAGGAGGAGGCCCCTGACTTCTGGAGAGTGAGGCCTGAACAGATTGTCGAGGCTTGCGAGCACGTGTCTGCCGGCCGTTCCGAGATAATAGCGCACACCCCGGGAGGCTTCCCTGTGTATGCGTATTTCTATGGGGATTTCAACGAGGCCCCGCCGCAGACCAACTGGTCGGCGGGCAACTCTTCAACTGCAGCGCTGGCGTATTACGGGGAGGAAAGTCACAAACAGACAATCATGTTCCTCGCCGGGGTGCACGGTGCGGAACCGGAGAGTGTGGCAGCTGCGATGAACATGATACAGCTGCTGGAGACAGGGAAAGATTACAGGGGCGAGACGGACAGCACATTCTTGGGTTTGGCCGCCAATTACAGGCTGATTATTGTGCCCTGCCTCAACATGGACGGGCGTGCAATCAGCCCCGACCACCTCAGCGGGCAGCCATATGAAGTGTTCCGCGCCGCATGCCAAGGGACATGGAAAGACGGCTCTCTCGTGGGCTGGAAGGACAGCAAGAAATATTTTCCCCTCCCCCTGGACAAGGTATCGTTCCCCGGAGGGTATCCCAATGCCGACGGATACAACATCCAGCACGACGTGACCCCGGGAGACATGCGCACGGAGGAGGCCAAGGCGGCGTGCAAGCTGATGGCGCGGTGGAGGGTGGACTTCCTGCTCAACGGGCACTCCTGCGAGAGCCAGCCCTCAATGCTGGGGCCAAGCTCCGTAGACACCGGGGCGCACATCAGGCGCGGATGCCTGATTGCGGACAAGATCAACGACGCGCTCTACGACAGCGGCTTCAACTCATTCCGCAGGCCTGCGGTGCAGCCGTCAGGGACGATGAACCTCACCAACGCCGTCAACTGGTGCTCCGGAGGCCTGGGGCTGACGCTGGAATGCTCGTCGTCCTACGACAATATCCATACGCCCACAGTCATGTACAGCTTTGAGCAGCTCATGTCGCCCCCGTTCATCGCGATGAAAGTCATCATGCAGGACGGGCTGGAGCGACCGCTCGCCGACAGGGCCGCCACCGGGATCTGACAAAAGCAGGATGACGGCCCGTTCTCGGGAAATGTTCCAGAAAAAAGGGTGGCCGTTTCAGGTCACCCTCATGCGTTGTATGTGCGCGGAAAGCTATTTGTCAATGTTGACCACCTTGTAGGCAGTCGTGCCGAGGCCTATCTTCTCGCCATAGTCAACGATGTGTGTGCCGTGACGGGCGTTAATCCTGTCCAGCAGGGCCTTGGTGTCGTTCTCCGCCGAAGGGGTGAGGTTGAACACCTGGTCGAGGCAGAACTTGTCCAGCGCGACGGGGTCAAGTGACGCGGCGATGCCTATGTCCTTGATTGTGGGGTCGGCGGGATGGCTGTCGCAGTCGCAGTCTATCGAGATGTTGTTGAGCACGTCTATATAGAGAATGTTGTCCCCGAAATAGTTGGCCACTCCCTGTGCCGCTGCCGCCATGGACTCGATGAACGGGTCGTTGTTTTGCGGCGCGTCAGACCAGTTTGCAGGCAGGTTCTGCCACAGCCCCTCGACGGTCTGGGCCTTGCCGGCCGTGTGGATGTTGGTCTTGCCGTTGGCGGATGCCACTCCGATGCTCTGGTTCTTGAGGACGCCGCCGAAGCCGCCCATGGCGTGTCCCTTGAAATGGGCGAGGTTGATCATGAAGTCATAGTTCGGCAGGTGGGACCCCACGATGTCGTACTTGATCCAGGTCGTGTCCTGCACCGGGATGCGTATCTCCCCTTCCGAATCCATGATGTCCACCTTGGCAATCTTGTTGAAGCCATGATCCTCTATGACTTTGAGGTGATCCTCGGTGCGCATCCTCTTGCCAGCGTAGGCGGTGTTGCATTCGACGATGGTGCCGCCGACTTTTTGGACAAGGGCGCCTATCAGCTCCGGCTTGAGGTAGTTGTGGCCTCCGGCCTCGCCTGTGCTGATCTTGACGGCGACCCGTCCCTTTGCCTCGCGCCCGAGAGCCTCATAGACTCTCACGAGGCCTTCCGGTGTTATCTCGGAAGTGAAATAAACGACAGCGGAGTCCGCCGCCTGCGCCCCTTCCGCTTTGGCGCCAGCCTCCTTGTTGGAGGAGGCATTTCCGCATGAAACCATAGCAATGACCGCTGCTGTGGCGGCAATAAGAGATTTGACAATAATATTCATAAGATTAAGGATAAGCGACTCTCCTGACGGCAAATATAATCCATTGTCTCAAAAAAGCAAACGGCCGCTGGCACGATTTGTGAAAGAAACGCCGTCCGGTTTCCGTTTTACACCAAATGATTTTGCTACATTACATTTCAGTGTGCGCGGCGGCGATGCTTGCCTGCGCGGGATGGACGGATGCGGCGGGCGGCGCGGCATCGCACGACACCGGCACGCCCGACGGCATTGCTGCGGCATCCCCGGACAGCAGCGCCAGCGCGCCGTCAGCCCCGTCAGCATCTGCCAGCGCATCTGCGCAGCCTGCTGACAGCGCCTCCGCAGGGACAAGGCTGTGGACGCTGGAGGACTGCCTGGACTACGCCCTCGAGCACAACATCTCCCTGCGCGAACAGCGCAACACCCTGCTGTCGTCCATAGAGGACAGCCGCGCCGCCAAAGGCGCCCTGATGCCAAGCGTGAGCGCGAGTTCCACGCAAGGTCTCAGCCACTATGCCACAGGCGAGGACAAGACGCAATACAGCGGGACATACAATCTCTCGGCGGACATCGCCCTGTACCAAGGGGGCAAGCTCAGGGACAGCTACCGCAAAAGCCTTTTGCAGAATGAGATAGACTCCCTTGGAGTGGCCGAGGCTGCAACAGATATACGCATCTCCATTGTACAGGCCTACATGCAGTGCCTGTATTCGCGCGAGAGCGTCTCGGTCAGCGAATCCGCAGCGTCTACCTCCAAGGCGCAGATGGAGCGCGGCGAGCAGCTGCGGATGGCAGGCTCCATATCCAAGGTGGACTATGCGCAGCTGCAGAGCCAGTACCAGAGCGACGAATACCAGCTCACCGTATCGCGCAACACCCTGGCCAGCGACATGCTCACCCTCAAGCAGCTGCTGGAGCTGGACATCCTGGACGAAATGGAGATTGCCGACATCAGGATAAGCCCCGAGCAGGTGCTGGCCCTCATCCCGGACAAACGGGAGGTCTTTGAGAATGCCAAGGCCTACATGCCGCAGATGCTCAAAGCCCAGAAGAGCATCGAGTCGGCCCGCTATTCGCTCAGCATCGCCAAGGCCGGATACCTGCCGACGCTCTCGCTGTCCGCAGGCATAGGCAGCTCCAACAACTCCGTCGCCTCTGGCAGCTTCGGCTCGCAGATAGCTGACAACTTCAACCAGACCGCCGGGCTGACGCTGCGTGTGCCCATATTCTCGCAGCTCCAGAACAAGACTTCCACCGCCAAGGCCAAGATAGCCCTCGACAACAGCCGTCTCGAGGCCCTGAGCGTAGAGAAAGACCTGCTCAAAAATGTCGAGAGCACGTACCTGGCGGCCTTGTCCGCCCAGTCCCAATACGTGGCCGCCGAGCGCAAGAGCGCCTACGCCTCCGACAGCTACGACCTTGTCAGCGAGCAGTTCAGCCTCGGCGCCAAGAACACCGTGGAGCTCCTCACCGCACAGAACGAACGCGACAGCGCGATGCAGGAGAGCGTCCTGGCCAAATATACCTCACTGATGAATCTCGCCGTCCTGGACATCTACCAGGGCAAATATCCATACGCAAATGAAAACAAAGACTAAACGCATACTGGCCTGGTCGGCTGTCGCGGCAGCGGCCGTGGCCGTTGTCCTCGTCAAGGCCCTCTCTGGCGGAGACTCTGACGGCATAGAGCTCGTCACCGCAAAAAGCTCCTCCACATTCATGAGCAGCACTGTCACAGCCACCGGCACGGTGGAGCCGGTCACGGAAGTGGACGTAGGCACCCAGGTCTCCGGCATCGTGTCCAAGCTCTACGCGGACTACAACGACGTGGTGACGGCCGGCCAGGTCATAGCCGAGATGGACAAGGTCAATCTCGAGGCCGAACTGGAGCAGGCGGAAGCCCAGCTGGCCAGCGCCAAGAGCGAATATGACTACCAGACCAAGGAATACAACCGCACCAAGGCCTTGTACGGCAAGCAGCTCGTCAGTGACGCGGAATATGACGAGGCTCTCTACAAATACGAGACAGCCCGCAACGCGTACGACATCCAGAAAGCATCCATTGTCGCGGTGCGCCGCAACCTCTCCTACGCCACCATCACCAGCCCCATTGACGGGGTGGTCATCAGCCGCGCAGTGGAAGAGGGGCAGACGGTTGCCGCAGGATTTGAGACCCCTACCCTCTACACGATAGCCGCCGACCTCAGGCAGATGCAGGTCATCGGCGACATCGACGAAGCTGACATCGGTCAGGTCGAGGAGGGGCAGAGAGTGGAGTTCAGCGTTGACGCCTACCCGGATGACGTGTTCACCGGCACAGTGAAGCAGGTGCGGCTCGAAGCCACGACAAGCTCCAGCGTCGTCACCTACGAGGTGGTTATCACGGCCTACAACCCTGACCTCAAGCTCAAGCCCGGTCTCACCGCCAACATCACCATATATACCGTAGAGCACGAGAATGCCGTGGCCGTGCCCACAAAGGCGCTGCGTTTCCACCCCAGCGAAGACACCCTGCCCGGATACACAATCGCAGCCCTCGACCCCAGCCCGGCCAAGAGCGTATGGGTCGTGGACGGCAACACCCTCAGGCAGCAGGAAGTCACTGCCGGAGTGGTCAGCTCCGACCTCACCGAGATACTCTCCGGGCTGGAGAGCGGGACAGAGATTGCCACAGGCGTGACGCAAGCCTCCAAATCCGCAGCCAAGAAAAAGGAGAAGAGCCTCCTCGGAGGCCCGGGTCCTCACTGACGCCGGAGACGCTCCCCTTAATCCTACTTGCAACAAAGCTTTCAGCAAAGCAGCAGATCATTTTACGAATGAAAGAAGTCATCAGAGCTGACAACATCAGGCGCGACTTTATCGTCGGGGACGAGACCGTGCACGCCCTGCGCGGCGTGTCGTTTACCATCGGCGAAGGCGAGTTCGTCACCATAATGGGCACATCCGGCTCGGGCAAGAGCACCCTGCTCAACATGCTCGGCTGTCTGGACACCCCCACCAGCGGCGAGTACTATCTCGATGGGACGAGCGTGCGCACCATGGACAAGAACCGCCGGGCGACCCTGCGCAACCGCAAAATCGGCTTCATATTCCAGAACTACAACCTCCTGCCCAAAACCACCGCAGTTGAGAATGTGGAGCTGCCCCTGCTGTACAACTCCGGAGTCGGCGCGGCGGAGCGCAGGCGCCGCGCTGTGCAGGCCCTCACCGACGTGGGGCTGGCCGACAGGCTGGAGCACAAGAGCAACCAGATGTCAGGCGGGCAAATGCAGAGGGTGGCGATAGCGCGCGCCCTTGTCAACAACCCTGCGGTGATACTGGCCGACGAGGCCACCGGCAACCTGGACACCCGCACCAGCTTCGAGATACTCGTCCTGTTCCAGAGGCTCCACGCCGAGGGGCGCACCATCATTTTTGTGACCCACAACCCTGACATAGCCAAATACAGCAGCCGCAACATAATGCTGCGCGACGGGCGCATCACCTCAGACACCCCGAACGCAAGCATCCTGAGCGCAAAGGAAGCCCTCGCGGCCCTGCCGCCAAGCGATGACTGATACCCGCAAGCGATGCCATGAACATAGGAAATCTCTTCAAAATAGCATTCAAGGCCATCTCCAACAACAGGATGCGCTCGTTCCTGACGATGCTCGGCATCATCATCGGGGTCGCATCGGTCATCACCATGCTCGGGCTCGGGCAGGGGGCCAAGCGCAACATCCAGAGCCAGATCAGCGAGATGGGATCCAACATGATAATGATCCAGCCCGGGGGCGACCGCAGGGGCGGGGTGATGCTGAGCTCCTCCGACATGCAGTCACTCAAGGTCAAGGACTATGAGAGCATCCGCGACAAGGCCGGATACGTCTCCCTCATCTCCCCTACCGTCAACTCATCCGGACAGGTCATCTACGGGGCCAACAACGCCCCGACCACTCTGTACGGCGTGACGGAAGAATATCTGGAGATACGCGGGTACAGCGTAGGGGACGGGGAGCTGTTTACCGAGCAGGACGTGCACACCGCCGCCAAGGTCTGCGTGGTCGGGACCACCGTCGTAGAGAATCTCTTCACCAACGGGGAGAACCCGGTCGGCAAGGTCATACGCTTCGGCACCATCCCGTTCCGCATCATCGGGGTGCTGGAGAGCAAGGGCTACAACTCCATGGGAATGGACCAGGATGACCTCATATACTGCCCCTACACCTCCGTCCAGAAGCGCATCCTCGCCATCAACTACCTGCAAGGCATCACCTGCTCGGCCATAGGCGAGGACTACACCGACCAGGCCATCAGCGAGATCAAGGAGATACTCCGCGAGAACCACAAGCTCTCGGAGAAGGATGATGATGACTTCGAAGTCCGCTCCACAAAGGAGCTTGCCGACATGATGACCTCCACCACGAGCCTGCTGACCATACTGCTCGCCGCAGTGGCCGGAATATCGCTGGTAGTGGGCGGCATAGGCATCATGAACATCATGTATGTCTCGGTGACGGAGCGCACCAAGGAGATAGGACTGCGCATGAGCATCGGGGCCAAAGGGCGCGACATCCTCTCGCAGTTTCTCATCGAGTCGATACTCATCAGCATCACCGGCGGGCTGATCGGGGTGTTGCTCGGCATCGGGGCCGCCTACATAGTCAAATGGCTCGCCTCGTTCCCCATATACATAGAGCCATGGACAATCGCGCTCGCGTTCGGCATCTGCACGTTCACAGGCGTGTTCTTCGGCTGGTACCCGGCCCGCAAGGCCTCCAACCTCGATCCCATCGAGGCTCTACGCTACGAATAACGCCCGCTTTGCAGGATAAAATAAATTTTGTATCTTTGCGCCCGCATTAAACCAACATTTGGCATGAAAAAAGGAATACATCCCGAAACCTACCGTCTTGTAGCTTTCAAGGATATGTCAAACGACGACGTGTTCATCACCCGCTCTTGCGCGAGCACCAGGGAGACGACCACGATTGACGGCGTGGAGTACCCTCTCGTCAAGATCGAGATTTCCAACACCTCGCACCCGTTCTACACCGGCAAGGTCAAGATTGTTGACACCGCCGGCCGCGTTGACAAATTCTATCAGAGATACAAGAACCGCCAGAAGTAGCATCTTTCTCTGGCGCGAGAGTTTTCAGAAGAGCTGGTGTGCATCCTTTGCGCTCCAGCTTTTTTATGCCGCCTGAGCGACGTGAGCTATTTTATCCGGCAAGGCGGGTCCTCGTACAGCACAAATCTCTTGGCCTTGCGGATCCATTTCTGCTCCTCGGACTTGACGCTCTCCTCCACGATGTCGAATGTGATCTCACCACGTACGTAGGCCTCCATCACCGGGTCTGAGAGCCTGCGCCAGAACTCCTCCTCAAGCGCAAAGGCCGAATACCTCTCCACAAAATGCCGGACAAGCCGCAGCGCATGCAGCAGCGAATGGTACTGCGCCCCCGGGAGCAGCAGCGTCTGCCAGCCGGTGCAGGTCTCGCCGGCATAACGGCCTGCAGCGGGCACAAAACTGCACGGCCTCATGGACACGCCCTCAGGGCAGGGCAGCTTGCTGTCGCTGTGGCTGAAGAAAGGAGCGCCGAACATCTCATACGGGCGTGTCGTGCCTAGCCCGGGGGTCGCGCTCGTCCAGCGCCATAGCGCATGCCCCGGGTAGACCATAGGGGTGAACATCCCCGGAATGTCCTCGGCGGGCGGCACGGACCAAGGCAGGAGCAGCCGGCTCCCGGACTGGGCTGCGGCGGAGATGATATGCAAGGCGAAACGCCCGCCCACATCGGCGTAATGCAGATGGCACAGCTCCCCTATGGTGAGGCCGTAACGGTGAGGCGCCCTCAACTCGCCGTCCCCGGGAGAGTCAGGCGGCATGGATCCCTCAACAAGGCGTCCGGCAGGGTTCGGATGGTCTACAACATACAATGAGGGGCAGCGGACATACTCATCCTCCGAGGAGCGGCGGGCCTCCGAGTCCATCCGGGCTATGAGGCCTACAAGGGACATCACACGGCGCAGAGGCTCAAAATACCTCCCTCCGCAATCCTGCACGTCCACGACAACGGCGTCCAGCTCCGCCAGCTCACGGGAATCTGTCCAGTCCCGCACATGCACGAGATTGCCCCTCTCCCTGAATATGTCGGAAGTATATCCTCCGCGCTCCACATCCCACGCCGACGCTCCCTCCATGACGGCCACCTTGCCGTCACGCAGGGAGCGGTCCAGCTGCTCGGCCAGCGCCGTTGTCCTGAACGAGAACATCTCCTCAGCGCCCGGCCTGGCGGATAATCTCGTCCGCGAGGGCGATGACCTCGTCAGCGAGCGCCTGGGCCTGCTCCGGCGTCTGCGCCTCGCTGTAGATGCGGATGATGGGCTCGGTATTGGACCTGCGCAGATGCACCCACTGCCTCTTGTCCTCAAAGTCTATCTTGACACCGTCTATGTCGTTGATTCTCTCGGAGGCGTAACGGGACTTCATCGCGGAGAGGATGCGGTCTATGAGCGCGGGGTCGCTGATCTCAATCCTGTTCTTGGCTATGAAGTACTGGGGGTACGTGGCCTTGAGCTCGCTGGCTTTCATCCGCTTGCGGGCGAGGTTGCTGAGGAACAGGGCGACCCCGACCATCGCGTCACGACCGTAGTGTATGGCAGGATAAATGACTCCCCCGTTGCCTTCTCCGCCTATCAGCGCGCCAACCTCATGCATCTTGGTGGTGACATTGACCTCCCCCACCGCCGAGGCGTAATACACTCCGCCGTGCGCCTCAGTGACATCCCTCAACGCGCGGGTGCTGGAGAGGTTGGAGACGGTGGCCATGCCCCTGCGCCCCTTGGACTCCTCTATCGAGAGCAGGTAGTCGGCCACGCTGACAAGGGTGTACTCCTCCACAAAGGGTTTCCCGTTCTCACATATGAACGCGAGACGGTCCACATCGGGATCCACACTGATGCCGAGGTCAGCCCCCTCCCTCACCACCGTCTCGCAGAGCCCGGTGAGATTGGCCGGCAGCGGCTCGGGATTGTGCGCGAAATCCCCCGTCGGCTCGCAATTGAGCCTGATGCACCCCACTCCGAGACGCTCCAGCAGCCTGGGCATGATGATTCCGCCCACGGAGTTGATGGCGTCCAGGACGACAGTGAAGCCGGCGGCGCGTACAGCGTCCGCATCCACGGCCGGGAGAGCCATCACGGCATCCAGATGCTCATCCGTGAAGTCATGTTCGCTGACCCTGCCGAGACTGTCCACCGGCGCGAAATCAAATCCTCCGGCCTCGGCGCAGTCGAGGATGGCCTGTCCCTCGGCAGCAGTGAGAAACTCTCCGCGCTCGTTGAGCAGCTTGAGGGCGTTCCATTGCCTGGGGTTGTGCGAGGCTGTCAGTATGATGCCGCCGTCCGCCCCGGCAAAAGTCACGGCCATCTCGGTGGTGGGAGTGCTCGCGAGGCCTGCCTTGACCACGTCCACGCCGCAGGCGACGAGCGTGCCGCAGACCAGCTGCTCCACCATCTCGCCGCTCAGGCGGGCGTCACGCCCTACCACGACCCTGTACCGCGCCCCGTCCGGGTGGGGCCTGCGCTCCTTGAGAGTGGCGCAGTAAGCGTAAGTGAATTTGACGATGTCCACGGGGGTCAGCCCCTCACCGGCAGGGCCTCCGACCGTGCCCCTGATGCCTGAAATTGATTTGATAAGAGCCATATCGTATATGTATCAGCTGCAAAAGTAATCAATTTTGTGTTTGAGGACAAAAAGTATTACTTTTGCGAGTTGCGCTGCCGCCGCCCGGCAGCTGCCAGGAATGGAATAATATAACAGACAAATAATTATGGCAAAGAAAAGGAACGAGGAAGTTGAGCGTCAGGAGCAGATTACCGAAAAGGTCAGCAGGCTCGAAACGTTCTACAACGGGCACAAGTCTCTGATATGGGGCGTCGCGGCAGCCGTGCTGGCGGTCGTGGCAGCCGTGCTGGCCGTCGGCCAGTTTGTGACAAAGCCCAAGCAGCAGGAGGCGGCGGCCCAGATGTACCCGGCCGAGGCCTCATTCGCCAAGGGCGAGTTTGAGCTTGCGCTTAACGGCGACGGCAACGTCTACGGCTTTGCCGAGGTCATCGACGAATACAAGGGAGCGGCCCCCAAGTCCGCCAAGTTCTACGCCGGGGTTTGCGAGCTCAGGCTAGGAAACTATGAGGAGGCCCTGGCCTACCTCAAAGGCTACAAAGGCAAGGACGCCATCCTCTCCGCACGCGCTCTGGCATGCCAGGGGGATGCGCTGACGGGGCTTGACAGGCTGCCGGAGGCCGTCGCGGCCTACCGCAAGGCAGCAGCGAAGGCTGACAATGTCTTCGCCGCCGAGTACCTGCTCAAGGCCGGCGTAGCCAGCGAAAGGCTCGGGGACAGCGACACCGCCCTCGCCCTGTACAAGACCGTCAAGGACAAGTACCCCCAGTCCGTGGAGGGCTATGACGTGGACAAGTACATTGCCAGAATAGAGGCCGCGAAATAGAGGGGAGGACAGGGGAATGGGAAGAGCATTCGAATTCCGCAAGGAACGCAAGCTGAAGAGATGGGGGCACATGGCCCGCGTCTTTACCAAGCTCGGCAAGGAAATCACCATAGCGGTCAAGAACGGCGGGCCTGACGTGACCGGCAACCCGCGCCTGAGGGCGCTGCTGGCCGAGGCGCGTTCCGAGAGCATGCCAAAGGAGAACATCGAGCGCGCCATCAAGAAAGCCACCGACAAGACGCTCGGGGACTTCAAAGAGTACACCTATGAGGGATACGGCCCGTACGGCATAGCCTTCCTCGTGGAGGCCGCCACTGACAACAACACCAGGACAGTGGCCAACGTGCGCAGCTACTTCAACAAGTGCGGAGGGTCGCTTGGCACGAGCGGCTCGGTCAGCTTCATGTTTGACCACAAATGCGTGTTCCGCATCAAGGAGGCCGACGGAATGGACTTGGAGGAGCTGGAGCTGGAGATGATTGACTACGGGGTGGAGGAACTGTTTGAGGAGAGCGAGTACGACCAGGACGACATCGAGACCAAGACCGTGGTCATATACGGGGCTTACGAATCCTACGGGGCCATCCAGAAATACATCGAGGACAACAACTTCGAACTCATATCCGGAGGCTTCGAGCGCATCCCCAACGTGGAGCTCAAGGAGGTCACAGCGGAGCAGCGGGCCACCATAGACAAGCTGACCGACCTGCTGGAGGACGACGATGACGTCACTCACGTGTACAACACGATGAGGCCGGAATGACCGAGCTGATGAGCAAGCAACAAGACAAGATACAGAAGCTGGTCGCCAGACGCGCAGCCGCGCGGCAGGGCGGAGGCGAAAAGCGCATAGAAGCGCAGCACGCCAAGGGCAAGCTCACCGCCAGAGAACGTCTGGCCCTGCTGCTCGACGAGGGCAGCTTCGAAGAGTACGACATGTTCGTGCATCACCGCTGCACCGACTTCGGCATGGACAAGAGCCATCCGGACGGAGACGGGGTGGTGACAGGACAGGGCACGATAGGCGGACGGCTGGTGTATGTCTACGCGCAGGACTTCACGGTCAGCGGCGGCTCACTGTCCAAGACCATGTCGGAGAAGATATGCAAGGTCATGGATCTCGCCACACGCGCCGGAGCGCCGGTCATCGGCCTCAACGACTCCGGCGGGGCCCGCATCCAGGAGGGCATAGACTCCCTCGCAGGTTACGGAGAGATATTTGAGAGGAACATTCTTGCCTCCGGCGTTGTGCCGCAGATTTCTGTAATCATGGGGCCTTGCGCCGGAGGAGCCGTTTATTCCCCCGCCCTGACGGACTTCACCGTCATGGTCAAGGGCAGCTCTTACATGTTCCTCACAGGCCCGGCGGTGGTCAAGCAGGTGACCGGGCAGGATGTGACCCAGGAAGAGCTGGGCGGAGCCGATGTGCATGCCCGCAAGAGCGGGGTGGCGCATTTCGCGGCTCGCGGCGAGCAGGATGCCATTGACATCGTCAAGTCGCTGCTGTCATTTATCCCTCAGAACAACAAGTCCCTCGCCCCCGAGCGTCCCACTTCAGACCCTGCGGGCAGGACGGACGACCGCCTCAACGAGATCATCCCAGACTCCCCCGGCAAGGCCTACGACATGCATGAGGTCATCTTGAGCATAGCGGATGACGGGGAGTTCTTCGAGGTGCACAAGGAATTTGCCGCCAACATCATCGTAGGGTTTGCCCACATGGGCGGCCAGAGCGTCGGCATCGTGGCCAACCAGCCCTCCGCTCTCGCAGGAGCGCTGGACATCAGCGCCTCCCGCAAGGGCGCGCGTTTCGTGCGCTTCTGCGACGCGTTCAACATCCCGATTGTGACCCTCGTGGACGTGCCCGGCTTCCTCTGCGGCACACAACAGGAGTACGGGGCGGTCATATCCAACGGGGCCAAGCTGCTCTACGCCTACGGCGAGGCCACAGTGCCCAAAGTCACCGTGACGCTGCGCAAGAGCTACGGCGGGGCGTACATCGTCATGAGCAGCAAGCACCTGCGCGGAGACATCAATTACGCGTGGCCGAGCGCGAGCATAGCCGTGATGGGAGCCGAAGGCGCGGTAGACGTGCTCTACGGCAAGGAACTCAAGGCCCAGGCCGACCCTGCCAAACGCGCCGAACTGCGGCAGAGCCGTCTGGAGGAGTACAACGAATTGTTCTCCAACCCTTACAGAGCTGCGGAAAGGGGGTATATCGAGGATGTCATCGAGCCGCGCAACACGCGCTTCCGCGTGATACGGGCGCTGGAGACCCTGCGGGACAAGCGCTCATCCATGCCTGACCGCAAGCACGACAACCTGCCCCTATGATGACATTTGCCTACGTAATACTCACGCTCTCGGCAAAGGAGAGGCTGCTGATGCAGCATGACCCGCACGGGGTCATTCTGGCGGCGACATGCATCCTGTTTGTGTTCGCCGTGCTGCTCATACTATACTGCATATACGGGCTGTCCGGCGAATATTTCATGTACCGGGCCAGGAGGCAGGCGCGTCAGGAAGCCGCCGGGGACGCTGCCGCAGAGGCACAGGACAATGCCGCGCAGACCGATGTGCCTGACGAGGCCGGTATTGCCGTCGCGATAGCCGTCGCGCTGGAAATGCAGAGGCGCGGGAACGGAGAGCATGACACAGAAAGCGGCGTGATAACGATACGTCACGACGCCCGCAGCAAATGGACAAGAATATGAGCAAATACGACATAAGCATCAACGGACACCGGTATGAGATCGAGGTGACCCTCCGCAAGAACAGCGGCGATGCGGCCGTGTCCGCCACCGGGGCCGAATACGAAGTGAAAGTTGGTGAGGCGGGAAGCTTCGCCGCGTCTGCGGCGCAAGCCGCAGCCCGGAGCGCGGAGAGCAGCGTCTCCTCATCCCCTGCAAGTCCCGCAGCACAGGCACAGGCAAGTCCCGCAGACCAGGTCCCGCAGACATCCGCGCCTGCAGCGCAGCCGGCCGCACCCTCAAGCGGCAGACCCGTGACCGCCCCCCTGCCCGGAGTCATACTGCAAATATGCGTCAATGAGGGGC
>CAZKVW010000001.1:35687-49842 GCA_964556285.1 uncultured Muribaculaceae bacterium
CCCGTGACCGCCCCCCTGCCCGGAGTCATACTGCAAATATGCGTCAATGAGGGGCAGCAGGTGCGCCGGGGGCAGAAAATGGCCGTCCTTGAGGCAATGAAGATGGAGAATGACATCCTCGCTGACGCGGACGGCATCGTAGAGTCAATACTTGTGCAGAAAGGCGACTCAGTGCTTGAGGATGCCACCATAATGACTATACAGCAATAGCCGATGGACAACCTCGCCGAGAGCCTCGCCGAATTCTGGCAGATGACCGGTTTCGCGAACGCGATATGGCAGCACATAGCCATGATTGCCATAGGCGTCGTGTTCATTATGCTGGGCATCCGCAAGAAGTGGGAGCCGCTGCTGCTCGTGCCGATAGGCTTCGGCATGCTGGTCGGCAACATCCCCGCCGCCGCAGGACTTAATGTCAGCGTCTATGAGGACGGCTCCGTGCTCAACATCCTGTATCAGGGAGTGAGGCAGGGGTGGTATCCCCCTCTGATATTCCTCGGCATAGGGGCGATGACGGATTTCAGCGCGCTCATCTCGCAGCCGAGGCTCATACTGATAGGGGCTGCGGCGCAGGCGGGCATATTCGCGGCGTACATGCTCGCCCTCGCGGTGGGATTCACCCCGGCTGAGGCCGGGGCCATAGGCATCATCGGCGGGGCGGACGGCCCCACAGCGATATTCCTCTCCTCCAAGCTGGCTCCCGAGCTGCTCGGGGCAATAGCCGTGTCGGCTTACTCGTACATGGCTCTCGTACCGGTGATACAGAAGCCCATCATGCTGCTGATGACCACCAAAAAGGAGAGGCTCATCCGGATGGAGAAGCCGCGCAACGTCACGCAGGGCGAAAAGATATTCTTCCCCATCATAGGATTTGTCTGCACTGCGTTCATAGTCCCCTCCGCCCTCCCCCTGCTCGGCATGCTCTTCTTCGGCAACCTGCTCAAGGAGTCAGGGGTGACAAGGCGGCTTGCCGAGACGGCCAGAGGGCCGCTCGTGGACGTGGTGACGACCCTGATAGGTCTCACCGTGGGGGCTTCAACGCAGGCGGACGTGTTCATCTCGGGCAAGTCACTCAAGATTTTCGGCATCGGGCTCTTCTCGTTCATCGTGGCGACATTCTCCGGAGTGCTGTTCGTCAAGCTGATGAACCTCTTCTGCAAGCCCGGGCGCAAGATCAACCCGCTCATCGGCAACGCAGGGGTCTCGGCCGTGCCGGACAGCGCACGGGTCTCGGAAAGCGTGGGGCTGGAAGCCGACCCGGGCAACCACCTGCTAATGCATGCCATGGGGCCGAATGTCGCCGGAGTCATCGGGTCGGCGGTCGCGGCTGGACTTTTGCTGAGCATTCTCGGATAACATAACACAACCCTTAATATGCAAGACAAGATACAAGAACTCACCGACAGGCTCTACAATGAGGGACTCTCCAAGGGCAAGGAGGAGGGTGAGCGCCTTGTCGCCGAAGCCAAGGAAGAGGCGGAGCGTATCATCAGCGAGGCCAAGGCAGAAGCTGCTGCCCTCAAGGCCCAGGCCTCCAAGGAGTCCTCGGACATGAAGTCCAAGGCGGAGAGCGACATCCGCATCGCCGGAGCGCAGGCCGTCCAGACGCTCAAAGCCGAAATCGAAAAGCTGATTGTGGCCAAGGCCGGAACCGACAAGGTCAGCGCCGCGCTGGATGACATCCAGTTTGTCAAGGAGCTGATCCGCGCAGTGGCGGAGCGATTCTCCGCGCAGGAGGCGACAGACCTCGAGCTGGTGCTGCCGGAACGGCTGCGCTCGGAGCTGGAGCCATACGTCAGCGGAGAGCTGTCCAAGGCCCTGGGGCATGGGGTAAGCGCGACATTCTCCAAGAAGATATCCGGCGGATTCAACATCGCGCCCCGGGACGGGGGGTATTTCATCAGCCTCTCCGACGAGACCCTCAAAGCCCTCGTCGCGGCCTACATCAGGCCGGCCACAGGCAAGATCCTCTTCGGCTGATGGACAACTACGAGTACATCATAGCTTCCCTGCCCAATCTCGACAAGGACGGCAAAGGGCTGTCCGGATGGAGCGAGGAGGAGATTCTCGACTGGGTCGCGGAGCAATGCTCGGCGCGGGACAGGCAGATGCTGGCGGCCCTGCGCAGGAGCTGGGAGGACAGCGCGGACGCGGAGTTCTACACCTCCGCCGCGACGCTGCGCAGCCGCTTTCTCCGAGCCTACCTCAAGTTTGACCTGACCCTGCGCAACGCCAAGGCGGAGTACCTCAACGTGAGGCTCGGCCGCCCCTCGGGCCAGGACACGGTCAGCGTCAGCACGTTGGAGCCTGATGACGAGACCCGCGCCAAGGTGCAGGGGCTGCTCTCGGACGATGACCTGCTGCGCAGGGAGAGAGGCATAGATGACGCGTATTGGGAGACCATAGACGAGGCGTCGCAGGGGGAGCTGTTCTCCATCGACGCCATACTCGCATTTCTCGCCAAACTGCATATCGTGGAGAGGTGGCTGGCTCTGGACGCGGCGGCGGGCAAGGAGATGTTCGCCAGGCTGATCCGGGAGATCCGGGGCACATACGGGGAGGTCAAATACAGCGAAACGAAACAAAACAAGCGCAATATATGATTACAAGAGGCAAGGTGGCGGGCATCGTGTCCAACCTCGTCACTGTGGAATTCCAAGGCACGGTGGCGGAGAACGAGCTGTGCCACGTCACCATAGGGGACACCAAAGTCCTCGCGGAGGTCATCAAGGTCAACGGCAACAAGGCCTCCGTTCAGGTGTTTGAGAGCACCAGAGGGCTCAAGAACGGGGACAGCGTCGAATTCCTCGGCAGGATGCTGGAGGTCACGCTCGGCCCCGGCCTGCTGTCCAGCATCTACGACGGCTTGCAGAACGACCTGACGACTATGGAGGGGGTGTTCCTGCGCAGAGGCGAATACACCGACCCTCTGGACAGGGAGAAGCTCTGGGATTTCACTCCCCTCGCCAAGCCCGGCGACAAGGTCATCGCGGCTGACTGGCTCGGGGAAGTACGGGAGGGCTGGCTCCCCCACAAGATAATGGTGCCGTTCTCATTTGATGGCGAATACACCGTGAAGAGCGTCCGCGAGGCTGGGGCCTACAATGTGGACACCGTCATAGCCGTGCTGACGGACGCGCAAGGGGAAGACTGCGAAGTCACCATGACCCAGAAATGGCCTGTCAAGGTGGCCGTAAAGGCCTACCGCGAGAAGCCCCGGCCGAACAAGATCATGGAGACCGGCGTGAGGGTCATAGACACGTTCGACCCCATAGCCGAGGGCGGCACAGGCTTTATCCCCGGGCCGTTCGGCTGCGGCAAGACCGTCCTCCAGCATGCCATCGCCAAGCAGGGCGAGGCCGATGTGGTGGTCATGGCGGCCTGTGGCGAAAGGGCCAACGAGGTGGTGGAGATATTCACGGAGTACCCGGAGCTTGACGACCCGCGCACCGGGCGCAAGCTGATGGAGCGCACGGTCATTGTCTGCAACACCTCCAACATGCCTGTCGCGGCGAGGGAGGCCTCCGTCTATACCGCCATGACCATCGGGGAATACTACCGGGCCATGGGGCTGAGGTGCCTGCTGCTGGCCGACTCCACCTCGCGCTGGGCGCAGGCGCTGCGCGAGATGTCCAACCGCATGGAGGAGCTGCCCGGGCAGGACGCCTTCCCGGTAGACCTGTCCGCCATCATTTCCAACTTCTACGCCCGTGCGGGCATGGTGGTGCTTGGCAACGGGCAGACCGGGGCGGTCACGTTCATCGGCACGGTCTCCCCTGCCGGAGGCAACCTCAAGGAGCCGGTCACCGAGGCCACCAAAAAGGCGGCCCGCTGCTTCTACGCCCTTGAGCAGAACAGGGCTGACCAGAAGAGGTATCCGGCGGTCAATCCGACGGAGTCGTACTCCAAGTATCTTGAATACCCTGAAATCGTATCTTATCTCGATGAGAAAGTGGAGCACGGCTGGTGCGACAAGGTGGCGCGGGCCAAGGTCATAGTGCGGCGCGGCAAGGAGATGAGCGACCAGATCAACATCCTCGGCGACGACGGGGTGCCGATGAGCTACCATGTGGCGTTCTGGAAGAGCGAGGTCGTGGACTATGCGTTCCTGCAGCAGGACGCCTTTGACAAGGTGGACGCGTCCTGCCCCATCTCCAGGCAGAAATACATGCTCGACCTCATTCTGGACATCTGTGCGCGCGACTTCCAGTTTGATGACTGGCAGGACTGCCGCACTTATTTCAACAAGCTCATCAACGCCCTGCGCCAGATGAACTATTCGGAGTTCGGGAGCGAGGACTTTGTCAAATACCACGACCAGGTGGACAAACTTCTTTCAGAAAATGGCAGATAAAGTTTACCGCAAGATATACACCCGGCTGGGCGGCATCACCAAGGCTACCGTGACGCTCAAGGCCGAGGGGGCGGCCAACGACGAGCTGGCGACAGTGGGCGGCAGGCTCGCCCAGGTGGTCAAGACCAAGGGGGACAGCGTGACGATGCAGGTCTTCGCCGGCACAGAGGGCATCCCGACGGACGCCCAGGTGGAGTTCCTGGGTGCGCCGCCGACCCTCAAGGTCTCCGAGCAGCTCTCGGGACGGTTTTTTGACGCTTACGGAGAGCCGATAGACGGCGGCCCGGAGGTGGAGGGCGAGGTGCGCGAAATCGGCGGCCCCTCGGTCAACCCGTACAAGAGACGCCAGCCCTCGGAACTCATCCCCACCGGCATCGCTGGCATAGACCTCAACAACACCCTCGTCTCAGGGCAGAAAATCCCGTTCTATGCCGACCCAGACCAGCCTTACAACCAGGTAATGGCTGATGTCGCGCTGAGGGCCGACGTGGACAAGATCATCCTCGGAGGCATGGGTCTGACGAACGATGACTACCTCTTCTACAAGGGGGCCTTTGAGAATGCCGGCGCGTTGGACAGGATCGTGTCATTTGTCAACACGACCGAAGACCCTCCGGTGGAGAGGCTGCTGATTCCTGACATGGCCCTGACGGCGGCGGAGTATTTCGCTGTGGACAAGAACGAGAAGGTGCTCGTCCTCCTGACGGACATGACCTTGTACGCGGACGCGCTCAGCATCGTGTCCAACCGTATGGACCAGATACCGTCCAAGGACTCGATGCCCGGCTCGCTGTACTCCGACCTCGCCAAGATATACGAGAAAGCGGTGCAGCTGCCCGACGGGGGTTCCATCACCATCATAGCGGTGACGACGCTCAACGACGGGGACATCACACACGCCATCCCGGACAACACGGGCTACATCACGGAGGGGCAGCTGTTCTTGCGGGCGGACAATGACACGGGCAAGGTGATTGTGGACCCGTTCAGGTCGCTGAGCCGCCTCAAGCAGCTGGTGCAGGGCAAGAAAACCCGAGAGGACCACAGCCAGGTGATGAACGCCGGGGTGAGGCTGTACGCCGACGCGCAGAACGCCAAGACCAAGCAGGAGAACGGCTTTGACCTGTCGGACTACGACCTGCGCTGCCTTGACTACGCCAAGGAGTACGCCACGAGGCTGCTCGCCATAGACGTCAACATCACCATCACGGAGATGCTGGATACGGCGTGGGAGATTTTCGCAAGGCATTTCAGCCCGTCGGAGACCGGCATCAAGCAGGCTCTCATCGACAAGTACTGGCCGGGGGATAAAAAATGACAGCAAGGGCCTAAGAATCTGTATCACCGCAATACGCCTGACTGAACAAGGAAGATGGCTATCAAGTTTCAATACAACAAGACCTCGCTGACCAGCCTCCAGAAAGACCTGAAGGTGCGCCAGAACGCGCTGCCGACCCTCAAGAACAAGGAGTCCGCGCTGCGCGTCAGCGTCATGGCCGCCAAGGAGAGGGCGGACAGGATTGTGCGGGAGCTGGATGAGGCCATGTCAAGGTACGACTACATGGCCGCGCTGTGGAACGAGTTCGAGCCGAGGCTCATCCGCATAGCGGATGTCGATCTTTTCACGGAAAAGATCGCCGGCGTCAAGACGCCGGGCCTCGGCGAGATACACTACGAGCTGCAGAGTTTCAACGCGTTCTCCAAGCCGGCCTGGTACGCCGACGGGGTGCAGATACTCAAAGACCTCAGCCGCATGGGCATCGAGTCCGAGGTGTATCTGGAAAAGGCGCGCATCCTCGACTGGAACCGCAAGAAGACCACCCAGAAGGTCAATCTCTACGAGAAAGTCCAAATTCCGGGCTACCAGGAGGCCATCCGCAAGATCAAGCGTTATATGGAGGACGAGGAAAATCTCTCCAAGGCTTCCTCCAAGATAGTAAAGGAACGTCACGCCGCCGAAGAAGAAGAGGAGGAGCAGCAGCCATGATAGACAAGATGACACGCTACACGTTCGTGCTGGCAAGCGCGGACGAGGACAAGTTCCTGGACAGCTTGCAGTCGCTGGGGCTGTTGGACATCAAGCGGTCTTCCAAGCCGGTGGACGACACTTCCTCCGCAGCGGTAGCCAAGGCCGAGGCGCTGAGGCAGCGCATTTCGGACATTGAGAAAGGCCGCCTTGAAAGGGACTCCCTCTATGTCTCGACTCTCTCCGCCTTGGAGGCAGCCCGCAAGGAGCTCTCCTCCGCCGAGGCGTGGGGCGACTTCGACAAGGCAAGGGTGGACTCCCTCGGGGAGCTGGGACTCAAGATGCGCTTCTACGAGCTGCCCTCCAGACGTTTCAAGCCGCAGTGGCAGGATTTGTACGCGCTGCAAAAGGTTTCCGACGACGGCAAGACCCTGCGCTTTGTCACCGTTGGGCCGGCGGAAGGGTACTCATTCCCGATTGAAGACATCCCTGCCCCTGCGCATTCAACCGCCCAATGCCGCCAGCAGGTGGCGGAACTGGAAGAGGCCCTTGTAAAACGGACTGGCGAGCTGGGCGCCGAGACCACGCTGCTGCCGCAGTTGCGCTCGGAATACGCCTCAGCAGTGAGCGACATTGAGAAATACCTCGCCAAAGCCTCCGGCGAGCGTGCCGCTGGCGACCTCATCAGCGTGATAACGGGCTTCGCCCCTGTAGAGGACAGCGAGCGCATAAACAAGTATCTGGACTCCGTGGACGGAGTCTATTGGACGGCCCAAGCGGCCACAGCCGGGGACAACCCTCCCATCAAGTTCAAGAACAACCGTTTCGCCAGGATGTACGAATCCTTCACGGACATGTACGGCCGCCCGGCGTATGACGGTTTCGACCCGACCCCGTTCATCTCGGTGTTCTTCATGCTGTTCTTCGCGTTCTGCATGGGGGACGCAGGCTACGGGCTGCTGGTCATCGCGGCCGGGCTGCTGTGCCGCAAGATGCAGGGGATGTCCAAGTACTCCCCTCTTGTCATCAGCCTGGGGGTGGCCACCACGGTCATAGGATTCCTGTTCCACACATTCTTCTCGATGGACATCTCAGGCTGGAAATGCTTTGAGGGCATCAAGGGCATATTCCTGCCGTCCAAGATAATGGGCTATGACGGGACTATGGTGCTGTCCCTGATTGTGGGCGTGGTGCACATCTCCGTCGCCCTCATCGTCAAGACAGTCGTGGCCACGCGCAACAAGGGCTTCGTCAACTCGCTCGGCACATGGGGCTGGACCCTGCTCATCGTGGGCGGAGTGGCCGTCGGCGCGTTTGCGCTCACCGGTGTGCTGGACAAGAGCGCGACCAAATGGATAATCATCGCGCTTGGAGGGGTGTCGGCTGTGGGAATATTCCTGCTCAACGACCTGCACCGCAATCCCCTGCTCAACATAGGCAGCGGCCTGTGGGAGACCTACAACACCGCCACCGGCCTGCTCGGGGACGTGCTGAGCTACTTGAGGCTCTACGCCCTCGGACTGGCAGGAGGGATGCTCGGGCTGGCGTTCAATGACATCGGCATGATGATAGCCGGAGACGGCTCCAACGTCCTGATGTGGCTGCCGGCCGCAGCAGTGCTGATTATCGGTCACACGCTCAATATCGCGATGGCCCTGCTGGGGGCGTTCGTGCACCCGCTCAGGCTCAATTTCCTCGAGTTCTTCAAGAACTCCGGATACGACGCGGAAGGACAGCCGTTCAGGCCATTCAAGAGATTATCAATCAATTAATTATAATTCCTACTATCATGTTATCTGTTATCTTGGGTTACATTGGGCTGGGGCTGGTGCTCGCGCTGTCCGGCATAGGCTCCGCCATAGGCACCACAGCAGCTGGCAACGCAGCCGAGGGCGCTCTCAAAAAGAAACCGGAGAGCTCCGGAAGCTACATGGTGCTCTCCGCCCTGCCGGCCACTCAGGGCATCTATGGCTTTGTGGCCTTCTTTATGATGCTCGGCAAAGTGGCGACAGAGGGGACGATGGTGTTCGGCATCGGAGTGTCCGTCGGACTTGTCTGCATGATATCCGCCATTCGCCAGGGGCAGGTCTGCGCCAACGGCATCATCGGCATCTCGCAGGGCCACAACGTGTTTACCAACACGCTTATCTACGCCGCTCTCCCGGAGTTCTACGCTATTCTCGGGCTTGTCGGCGCCCTGATGGCATAGAGCCATCCAAGGACGTGTCCGAGGGGCTGGCCTTATATGATTTAAGGCCGGCCCTTTTGTCTGTACCCGCGCAGTTGAGGCAGCATTGCATGGCATCCCGCCCTATTCGACGCTCCCCCGGATTTTTCTGACGCGCAAGACGGATTTTATGTGAGTTCTTTGTATATTTGTCAGAATAACGACTTCACGAGACATGGGCAAAGTCATAGCAATAGCCAACCAGAAGGGCGGAGTCGGCAAGACGACCACGGCGATCAATCTCGCCGCCTCGCTTGCCGTCCTTGAGCGCAAGGCTCTCATTATCGACGCCGACCCTCAGGCCAACACCACTTCGGGGCTCAACTTTGACCCGGACAACAGCGAGCACAGGACTGTCTACGAGGTGCTCATCGGAGAGATCGGCATACGTGACGCCATGGTGCAGACCGAGATAGCATCCCTGCACATGGTGCCCTCACACATCAACCTCGTAGGGGTGGAGATGGAGATGATTGAGAACGACAGGCGCGAGTCACTGCTGCGGGACGCTATAGCCCCTGTGCGCGACGAGTACGACTACATCATCATAGACTGCTCCCCCTCTCTCGGCCTCGTGACGGTCAACTCCCTGGCGGCCGCAGACTCCGTGCTGATTCCGGTGCAGCCCGAATTCTTCGCCCTGGAGGGGCTTGCAAAGCTCCTGCAGACCATCAAGCTCGTCCAGAAAGGCGTCAACCCGGACCTCACGATAGAGGGATTCCTGGTCACCATGTTTGACGCCCGCACCAAGGCTCATGCCCAAGTGGTGCAGGAGCTGCGGGACCATTTCGGTGACATGGTGTTCGACACCATCATACAGCGCAACATCCGCCTCAGCGAAGCTCCCTCGCACGGCAAGCCCATCGTCCTGTACGACATCATGAGCAACGGCGCGTCCAACTACCTCAAGCTCGCCAAGGAAGTGATAGACAAGAACAGCTGACATTCTCTCAAAGCAAGCGCAATGGCATCATCACAATACAAGACTCCGCGCGGGCTGGGCAAGGGGCTCGGCTCCCTGCTCGGCGAGGATATCGACGTCAACAGCCTCCGCAAGCCTGTCGGCTACATCAACAAGGAAGTTGCCGGCAGCCGCCCCGAACAGGGCAGCGGGGACGTGCTGCGCATCCCCGTGGACAAGATTGACCCCAACCCGTTCCAGCCCAGGATGTCCTTTGACAACGAGTCTCTCGAGGAACTCTCCGCGTCCATTAAGGCCCTGGGGCTGATACAGCCCATCACAGTGCGCAAGATGGACGGCGGCCGCTACCAGATCATCAGTGGCGAGAGGCGCTTCCGCGCTTGCAAGATGGCCGGGATGGACATGATTCCCGCATTCGTCAAGGACACTGACGACCAGGGGATGCTGGAGATGGCCATTGTCGAGAACGTCCAGCGCGAGGATCTTGACCCCATCGAGACTGCCTTGAGCTATCAGAGGCTCATCGACGAGTGCCACCTCACGCAGGAGCAGATGGCGCTGAGGGTAGGCAAGAGCCGCGTCTCCATCACCAACAGCCTGCGGCTGCTGCGGCTGCCAGCCAAAGTCCAGCACGACCTCAAAGTGGGGCTGATCAGCACCGGCCACGCCAAGGCCATACTCGGGGTGGATGACGAGGACACCCAGCAGAGGCTCTGCGACCTTGTCATTTCGACAGGCATGTCCGTCCGTCAGCTGGAGGAGAAAGTCAGGCGCCTGTCCGAGGCTCCGGCCCCGGAGCGGCCAGACGAATCCGGAGCGGGTGGCGACCTGCCCGAGGAGTACTACAGGGTGCTTGAGTTCCTGGGACGTTTCTTCGGGGACAACATCTCCCTCAAACGCGACTCCAAGGGACGGGGCAGCATCACCCTCAAATTCAGTTCGGATGATGAGATGAAAGGCCTGCTCAAGGCCCTGGAGTCACGCGCCGAATAAGCCCATGAGCAGGAAGCTTGTCCTTGCGGCTCTCACTGCGCTGCTCGCGATGCTCGCGGGGAGCATGCCCGCGCGGGCGCAGTTCAAGCAGGAGGCATTCAGCCAGAACTACGACACCGCTGACACCTTGAGTGTGCAGCAAGACACTTCCTCCATATTCTCCCTCAAGATGTATTTCAGGGGGCTGTCCCACAAGAGCGAACTCAAGATGAGCACTTTTGCCATCGGCTCCGCCATATTCGTGGGCGGAGGCCAGATCTACAACCGGGACTACAAGAAACTGCCTGTCATATACGGGGGGCTGGCTGGGACAATAGGGGCCGGCGTGGCGCTCAAGAACTCAGGGCACAAGGGCGCGTCGGACATCCTGTTCGGATGCGCCGGGGCCCTCTACTGGGGGACCATGCTGGACGCGGTGATTGGCTACAAGGCCGACGAAAAGCCCCATCCGGGCAAGGCGACCATGTATTCGCTCCTCTGCCCCGGCATGGGGCAGATATACAACGGAGAGGCGTGGAAAGTCCCGGTATATTGGGGCATGCTGCTGGGAGCTGCGCATTTCTACGAGCTCAACAAGACCAATTACAACCGCTACCGCCGCATCTATCTTGAGGCAAGCGACACGGAGGGCGACTACAGCGGCCCGATATCAGCCTCCACCGCACTGTACTACCGCAACATTTTCCGCCGCTACCGGGACTACTCCACGGCGGCATTCCTGGCTTTCTACCTGATACAGGTGATAGATGCCAACGTGTTCGCGTTCATGCAGGATTTTCAGGTGTCAGATGACATCTCCATGAGCGTCAGCCCGTCATTAGTCGGCACGGACAGCCAGTACGCCCTGGCCGGCAGCTCCGGCGTGGGGCTGAGGGTCGGGCTAAGGTTTTGACAGCCCTCAATGACAACAATATGCCACATTCCGCAACAACACGACAAAGTCCAGCCATGCTTAAATTGCCATTGACAATTCTCGCCCTTGCCGCCGCCATTTGCGTCGCGTCAGCGCAGGGGTTCAGTTTCCAAGACGGCGAGACTCTCAAATATTCCGTCCACTACAAATGGGGAGTCATCAACGCTGATGTGGCCAACGCCGCCATGACCGTCAAGAGCGAGAACCTGGACGGCCGGCAGGTATTCCACGCCTCTCTCGGCGGCAAGACGCAGAAGATGTACAAGACATTCTTCACAGTGGTGGAAACGGTGGACTCGTGGTTTACGCAGGACGATGTCCAGCAGCTCAAATGCGTCAGGCATTCCCGTGAGGGAGGCTACTGGCTCAACAGCACCACGCGCTACAGCCGCAGCGGGAATGAAGTGCATGCCAAGTCTGACATCGAGAGTTCCAGAAAGGGCATGTTCGAGCGCAGCGCGACCGTGGACACGTCTACATTCGACGTGACCACCATGATCTTCCGCCTGAGGAATATGGACATCGCCGGCATGGAGATAGGCAAGAGCATGCCGTTGAGATTCATAATGGACGGCAAGGTCTATTCCCTGCATTTCACTTATCTCGGCAAAGAAGTCCGCAGTGTCGGGGACCTCGGCAAGGTACGCTGCCTCAAGGTGGGTTTTGAGGTGGTCAAGGGGGAGACATTCTCCGGAGACTCCGACCTGTACTGCTGGTTCTCGGACGATGACAACCGCATTCCGGTGCGCTTCACCGCCCCGCTCAAGATAGGGCAGGTCAAGGGACGGCTCACAAGCTTCTCAGGGCTCAGGCACGACTTCACTTCCATGGTGGACTGACAGGGAGCCTGTTGTACGATTTTTGCATTCAGGGCGGCCGTTATGGAAATTTTACGAGACAAAGAATTCGGCGGAGAGCGCCCCTTGTACAGGGCGCATGACCTCAAACTTGAAAATGTGACAATACACGTCGGGGAGTCCTCCATCAAGGAGGCTCACGACATTGAGGCGGAACGCTGCACGTTCGAGGGCAAGTACGTGTTCTGGGAGACCGACCGGTTCAAAGTCAAGAACTGCCGCTTCACCGAGAGCGCCCGCTCAAGCCTGTGGTACTCCAGGAATGTGGAGATGCGCTCTTGCAAGGTGGACGCCCCCAAGATGTTCCGCAGGATGGACGGCATCACAGTCAGGGACACCGATTTCCCCAACGGGGAGCAATACCTGTGGGACTGCCGCAATGTGGACATGGACAACGTCTATATCGGCAACTGCGACTATGCGTTCATGCACACCGAGAACATCCTGCTCGACCACTACCGCCAGGACGGCAACTACAGCTTCCAGTACGCCCGCAACGTGGAGATACACAACGCGGTCATCAACTCCAAGGACGCGTTCTGGGAATCAGACAATGTCACCGTATATGACAGCGAGATCAATGGCGAGTACCTCGCATGGTACGCTCACGACATCAGGCTCGTGCGCTGCCACCTGACCGGGGAGCAGCTCCTCTGCTATGTGGACGGGCTGACGCTGGAGGACTGCACATTCGGCCCTGACGCCAACCTGATGTTCGAGTACTCCACGGTGAACGGCAACATCAAGGGCGACGTCACCAGCATCAAGAACCCCACCAGCGGGCACATCATTGTCGAGGGCCGCTGCGGGGAACTGATATGGGACGCCAACCAGAAAGCCCCGGCCGACGCGGTGGTGGACATTCTCGGTTGAGGCTCTCAGCTCTCCTTGCCGGGCAGGTGCACGGTGAGCTGCGGGAACGGGAAGTTGATGCCCTTTTCCGGGAGATGCCTGTACACCTCCTCGTTGGCGAAATAATACACCCCCCAATAGTCATCGCTCTCAACCCATACCTTGAATGAGAAATCCACGCTGCTTGCCCCGAGGGACGATATTCCGACAAAGGGGTCAGAGGGCGCGCCTTGGGCCTTGGTCTTGATCCTCTCATCCGAGGCGGCCACTTCGAGCAGCGCGGAGCGCACGTCCTCGGGCTTGCTGCCGTACTCCACGCTGACAGTCATGTCAACGCGCCTCCACTTTTGCCCGGTGTGATTGCTGATGACCCCGTTGGACAGAGCCCCGTTGGGCAGGATAATCACCCTGTTGTCGTATGTGACTATCTTTGTGGTGGTGATGCTCATGTCCGTGACGGTGCCCTCGTACCCTTGGGCAACAATGTAATCCCCCGACTTGAACGGCTTGAACACCAGCAGCATGATGCCTCCGGTGAAATTCTGCACCGTGCCGCTGACCGCCATGCCTATCGCCATGCCGCCTGCGGCAAGCAGCGCGGCCAGCGAGGTGGTCTGTATGCCCAGCGCCCCGACCGCCGAGAGGATGATGATAATCCACAGGAGCACGGATACGAGGCTCAGGGTGAAGCTCGCCACGGCATGCTCCGTGCCCCGGCGGGTGAATATCTTGCCGAGGAGCTTCTTGGACCATTTCACCAGCAGGCCGCCGATGACGAAGATGGCGAGCGCGGCCAGCAGCTTGAGGCCGAACTTGATGGCCCCGTCAGCGAGATCTGACATCAGCTCGCTCGGCGAGGATGTGGCAATCTTCTCCACAAAGGCGACCCTGGAGGAGTCTATCACTGCCGCCATCAGGCTGTCGGTGGCGGAGGGTGTTATGGTCTGCAATATGGCGTGTATCATATCTGTTCTTCATCTTGCGGCCAAGACTCGCCGCGCCGCAAAATTAACAAAAAATCTCTGAGCGTCAGCCCCAACTGTCATTCTGAGCGTCAGCGAAGAATCTGCG
>CAZKVW010000001.1:49942-52495 GCA_964556285.1 uncultured Muribaculaceae bacterium
GCGTCAGCGAAGAATCTGCGTCAGCGAAGAATCTGCGCCAGCGAAGAATCTGCTGCATTCCGTTATGCCATCAGAAATGCAGGTCAGCGCGCAAGCCCGCCTGGAAAGGCCGGGTCTTCTGATAGAACTGCCTACCCATCGAAGTGAAGCAGAAAGCCTGTGACCTGTCGTTGAAAATGTTGGAAGCCCAAAGGGTCAGCGAGCAGCCCCCGTGCCCAAGCGTCAGGCGGGCGTCAGCCGCCCCGAAGAAATCCTGCCAGGCGTCGTTGTCCTCGTTCCAGTATATCCGGCCGGCGCCGTGCCAGCCTCCAGACAGCACAATGCTGTCCACCCAGCCGTGCAGCATCCACGCATAGCGGGCATTCGCCGCCAGAGTATGAGCCGGCATAAATGGCACATAGCTGTCCCTGTCATCCCGGAACTTGGCATGCGTGTACCCGTACGCTACGCTGGCGGAGAGAGCATCCGTAATTGACGCGCGGACATCCAGCTCTCCCCCGACAGAGCGGCTCTTGCCGGCATTGACCGTCACACGCCCAAGGCCGCTGCGGGCCATCTGCGATATTTGCAGGTCGGAGGCTTCTACCCAGAACGCCGCCGCGTCCGCGTACAGCCGGCCGCCGAGCAGGCGCAAGTGGCTCCCGACCTCGTAATTCCAGGCATGCTCAGGCTCGTATCTCACCATTCCGTCAATGTCCTGATCCTGGGGCTGCTGCATCCCGGCAAGAGCCTCCAGTATCTTGGACTTGGAGGCGTCCGGAATGGCGCGGCTGCCTTCCACCACGGGTATGGTCGCCTGGGCTATCTGCGACTTGATGGTGTTCTGCATGTCAGTCTGGAGGAATTCGCTGAACATCTGGATATTGTACCCGCCGGAACGGTAGCCCCGGCTGACCGAGGCATAGACAGAGCCGCAGCGTGGAATGTCGTATTGCAGGGCAAGCTTCGGCACAAACTCGAAGTCAGTGTCATGCAGATTGCCGTCAAATGAACTTGCATTGTCAAAAGTTGTCTGCGGCACCATAGGGATCTGCCTGCTTCCCGACGGCATGGTCAGATCCCCTGTGAGCGAATAGGCATGGGAGAAATGGTAGCGGTTGCTCCAGTCAAGCCAGCTCTTCCTCACATCAGCCCTCAACCCAACTGTGGCGGTCAGCCCCTCCGCTCCGAACAGATTCGTGAAATCGGACTGGTGGAACAGGGCCGCCTCGGCCTCCGGGGTCTTGTAAGTCCCGTCGAATGCCAAGTCGTCCTCAAGGATGTCGTCCTCGAGGACAAACTTCATTGTCATCGCCCCGGACTCCACTTCCGGCAGGTACTGCCCCGCCATGCTGGAGGTCAAGCTTTCCAGCCACTGCACACCGTCCTTGTGGAATGTCACCGGCCCGTCAGTCTTGGAGAGCTTGGCTTGGAGCGAAATCCCTGTGACGCTGCGCCATCCCTCACGCTCATGCCGCATGATGAGCTCTTGGGAGAGCTGTGCCAGGCTCTGCTTCTGCACCAGCGAATAGATGTCGGCCGCAGTGAAATCCTGGTCCATGACCATCTTGTCCGCAAGGCCTTGCAGACCGGTCACGCTGTTGAGGACTGTCCCGTCGGACAGCCTGTGCTCCACATTGAGCCCCGCCCCCAACATGTTGCGCCGATAGGAGCTGCGCCTGTTATACGCGATGACATCCCCGTTGTAATAGGGATAACCGCCTTGGCCGGTATATGTATAATAGAGATTGAAATCCACCGTTGTCGCCTCTGAAGGGGCAGCCACGAGCCTCAAACGCGCCGACACGTCATCCCCGTCATCGACTTTCTCCCCTCCCCTCGCCTCATTGCGCCAGTAACCGCCCCTGCGGCTGTACGATACTCCTGCCATGGCGGACAGATTCTTGCCGAAATGACGGTAGCGGGTGACCCCGGCATCAAAGTCCCCATAAGTCGCGCCCCCGAGCCGGATATCCGTCCCCTCGTACTGCCTGGGATCCTTTGTGAATACGCGTATCAGTCCGCCCATGGTATTCTGCCCGTAGAGAGTGCTCTGAGGCCCGCGCAGGACATCTATCCTCTCCACATCCGACAGCAGGAAATCAAACGCGCTCTTGTCACTCAACGGTATCCCGTCCACATACATCCCCACTGGCGAATCCCCTGTGCGCGAGCCTATGCCCCTGATATACACAGAGGTCGTCAGGCGGGAGCCGTAATCAGGGATAAACACTCCGGGCGCGAGAGCAGAGATGCCCTTGATTCCCGCAAGGCCGCTCTCGCGGAGCTCCCCCGCATAGAACGAAGAACTGGACAAGCTCATCTTCCGCAAGGGGGTCATGTCCTTGGGCGCTGCCGTGACAATCGACTCCGACAGCGAATCTGTTTGCTGCGCCCCCGCAACAAAGCTCCGGGCAACAGCTGCCGCACAGAGGGCGAGCATCACAACATACCTTCTCATAAGCAACATACTGGCTAACTTCGTTCAACTGTATCATATCCGCAGCCTCAAGCCATCAGGACAAGACATCATCCGCAACCCCGGCCGGCGGGGACAAATATAATTATTGCCGC
>CAZKVW010000001.1:52595-54741 GCA_964556285.1 uncultured Muribaculaceae bacterium
TAGTTAGCGTGAAACACAAAACTGCCGCAGGAGTGTCAATGCTATTGAGGACAGCTGCGGCAGATAAAAGGGTCAGTGGCGACAGGGGCTCCAGACGGATGTCATCCGATCAGCCCGACGCGGGTGAATATGCCTGTCAGGATGTCTATCGCCCGCTCCACCTGCTCTTGCGAATGGGTGGCCATCAGGGCGAAACGGATAATCACGGAATCCTGCGGGACTGCGGGCGGGATGACCGGCGTGATGAACAAGCCCTCGTCAAGGGCCATCTTGACAGCGGTCAGGGCCTTTTCGGTGTCCCTCACGAAGAGAGGGATGATTGGCGACTGCGTATGCCCGATGTCAAACCCGCGCTCGCGGAAAGTCTTGTGCGCGAAATGGGTGAGATCCCACAAATGCTCAATGCGCTCCGGCTCGGAGAGCATGATGTCAATAGCCTTGCTGACGGCCGCCGCATTTGCCGGAGGCATGGAGGCGCTGAAAATCAGGCTGCGGGAATGGTGCTTGATATAGTTGATCATAGCATGGCTGCCGGCCACGAAGCCGCCGAGCGAGCCGAACGACTTGGAGAATGTCCCCATAATCAGGTCAACCTTGTCCGTCAAGCCGAAATAATCCGCGGTGCCGCGCCCGCCGCGCCCGAGCACCCCGAGGGAATGCGCGTCGTCCACCATGACAGCGGCATTGTACTTCTGGGCCAGCGCGACGATGTCAGGCAGGGGAGCTATGTCCCCCTCCATGGAATACACTCCGTCAACGACTATCAGCTTGGGGGCTTCGGGCACAGCCTTGGAGAGTCTGCGCTCGAGGTCAGTCATGTCATTGTGGGAGAATTTCTCCACCTTGCTGAATGACAGGCGGCTGCCGTCTATGATGCAGGCATGGTCCAGAGCGTCAAGGAAAATGTAACCGTCCCGGAACCCCAGGCACGACACGGTGCCGAGGTTGACCTGGAACCCGGTGCTGTATGTGACGGCCTCCTCTTTGCCGACCAGGGCGGCAAGCTTCTTCTCAAGCTCCACATGCAGGTCAAGAGTGCCGTTGAGGAATCTTGACCCCGAACAGCTCGTTCCGTATTTGCGGACAGCCTCTATGGCGGCTTCCTTGATCCGCTCGTCGTCGGAGAGTCCAAGATAAGAGTTGGAGCCGAACATCAAGACGTCGCGGCCTTTCATCTTGACTACAGGGTTCTGCCCGGACTCAATCGGGCGGTAATACGGATAGATCCCTCTCTCCATCAATTCCTGCGGGAGCGTGTACTTCGCGCAGATGTCTGAAAGTGTATTGCTCATCTTCTCAGGTTTAGGCAAGATTGTTTCGCAACCTTACTGGTACAGCCCTCAAAAATACTGCAAAAATTTTTTTATCCAAAATATTGGGATTTCCGGCCTCCCCGCACTTCTGTCTCGAATCTGCACCCGCACTTCTGCCGTGAATCTGCATCCCAGCCTCCCCTGCCCCATCCGGGCGCCGCGCTGCTGCGTCATTGCAGTCATGCCGCAGTGCCGACCTGCGCATGTGCCAGACAGTGTCACGCCCCGCTTCAACGCCATGCCGCCAAGCCGGGATGTCGTTTGTTGGTGAATTTCGGAAAATACTTAGTATATTTGCATCGCCGTGCGGTTCGCAGGGGTTGCCATTGGCACTCCCCTGATTTCTTGGAGAGCCGTCTGGCGGGACACAGACAAGGTGAGTTGTCCGAGTGGTTGAAGGAGCCTGCCTCGAAAACAGGTGTACGCGTGAGCGTATCGGGGGTTCGAATCCCTCACTCACCGCGCTATGCAATGCATTTGGGATGCCGCACGATAGTGCGGCATTTTTGTGTGCGGGAGCATCGCCGCAAGCTCGCTTGCGCAAGAGGATCCCCGCACACAAAAGCTGCGGCGCAGCCGCATCCCCAAATGCATTGCTCCCGGTCAAAAGGGAAAAGCGAGCGCCAGCGAGCTAATCCCTCACTCGCCGCAAGACGGCATGAAGCTCGGCGCGAAGCGCCGGGCCTTTTGCTGTCCGGCCGAGCCGAGCTCGCTCGAGCGGGGACGGGGCGGCAAAAAGTCCCCGGAGCCGGCCGGGTCCGGGCTTCATGCCGTCATGCAAGGCCCCGCCGCAGGCGGCGAGGGATAGCGGAGCGCAGCGACGGAATCCCCAA
>CAZKVW010000001.1:54841-79346 GCA_964556285.1 uncultured Muribaculaceae bacterium
ACCGAGTACTCCAACGATGACATAAGGCTCGGTGACAGCAAACAGACGATTATAGAGAAATACGGCGCACCATACACCCAGGAAATAGAGAACGTTGACGGCAAGACCGTAGAGACCATCGGATACAAGGAACGCATGTACATGGGCTACGCCATGAACACCTGGTTTGTGTTCGAGGACGGCAAGCTGGTGCGCAAATGGCAGGCCGAGGACAAGCCCAACAACGCCAGCATAAAGATAGACCCCAACACCAGGATAAAGATAGACAATGACTGACGGGCGCGGCCCAATCCGGCCCCTGTCCGGAGACCTCGCCCGGAAGCCCCGACGCGTCAGTACAGCTCCAAGCCTGACAGAGGCAGCTGGCGGCAATAGATGGACTTGCGCGGGCTGTTCACCTGCAATCGGACATGCCTCAGCTCCACAGGGCGGACGCGCCTGTCCAAGACCCGTTCAGTATTGTCCTCCACCATGTCTATGACACGCCACTCCGTCTCCCCGTCAGCCTTGCCCTCCAAGATGCAGTCACGCACCATGAAACGGCTCTGAATATCCGACGCGGAGACCATCTTCCATCCGCTCACGAGCCTCGGCTCCCCGAGGTCAAACTCTATCCAATGCGGCTCGGAATCCGGGTCATTCCACAGCGTGGCCATGTTGTCCTCCACGAAAGATTTGTCCGCCTGCCCGATAACGATTCCTGAAGTCCCAGTCACCGCAGCTCCGGAGAGCAGGTTGTCCCGAACGGGCGGCACGTCACTCTTGTTGCTGGTCTCAAACAGCCGCGCGGCAGGCCGCGCACGGCTCTCACCGCGCACGGCGGACGCGGCGAACACAATCACATCCTCACGCTCCGGCAGCACGACATACCCTCCCCTCTCCGGCACATCAGCCTCAATGCGCCACATATAAGTGAACACATACGGCTCATCCCCACGCACGCTATGCCTGTGCGTCCCCACATAGGCCACAGCCGCATCCTTGAGATACCCGTCAGTCTGGCCGTAATGCTCCCACTGCCCCGCGAATCCGCTGTAATAGGGCACAGTGACAGGGACTCGCGTCCCGTTCACATTCAACGCCGTCTGTACATCCCCGTCCGCCGCGGCTGCAAGCAGGCAGAGCCTGCCATAGCCTTGGGGAATCCAGAGGGTGTCCCCTTTACAGACAAGGCCATTCTTACCGGTCTTGTCCCCCAGACGGAAATTTACCCCGTCCACATCTATGCCGCCGTCAGGCAGCAGCTCCGCCGCATATGAATATCCCGCGCTGAAATCAGCCGCACTGCGCATCCCGTTGAAGCTGAAGCACCGCCTGTCGTATGGCAAGTCCAACTGCACGGCATCGGGGACGGCGCACTCCGGCACGTCAAACGACAGGAGATAAGTCCTGACTCCGAACGGGCCTGCTTCCACATCAAGTGAGCTCCCCGAGAATGCGGCTTCCCCTGTCCTGACCTCCGTCCCGTCCGCTGTCCAAGCAGCGGCAATCGGATGAGCGAATGTCAGCCTCGCCCGCTGGACGCTCTCCCCGCCCGTCTCAAACACACGCACCACATAGCAGTCGGAGGCCTCCGCCTTTTTGAGGGCGCTTACCCGGACAGCGCCGTTGTCCGAAGACAAGAAAGTGTACTTCCTCCCAAGGCTCCCCTCATGCTTGCCGTCAACGCAGAATGCGAGCGGAGGATTGTTGAAAGCGTCAGCTGCTTTGGAGACCTCGGCCCTGTCCAGCCCTCCGGCATGACCGCGAATGCTGTACGTGAAAGTGTGCCAGCCGAAATCCTGATACGTCTGGTAAGGATAAGTCAACTCGTTGGTTGACGGGCTGTACAGCAGGGACAGCCTCAAGCGGTTGTCCGCAGGCTTGTCCCAGCCATATTTGCTGAAATTCATCACCGTGACTCCATAGCTGCCGTCCGCGTCTGTCAAGTCCGCCCATTCGTGCGCATAGACCTCATACTTGTTGGGAGTGTTGCCGTCGCGCCTGACGCTGCCAAGACCGATGTCATAAGTGGCAAAAGGGTTGGATACCCCCAAGGGGAAATCCGCCTTGAGCAGCGCGTCAGCGCTCCTCCAGTCCACCTCGCAACGGAAGTCCACCCTGTCGGCGCAAGAGCCCTCATAGAGGGTGACATACTGCACGATCCGCGACTCCCCGAACCGCTTTGACACCCTGACCGTCCTGCACAGGGGGCCGTCCTCTACAAGGACGACTTCCACATCATCCGTGATTCTGACAGGCTCGCTCTGGATTGTCTTCCAAGTGATTTCCCAGGCCGGCCATACCTCCGACCGGGAAGGGCTGAACATCACCAGCCCTACGGCCTGTCCAGAAGCGACCAGCTCCTTGCCGCTGCGCTTGTCTACGAGCGAACAAATATCCCCCGCCTCGTCAAAAGTCACGGTGTACACCGAGTTTCCGAATGACTTGACAGCCCTCTCGCCCGTCCCGCGCCTGTCAGATGATGCACGGCCCCGCAGGGAATACACCCCAAGACCGGCCCCGTCAAATCGCGTGTCAAACAGGAGATGTCTGCCGTCCCTGCGCTCAACCACCTGCGAGAGCGTCTTGCGCCCCGTGGGGTCATACACTGCGGCGGGAGCGTCACTTTCAAGCCGCACATCGGCTATGCCGACGCACCCGGCAGCGCGGCTGTTGCAGACCACGACCGGGACTCCCTTGACTCTCGTGTCCATCCGCGAGACAATGCCCGAGACCGCGTTTGTGAGTGTCTGCGAAAACTGCTTGAGCGAAAGAAGCTCATCATTCCACGAGATGGCGTAGGCCTCCGGGATGGAAGTCCCGGTCAGGTCGTCATGGAACTGATGCCATATCATGCGCCGCCAGCTCTCCGTCATGGCACTGGACGGGTACCTTGCAGCCCCCATCCATTCTGCGGCGCAGGAAAGACGCTCCGCAGCGTCTCCGAGAGTCTCGTTCTGGCGGTTGTACAGCTTCATCGCAGCCTGTGAGGTGTAGCAGCCGTTGCCGTGCGCGTCCATCAGCAGCTCGCCGTCATAGACCGGCAGCTCGGGATGCGCGGACAGGGGCTGGAAATCCTTGTACATCCTGTCGCTCTCCGCGCTCACAATCCGCACCTTGCCGTCCTCATGCACGGAGCGTTGCACCGCTGCGACCGATCCCACAGTCGGCGATCCCCCTTTGTCCCCGACCCCATAATAATGGTATACTGCCCCCACGCCCTTGCTCTGGGCTATCAGCCTCTGCATGCCGCCGCCGTTCGCGAGGTCACGCGACTCTTTCCACTCCGTCCCGTAGCCAAAGCCGTGCGCGAACATGATGCGGCTGCCGTCAATCCCCTGCCACACGCCGACGTTGAACGGCACGCGCCCCCGGTTGGTGCCGTCCTCATAGAACGGGTTGATGCGCCAGCCGAGCTTCTGCGAGGAGAATCCGATGAGCCCGCAGTGGGCTGCAAGCGTCGGCAGGTCATAAGAGAATCCGAAGCAGTCAGGCAGGAACACGTCCGTTCCCTCCACGCCCAGCTCCTCACGAAACCAGGTCTGCCCGAGCGTGATATTGCGGATGAATGATTCCGGAGAGCATATCACCGTCTCATTGGCGTCCCAGCTGGAACCGGCCACATGCCATCTCCCGAGCGCGGCGTATTCCTTGACACGGGCGAACAGCTCCGGATAGTACTCCTTTATCCAGCTGTAACGCTGCGCGCCCTCAAAGTTGAATACATAGTCAGGGTATGTGTCGAGCAGCCAGAGATTCTGTGTCACCGTGCTCAGGAGGTACTCCCGGATGGTGGTGCGAACAGTCCAGTTCCACTGCGTGTCCAGATGGGCGTTGGCCACGAGGTAGGCGACACCATTTGAGCCGCTTTTGGAGTCATCCTGCCGCGCGAGGGCAGGAGCGCCCGCCGACAGGCACAGCACGGCGAGAACGGCGGATATGTACTTGGTTCTGATTGTTGGCATGGATAGACCGCTGGTATGGTTGTGACAGCGAAGTTAGACATAAAAAAGAGAAAAAAGGCAACAAAACATCTCCGGAGGGTTGTTTTACAAAATAAAATCGTATATTTGCACTGAAGTTTTTCATAGTTTAAGTTTAGGTTAAGTAGCGCCCCCTACGCAGTGATGCGAAGGGGCGTGAATTTTTATGGCGTACCCATCTCTGTGCCGGACCCGTTCCGGCCGCTTTTCGTCACAGGCGGCACAAACAAAGCGTCAAATTATTATTCCAAAAAGTTTTTACGTTTTTGAGGCCGGGTGCGGAGCGCCTTTGCTATATTGCGGCACAAAAACACAACAACTCTATAGATTATGAGAAAGCTTCATCCATCCGCCGCCTTTGCGGCACTCCTTACCATCTGCTGCTCGTGCAGCGACTTCTTCTCCCCTGCCGACAGCGACAAGGCGCAGGGCGAGATAGTCCTGGGATTTGAGCGTGAGATGTACATGCAGACCAAGGCTCTCGCGGACATCCCCGACACCAACGACTTCATCCTCACCGTCACCAACTCCAAGGGAGCTGCCGTCTACAGCGGCGCCTACGGGGCAGCGCCGCTGTCCATCCTGGCCTCCGCAGGGACATATACCGTCAGTGTCGCGTCATGCGAGTTCAAAGCTCCCGCATGGGACAGCCCCCAATACGGGGACAAGCAGACGGTCAAGGTCAGCTCGGGGACTCCAGCCAACGTGCAGCTGCTGTGCCGCCAGCTCAACGCCGGAGTCCGGCTGTCCATCGACTCCGGCTTCCTGACCAGCTGTCCCGGGGCATCGCTGCTGCTCAAGTCAGCGGACGGCAAAGTGCTCTACAGCTATACGGAGAGGCGCATAGCATATTTCAATCCGGGGAATGTCTCCCTCATCATGTCCGAGGGCGGCACCGACAAGACGCTGCTCACAAGGTCTCTCGCCGCGCAGGAAATACTCACCCTGCACATCATGGTGAGCCAGTCCTCCAGCTCTTCCTCGTCGTCCGGGCTGCACATCCAGGTGGACACCAGCCGCAACTGGACAAGCGCGGACTGCACCATAGGAGGGGGCAACAGCGGCGGGGCCTCCAAGAGCGACGCGCTCAGCGTCAGCGAGGCCAAGTCTTGCATCGGCAAGACAGGAGTGTGGGTGTACGGCTACATTGTCGGGGGTGACCTGACATCAGCGGGCGCGTCGTTCGAGCCGCCGTTCAAGTACCGGACCAACATGGCCATAGCCTCCAAGTCAAGCGTCACCGACAAGGAGGCCTGCCTCTCCGTGCAGATACCGGCGGGAGAGATCCGCAGCGAGCTCAACCTCGTGGACAACCCGGACAATCTCGGACGCAAGGTCTGGCTCAAGGGAGACGTGGTGGCGTCCTACTACGGCATCCCCGGGCTGCAAAACATAACGGAAGCGGAGCTGCAATAGCCCCGCTTCCGTCATCATCCAAGCTTGGGAAGGGCGTCACTTCCCGCCCTTGCCCCGAGTGTCGTGCACCCAGCGGCCCGGCCTGTGCTGGGAGAAGAGCCTGAACCCTCTCTTCGGCTCCACGCCATACTGGTGAGCATAGCTCAAGTAGCCCTTTTTGTACCCGTAATGATAGCCGTAGCGGCTGCCGTAGTGGCCGGCTGACATGGTGCCGTTGAGCACGAGGCACATGTTGTTGAAGCGTCCCTGCCTGTATATGTTCTCAAGCTCCGGAAGCATGCTCCTCTCGAATATGCCCACACGCACCACAAATATGGTCCTGTCCACATACTTGGACACTATCTGCGTGTCCGCGACCAGATCCACAGGAGGGCAGTCGATGAACACATAGTCATACAGAGGCCGGACATGATCCAGCAATGCCGGCAACCTCGGGTCGGACGCCAGCTCGGAGGGGTTGGGGGGCACCACGCCGACTGGAATCATGTCAATGGACAGCCCGCCGGCATTCTTGACAATAACGCTGTCCGCATCGTCCACATGACCGTTGAGATATGAGCTGAGCCCGGTGGAGGGGCTGCCCACGAGAGCCGATGACGAGGCGTTGCGCATGTCGCAGTCAATCACAAGCACACGCTTGCCCTTGACAGCAAGAGCGACAGCGGTATTTATGGTCACAAAGGACTTGCCGCTCGACGGGTTGAACGAGGTGAACATGAACACGTTCTTGGTCTTGTCCTTGGTCACGAACTCGATGTTGGTGCGCAGGACTCTGAACGCCTCATTGATGGCGTTGCGGTTGCCCTGCTCCACCACGATCTTGTGCGTCCTCCTCGAAGTGCGCTCGGTGGCTGATTTCTCTCGGGAACTGGAAACGGCCAGCGGCAGCTCCCCGAATAGGGGTATGCTCAAGCCCTTGAGGTCTGCGCGGCCGCGCAGCTTGGTATTGAACATCTCCATCACGTAGATGATGCCGAGAGGAATCACAAGCCCGATGAGCAAGGCGAGCAGGAGTATCTGGTTGCGCTTGGGAGACACCGGCGCGTTCGACCCTGTAGGAGGGTCAAGGATGCGGGTGTTGTAGGCCGTGAACGCCTGGCCCAGCTCGTTCTCCTCGCGTTTCTGCAAGAGGTAGAGGTATATAGACTCCTTGACGGCCTGCTGGCGCTGCTCCGACAGCAGGAACTTGGCCTGGGTCGGGCTCTGCGCAATGCGGCTGTCGGTGCGCTTGAGGTTGTCCTGCAAGATCTCAATCTGCGTGTTGAGGGACAGGATGTGGTTGTCCAGTGAGCTGATTATAGCCTCCCGCATGTTGGACAGCTGGCTGTCCAGATCCAGCGCTATGGGGTTGGTCGCGCTCGAGTTGGAGACGATGGTGTTGTAGTTGATCAGCGTCTCATTGTACTTGGCTATCTGCGCGGAGATGTCAGGGTTCTCCATGCCGGAGTTGGCGGGGATCATCTGGTACTTGTCAGACGAGCTCGACAGGTAATGGGCTATATGCCTTGTCATGTACAGCTGGCTGTTGAGCTTCTGTATCTGGGCGTTCAGCTCATTGGCGTTGGAGAGGTCTATCTGGGTCGTGGCCGCTACATCGGGGAGCAGGTTCTGGCTCTTGTACTTGGAGATGTTGTCCTCCACGCCGGAGAGCTCTTTCTCTATGACGGCGAGACGGTCATTGATGAAGAGCGACGTGCTGATGGTCACCTGGTTCTTGTCGGATATCCATTTCTCGTTGTACACGGCAATGACCGAGTTGATGACGTCCTCCGCACGGGAGATGTTGCTGTCGGTGATGCTCAGACGTATCACGTCCGAGAGCTTGTCCTCAAGCGCGACGTTGAGCCTGTGCGCATAGGCCATAGTGGTCCCTTGCAGGCCCCGTCGGGCAACATGCATCACGGCATAGGGGATGTCGTTCTCCAGCCCGAACGTCAGCGATGGCGTTATGCACATCTTGCCGGCCACGGTCTCCACCGTATCCGCGATCGGGACTATGAGGCTGTATCCCTTGTGCTTGACTTTCTTGCCGTGGTCGTACGTAACCACATTGAAGATGCGCAAGGAGTCCGGAGCCCCGGAAATGTCCATGTCGAAGTCAAAGGCGTCCCCGTCCTTGATGCCGACGGGGGTAACGACGAACGGGAGATTGGAGCCGTACAGGACGGCCTTGTGGAAACGGCCCTCATACGAGTAGTTCATGTCCAGATGCAGGCGCTTTACCACCTCCTGCATGATGGACACCGCCTGGAACGCCTTGACCTCATTGACGGTCTTGGAGCTAGTGCGCATCCCCCCGAACTCCGCAATCACGTCCGAAGAGCTGCTGACTGTGCGCCTCTGGTCGGCCTTGATGACAAGGGTCGCGCTGCGCGTCCAAGTAGGCTGGGTACGAAGCACATGCAGCGCGCCCAGCAACAGGCACACTCCCACGGATATGACAAACCACCACCAGCGGTACAGGCATTTCTCAAAGAGATCCTTGATGTTGACTCCTGCCTCCTGCACCGGCTGCTCCTGAACGTTGTTGCTCTGCTGTATGTTGTCCATGACTATTTGACTCGAATTAAGACCGCGACAGTGGATGTGATGGTGGCCGCAAGCGACGCGAGGCTGATCCACAATGACGTGGAGCGCACGTTATTGCCGTTGACAGTGGACTGCCTGATGCGCATCTCGTTGGGGGTGACATACACGACGTCCCCCTGCTGGAGGTAATATGCCGGCGACTCCATGACGTTGTCAATCCTGGTCAGGTCGAGGTAATAGCGGCTCTGCTCCCCTCCCTCCATGGTGCGCACGACGAGCACGTTGTCTCGCCGCCCGTAGATGGACAGGTCACCGGCCGCGCTGATGGCATCGAGCACGGTGACACGGTCTTTCTCAATGGAATAGCGTCCCGGGTTGTTGACTTCGCCAAGCACCGAATATGTGAGGTTCATGAACTCCACGGTGACGACCGGGTCCTTGACAAGGTCCTGCTCCACCAGGGCGTTCTTGACAAGTTCTGCCACCTCGCTGCGCTGAAGCCCGGCGACATGCAGCTTGCCGACTATCGGGAAGTCAATGTCCCCGCCGCTGTCCACGGTGTAGCCGAGGATGCCGGTGCTGTTGTTGCCGGCAGACCTGGCATCCATTGTGGAACCGACCCGGTTGGCTATGTATGGGAGGTTGAAAAGAGTGGTAAGCTGCGGGTCGCGCGTGTTGACCACAATGCCTATCTTGTCCTCCGGACGGAGGGTGATGGCGCCTGTAGACGGTACGCTGTATTGGAGCGAGGGGTCATCGGCATTCTGGAAATAGGCTACCTCCTTGGGAGTCGCGCACGATACCGCCAGAGCAATGACCGCTGCCGAAGATAACAGTCCGTATCTCATAAATGCATGTAATGTTTCGAAATTAAAACGCCCAAAGGTACGCAATTTTTCCTAACTTCGCCAACGTTTTCGCGGCGCGCCCGCAAAGAACCAGAAATGCACTTGTGATTGAGATTTTGAGATGACAAACGGGACAGAAGCTATCTTGGAGGGGTTGAACAGCGAGCAGAGGGCCGCTGTAGAATGTACGCAGGGACCTGTGCTCATAGTTGCGGGAGCCGGCTCGGGCAAGACGAGGACGCTTACCTGCCGTGTGGCCAACATTCTGGCCCAGGGAGTCCCGTCGGAGAGGGTGATGGCGTTGACATTCACCAAGAAGGCCGCTGCGGAGATGAAAGGGCGAATAGCCGCGATGGTGGGAGAGCGCAAGGCGAGGATGCTGTGCATGGGCACATTCCACTCCGTGTTCATCCGTTTCCTGAGGGAATGGCATGAGCAGATCGGCTACCCGGGCAATTTCACCATCTACGACCAGGGGGACTCGACCAGCGCGGTCAAGGCCTGCATCAAGGAGCTCGGACTGGACGACAAGACATACAAGCCCCGCGAGATACTCTCACGCATCTCCATGGCCAAAAACAACCTTGTCACGGCCGAGGCGTACCGCAACAACCCCCAGGCGCTGGCCAGCGACACCAGGAGCAAGCGTCCCAGGCTTTGCGACGTGTACAGCCTGTATGCCAGGCGCTGCAAGGAGTCCGGGGTGATGGACTTCGACGACATTCTCCTCAATATGAACATCCTGCTGCGGGACTCTCCCGAGGCCTTGGAAAGCATATCCTCGCGCTACGACTACATCATGGTGGACGAGTACCAGGACACCAACTACTCCCAGTACCTCATCCTGCGCAAACTGGCGGCGCGCCACCGCAACATCTGCGTCGTCGGGGACGACTCGCAGTCGATATACGCGTTCAGGGGAGCCAAGATTGAGAATATCCTCAACTTCAAGAAGGACTACCCTGACTGCCGGACATTCCGCCTGGAGCGCAACTACCGCTCCACACGCACCATTGTGGAGGCCGCCAATTCCCTAATCGCGCACAACGAGGGGCGCATCCCCAAAGAATGCTTCTCCGAGGGTGACCAGGGCGAGCGTATCCGCCTGATCAAGGCGTACACGGAGCGTGAGGAGGCGCTGCTGGTGGTGAGCGAACTGATGGAGCGCATGCGCAAGGACTCGGCCGCATACCGTGATTTCGCCATCCTGTACAGGACGAACGCCCAGTCCAGAGCGCTGGAAGAGGCGCTGCGCACACGCAACATCCCCTATATTATATATTCCGGCAACGCTTTCTATGACAGGGCGGAGGTCAAGGACCTGATGGCGTATTTCAAGCTTGCGGTCAACACTGGGGACGACGAGTCGTTCAAGCGCATCGTCAACAAGCCGGCGCGGGGCATCGGCGAGACCAGCATGACTGCCTTGGAGTCAGCAGCCAGGGCTGCGGGGGTGAGCCTCTTCAAAGCGGCCTCCTCGGACGAGACGCTGTCCAAGGCAGGGCTGCGCGACGCCGCTGTAAGGAAAATCCGCTCTTTCTGCGATATGATTGAGAGGCTCTCCGCCGGGATTCCCCGGACGGAGGCCGATGAGGCAGCCCTCAAAATAGCTCTCGCGCACACGCCGGACTCCCAGTCGCTGTACGAGCACTACAAGAGCGACAACAGCGTGGAGGGGCAGTCCCGCTTCGCCAACATCGAGGAGCTGCTCAACTCCGTCACATCATTCGTAGAGGACAGGCACAAGGAGATGCAGGAGGAGATGGAGGACGAGGACGGAGGCGCCCTGCCTCCTGTGACGCTGGACGAGTTCCTTGAGAACGCTGCACTGCTCAGCAACGCGGACGTGGAGGAAGACGAGGAGGACGGCAACAACAAGGTCGCCCTGATGACGGTGCATTCCGCAAAAGGGCTGGAGTTCCCCTACGTGTTCGTCACTGGAATGGAGGAAAACCTGTTCCCGAGCGGGGGGATGATGGCCTCGCCCGCAGACATAGAGGAGGAGCGGAGGCTGTTCTATGTGGCTCTCACGCGGGCGGGACGGGACGTTGAGATCTCCTACGCGCAGACGAGGATGCGCAACGGGCAGCATTCTTCCAATCCGCCGAGCCGCTTTATCCGGGAGATTGACAGCCGTTTCATCGAGAATCCCCTGAACGACTCCGATGACGGGGAGTACGGAGGCTTCGCGGGAGGGTACGGCCAAGGGAGTTTTGCAGGGGCAAGACGATTCGGGACGGGACGCCCGGGAGGAGGCCCGTTCGGACAGCGGGGAGCATACGGCCCGTCCCGCGAATGGCAGGAAGGCCGGCGCCGCCATCCTGGCGAAGATTACGCAAGGTCCTCCGAAGTGAGGTACGAGCCTCGCAAGCATTCAGACCTCAGGGAGAGAGCCTTCGGCAGGGGCGGCTCCGGATTGGGGGCGCAACGTCCCGCGTTCTCCAGGCCAGGAGGGACTCCGCCGCCCGCAGACCCCGCCTTCGTCCCGGATCCGATGGAGTCATTCCGCGCCGGACAGCGGATTGTGCACAACCGCTTCGGCCCCGGCCTCATCAAGAGCATAAGCGGGACGCATCCCGAATGCAAGGCCGAAATCTCGTTCGACAGGTACGGCGACAAGGTCATATTGCTCAAATATGCCAAGATGAAAGCCGCATAGCATTGCGACTTTCCCGCAAAAAATGATTAAATTCGCGGCGCGTTGTGTGAGGCCACATCGGCTGGGGCCGATTTGGAAGGTTTATGGTCATCAGTAACTAACAAACTATAATGTCAACCAACATCAATCTGAAAAGGGGGTTGGACGTGCCCATCAGCGGCGCGGCGTCTCCCGTCGTCTCGAGGCTGGTGACGCCGGATATCGTCGCCATAGAGCCGGAGAGCTTCAAAGGGCTGACTCCCAGGCTGCTCGTCAAGGAGGGAGACAGGGTGCTGGCAGGGTCGCCTGTCATGTCCGACAAGCGGACTCCTGACATCCTCGTGACATCTCCTGTCAGCGGGACGGTGAAATCGATAGTCAGAGGCGAAAAGAGGAAGCTGCTCGCCGTGCTCGTGGAAGCAGACGCGAGACAGGAGCATGCGGACCTCAAGGTGGAGAATCTCGACGCGACGGACGCGCAGGGGGTCAAGAATCTCCTGCTCCGCAGCGGGCTTTGGCTCTCCCTTGTCCAAAGGCCCTACGGCGTGGTGGCGGATCCCTCCGCACAGCCGAAGGGCATTTTTGTATCCGTTTTCTCCACCGCGCCGCTCGCCCCGGACTCCGAGTTCGCTTACGGAGCGGACTTGGACGCTTTGCAGACCGGCATAGACGCGCTCGCCAAGATAGCCCCCGTGCACGTGGGGGTCTGCGGCAAACGCCCCGGCAAGTTTGCCCAGCTGTCTGGCGCACAGGTCTGTCTCTTCACCGGCAAGCATCCAGCGGGCAATGTGGGCGTGCAGATCAGCCACATCTCCCCTATACGCAAGGGCGATGTCGTGTGGACAATCAGCCCCGCCCTGCTCATAGCCGTAGGCAAGCTCTTCCGCCACAAGCGGCTCGAACTCACGCGCAAAGTCGCCGTCACCGGGCCGGCAGCCATAGAGCCGTCCTACATAGAGACCGTGCCGGGCATGCCCATGAGCGAGCTTGCGCCGTACATAGGCAACTCCGAGGACCAGATAAGGGTCATCAGCGGGGATGCCCTTTCCGGCAGGAATGTCGGGAGGGACGGCTATCTCGGCTGGTTTGACAACCAGGTCACTCTCATCAAGGAAGGCCACGAGGAGGAGATTCTCGGCTGGGCGAGGCCGCTGCGGCTCAACCAGTACAGCAGCGACCACACCTATTTCAACTGGTGCCTGAAGCCTCTGACCGGAGAGCGCAAGTATGACATGGACACCAATCTCCACGGAGGCATGAGGGCGTTCGTCATGCCGGACGGCTACTACGCCAAGGTCCTCCCCATGGACATCTACCCCATGTACCTCATCAAGGCGTGCCTTGCCGGGGACATAGACAAGATGGAGCGCTACGGCATCTACGAGGTGCTGCCCGAGGACTTCGCCGTCTGCGAGTACATCGACCCGAGCAAGAATTATATCCAGAGCATCATCGCCAGCGGCATTGACCTGATGCTCAAAGAAATGGCATAAAGAACATGAACAAAGCATTTGAAAAAGGCGGCAAGCTGTACTGGCTTCACTCGACCGTTGATGCTTTCCAGACATTCCTCAAGGTGCCCGGGACGGTGTCCGTCAAAGGCTCGCATGTCAGGGACGCAGTGGACATCAAGCGCATAATGATTGTCGCCGTGGTGGCGGTCATTCCGGCAGCCCTGTTCGGGATGTGGAACACCGGATACCAGCATTCGCTCGCCATAGGCGCACAGCCGCATTTCTGGGCTGATTTCTGGTTCGGATTCCTCAAAGTCCTCCCCCTGTACATCGTATCCTATGTGGTGGGGCTCGCCATAGAGTTCGCCTCGGCACAGATACGGCACGAGGAAGTAAATGAAGGCTATCTGATGTCCGGCATGCTCATCCCCCTGATTGTCCCGGTGGACGTCCCGCTGTGGATGCTCGCCATAGCCGTGGCTTTCGCCGTCATATTCGGTAAGGAAGTGTTCGGCGGCACAGGCATGAACATCTGGAACCCTGCCCTGCTCGCTCGAGCGTTTCTCTTCTTCTCTTACCCCAGCTCCATGTCCGGTTCGGAGACCTGGATTGCGCTGCGCCACGGGGAGTCTCTTGTGGACGGGGCTACAGGGGCCACTCCACTGTCATTTGCGAACGAGGGCTTTGACGCGCTCAACAACGCCGCCGTCCAGTACGGGACCGGATTCTGGGACATGTTCCTCGGCACAGTGCCAGGCTCGGTCGGAGAGACCAGCGTGGTCGCAATCCTGATAGGAGCGCTTATCCTCATCTGGACAGGCATCGGCAGCTGGAAAGTGATGCTCTCCTCCGTAATCGGCGCACTGTTCGTGGGAGGCCTGGCCAATATCACCGGAGCCAGCGACATTCCCTGCTGGTATCACCTCGTGATGGGCGGGTTCGCGTTCGGGGCCGTGTTCATGGCAACAGACCCCGTGACCTCCGCGCAGACCGAGACCGGCAAATGGATCTACGGATTCCTCATCGGGGCGATTTGCGTCATAGTGCGGCTGTTCAACCCCGGATATATGGAAGGCATGATGCTGGCGATCCTGCTCGGCAACACGTTCGCGCCGCTCATCGACTATTGCGTGGTGTCCGTGCACCTCTCGCGCAAGGCAAGAAAAAGTATAGCATAAGCCATGAATACCAACAGTAACGCATATACGGTCATATACACCACGCTGGTGTGTGTGCTGGTAGCCGTCATCCTGGCGTTCGTCTCGCAGTCCCTCAAGTCCAAGCAGGAGGCCAACGAAAAGGCGGAGACCGTGAGCCAGATTCTCACTGCGGCGCAGTTTGGCGAGAAGAGCCATTGGTCTGAAATCGGCAACAGCGCCACTCTCGCCTTCTACAAGGAAAACGCGTCAGAAGCCCTGCTCGTCTCCACAGACGGCAAATCTGACGGCTCATTGGACATCTCCGACGCCCAAGTGGCCGACGTGTCCGAGCTCAAAGCGCAGAACTACAACATCAAGGGCGGATCGCCAGCGTCATTGCCGGTGTACATGTTCAAGGACGGCACAGTGGTCATCCCTGTATATGGAGCCGGGCTCTGGGGGCCCGTGTGGGGCTACCTGGCCTTTGAAAGTGACCGCAAGACGATTAAGGGCGCGTACTTTGACCATTCGTCCGAGACTCCCGGCCTCGGCGGCAAGATCAAGGACGACCCCTCGTTCAGGGGGCAGTTTGCCGGCAAGCAGGTGGACTTCAGCGATGACAAGCCGTTCAGCATCGTCAAGGGCGGAGCTCCCAAAGACAAGGCCAACGCTGTGGACGCCATATCAGGCGCGACCATGACAAGCAACGGCCTGGGGGAAGCTATCGACATCTGGACAGAGGCCTACAAGGCTTTCTTGCAGTCTTCGGATGATAATGTGGAGGAGGGCAATATCAATGAATAATCTCAAGAAAACATTCCTCGAGCCGATACTCAAGGGCAACCCTGTGACTGTCCTCGTGCTCGGCATCTGCTCCTCGCTTGCCGTCACGGTAGAGCTTAAGGGGGCTTGCGTGATGGCCCTGTCCGTCATAGCCGTGACCGGGCTCAGCAGCTTCGTTGTGTCGCTGCTGCGCAACACCATTCCCAACAGGGTGCGCATCATCATCCAGCTGGTGGTGGTCGCGCTGATGGTCATCCTTGTAGACCAGTTCCTCAAGGCATACGCCTACTCTATAGACAAGCAGCTGTCCGTGTACATCGGGCTCATCATCACCAACTGCATCGTCATGGGACGCATTGAGGCCTTCGCGCTCGGCAACAAGCCTCTGGCCTCGCTGGTGGACGGCCTCGGCAACGGCCTCGGATATGGGCTGATTCTCGTCATTGTGGCGTTCTTCCGCGAGCTTCTGGGCAGCGGCACGCTCTTCGGGCACCCTGTCCTGTCCGCATTAGGATATGTCAACAACGGGCTCGTGATACTGCCTCCCATGGCTCTCATCCTCCTCGGATGCGTGATCTGGGTTCAGCGCAGCATCCAAAAGGACCTCCAGGAGAAATAACCTGTAACACACATCGGAAATGGAATACATCAGCTTGTTCGTAAAGTCAATTTTTGTTGACAATATGATTTTTGCGTACTTCCTCGGTATGTGTTCATACCTGGCGGTATCCAAAAATGTCAAAACGGCAAACGGCCTTGGCCTGGCGGTCATATTCGTGCTGCTCATCACCCTGCCCGTCAACTACCTGCTCAACCGCTACGTGCTCCAGCCCGGGGCGCTCTCCTGGCTGGGCGAGGGCTTTGCCGACGTGGACTTGAGCTTCCTGAGCTACATCCTCTTCATAGCGGTCATCGCCGCAATCACCCAAGTCGTGGAAATGGTCGTGGAGAAGTTTCTCCCGAACCTCTATTCCTCGCTGGGCATATACCTGCCGCTGATTGCTGTCAACTGCGCGATTCTCGGAGCCGCGCTGTTCATGCAGCAGAGGGATTTCGTCAATGTCGGAGAGGCGACGGTCTATGCCCTCGGCAGCGGCGTGGGCTGGTATCTGGCCATCGTCACCCTCGCGGCCATCCGCGAGAAACTGTCCTACTCCAATGTGCCCGCTGGGCTCAAGGGCATAGGCATCACGTTCATCACCGTAGGCCTGATGGGCATCGCGTTCATGGCCTTTATGGGGATATCACTCTAAATATCGGGACAATATGAGCGTTACAATCATTTCATCAATGGCGATCATGGTCATTGTCATCCTCATATTGGTGGCGATACTCCTGATCATCAAGGTCAAGCTGACGCCCTCCGGGACGGTCAGCATCGATATCAACAACGGCAAGAAACTGCTCGAAGTCACGCCCGGCGGCACTCTGATGAACACGCTGGCTGACCAGAAGATATTCCTGCCCAGCGCCTGCGGCGGCAAGGCCAATTGCGGCCAGTGCAAGGTGCAGGTCTTTGACGGCGGAGGCAGCATCCTGCCCACGGAGACTGGCTTCTTCAACCGCAAGCAGATAAAGGACGGCTGGAGGCTCGGCTGCCAGGTCAAGGTCAAAGAAAACCTCAAAATAGGGGTGGCCGAATCAGCCCTGTCCGTCAAGAAGCTCGAATGCGAAGTCATCTCCAACAAGAATGTGGCGACATTCATCAAGGAGTTCATCGTCAAGCTCCCCGAGGGCGAGCATCTGGAGTTCAAGTCCGGGGAATACATCCAGATTGACATCCCCAAATACGAGGTAGATTTCAAGGACATCGATGTCGCGCCCGAGTACAGGGGCGACTGGGACAAGTACGGCTTCTTCGCCCTGCATGCCTCCAACACCGAGCCCACGATGAGGGCGTACTCCATGGCCTCCTACCCTGCCGAGAAAGGTGTCATCAAGCTCAATGTCCGCATCGCGACCCCGCCTTTTGACAAGAGCGTGCCGAGGGACCAGGGATTCAAGCTGCTGCCGGTCAACCCCGGCATAGCGTCCTCTTACGTGTTTACGCGCAAGCCTGGCGACAAAGTCACCATCAGCGGCCCTTACGGAGAGTTCCTCCTCCCCGAGAATGACCCTGAGGACATCGAGTACGTGTTTGTAGGCGGAGGCGCCGGCATGGCCCCGCTCCGTTCCCACATCATGCACCTGTTCAAGACGCTCAAGACCAAGCGCAAAGTGCACTTCTTCTACGGGGCCAGAGCCCTGGTGGAGGCGTTCTATCTTGAGGATTTCGCCGAGCTGGAGAGGGAGTTCCCCAACTTCAAGTTCCAGCTGGCGCTTGACCGTCCGGATCCGGCAGCGGATGCCGCCGGAGTCGCCTACAAGCCCGGATTTGTGCACAACGTCATGTACGAGACCTATCTCAAGGACCACGACGCCCCGGAGGACATCAAGTACTTCATGTGCGGCCCGCCCATGATGGTCGCCTCGGTCAACAAGCTGCTTGACAGCTTGGGCGTGGATCCCGCAAGCATCCTCTACGACAACTTCGGAGGATAAAAAAAGCATAACATTTTTTTGAAAAACCACTCCTTTGACGGGGTGGTTTTTTTGTCATGCAAAGAATCGTAAAAATATCAGGAATGTTTTTTATGATTTGCGAGAGCGGCCTTTTGACGCCCTATATTTGCTTCCGGCCACAGGCCCCGGGCGCCTTCGCATGAGCGCAAGGCCCGGCATCCCGGCGGCCGTCCTTTATAACTATGTGCAAAGGCTGGAGCCATACATCATTCTTATTGCTTGCTGCCCGTTTGGTCCGGGAGGGCGTTCTGCCCATACTTTTACTGGTCACTGCGGCTCCAGCCTTTGTTTGTTCGTGCGGCGGCCTGGAGGAGACGGACGGCATGCCGCAAGAGCGGGGCTCCTCGGCGACATTATACATTGAACTGGGGCGGACGGCAAGCAAGGCGCCCTCATGGTGGCTTGTCAGGCGGCTGGACGTATTCACTTTCAATGACGGCAACGGAGGGACAATTGACTCATACCAGCTCAACCGCGAGCACATCTCGGGAGGGGTCACAATCCTCTCCGGGACTGGGCGCCGGACAGTCGCGGTAATAGCCAACATGGAGATGGACGAGGAGACGGTCGCCGGCATACGCTCCCTGGAGGACCTGGAACAAGTGGAGTCACTGATAGCTCTGGACAATCCGGAGTATCCGGTCATGTCTGGAGTCACGAGTTTTGAGTGCGGCAAGGACAAGAGCTGCACAGTCACGCTTACACCTGTACTGTGCGAGTTGGGGGTATCCCTGAGATGCAGTTTTGTGGAGGGTTGGAAGGGATTGGAGATGGAGGATGTGCAGGTGTTTCTCACTGGGGTCAACGGCAGGGCTGCCGTCATGGACGGCGGCAGCCCCGTCCCCACAGAGATACTCAACTGCGGCGACCTGTCGGAGAATGACCTCCAGCGCCTCGCTGTACCAAGAATGCTCTGCCAGAGGATAGGCCGGATAAAGGACGGCGGGACGGCCTCGGTGAGCCTCTTCGCGTATCCCAACGGCACTGCCGCAGAGGGTATCGGCTCCCCTTTCACCAGAGTGGTGGTGGAGGGCAAGGTGGACGGGGCTGTCCGGCAATGGGCCGTGCCCGTCAAAGGCCTGCGCCGCAACACCTTCTGCCCTGTCAGGATTACCATCACCCGCGATGCGGGCGAAGAAGGCTGACAAAGATGTCAAGGCCGACCTGATGTTTTGACACAAGACCAGAAGATGCTTTGCATTGGATGATTTTTCACGAGGCGAAGATTGTTTGTGTGATTGGCAAGCCGGATTCGAGGCTGGGTGAATATGTCAGATTTTAGTTGTATATTCGCCCATGTCAGCTGCGCCTCGGGCGTCTCTTTCCCAAAGAGGCCGCGGAGGCAGCCTGGCGTGTATTGCCAACAAACCCGGAAACATGAGTGAAATTGGAAAAGTCGCCGTTATCGGAGGCGGCAATATGGGCGGGGCGATTGCCAGAGGCATCGTCAGGGCAGGGCTGGCCCGGCCCTCGGACATTACTGTCACGAGACGCACACCCGCAGCGCTGGAGAGCTGGGCTGCGGAGGGATTTGCCGCCACAGCCGACAATGCCGCAGCCGTGCGGGACGCGGACGTGGTCATATTCGCGGTCAAGCCATATCAGATTGAGGCAGTCATCGCTGGCCTCAAGGAGCAGCTGCGGCCGGAGGCCATAGCCGTCTCCATCGTCTCCGGAGTGGATATCGCACGTCTGGCCGCCATGCTCGGAGGCAAGCCCGCCATAGTGCGCGTCATGCCCAACACCGCAGCCGAAGTCGGGGAGAGCTTCTCCGCCATCGCCGGCGGGCCGTCGGCAAGCAAACAGCAAATTGACATTGTGGAGCGCATATTCTCCGCCCTCGGGATGACATGCGTTACGGATGAGCGCAGCATGCCGGCCCTGACCGCCATCGCCTCGTGCGGCACGGCATTCGCCCTGCGTTACATCCGCGCATGTCAAGAGAGCGCCATACAGATGGGCATAAGCGCGGAGACGGCCGCGCAAGTGACAGCGCAAACTGTCAAGGGAGCCGCCCAGCTCATACTCTCCCGCAAGTCGCACCCCGAGGAGGAAATAGACCGTGTCTGCACCCCCGGCGGGAGCACCATCGCCGGAGTCAACGCCATGGAACGCGCCGGATTCACACGATCCGTCATAGAAGGGATGATGGCCGCATTTGACGCCGTCAAGTGATTTTGGATTTACTGAACATTAAGCCTTGGAACGCATCGCAATCAAAATAGGCTCAAATGTCCTCACCGGCCCTGACGGCGCGCTTGACACTGCCCGGATGGCCTCTATTGCGGCCCAGGTCGCAAGGCTGCACAGGGACGGCTGCCAGATTGCCTTGGTCTCGTCAGGCGCGGTAGCCGCAGGGCGCGGCATGATACGCGGCGAACGCAGCCTCGACCCTGTGGCGCAGCGGCAGCTGTACTCCTCCATGGGCCAGGTCACCCTCATCGGAGAGTACCAGAGGCTCTTCGGCGGGCACGGCATTCAAATAGGCCAAGTCCTGCTCACCAAGCAGGACCTCAGCTCAAGGTCACGTTACCTCAACGTGATGAACTGCATAGGCACGCTCTGGCACAACTCGGTCATCCCGGTCATCAATGAGAACGACACCGTCTCGCTCACCGGGCTGATGTTTACGGACAATGACGAGCTTTCGGGGCTTATCGCTTCCATGATGGACTGCCAGAAACTCTTTATCCTCAGCAACGTGGATGGGGTCTATAACGGCTCCGCCGCAGACGGAGGGGCGAGGCTCATCCGCGAAGTGCCGGCAGGGGCGTCCGTCGCCCGCTTCGTCAGGCCCGACAAGAGCGGGTTCGGCAGAGGCGGAATGATCACCAAGTGCCGCACGGCGCAGAAGACCGCCGCCGCAGGCATCGAGGTCTATATAGCCAACGGGGCTGCGGAGGACGTGATTGTGCGTCTGGAATCTGGCGACCCGGAGCTGCGCCGCACTCATTTCGAGGCCGGAGGGCACAAGCGCGCCATCAAGAAATGGATAGCCAGCTCCGAGGGCTTCGCCAGCGCCAAGGTGGTGGTCAACAAAGGGGCGGAAGATGCGCTCACGGATCCGGACAGGGCATCCAGCCTGCTCCCTGTCGGAGTCCGCGAGTTCGCTGGCGACTTCAAAAAGGACGACATTCTGCTGGTCGTCTCGACGGACGGGCGCACGATAGGCGTGGGCCGGGCCGCCATGGACAAGGAGACCGCGCAACGCCAGGCGTTCGCTGCAAGGCAGAAGCCCCTCATCCATTACGACTACCTCTATATCTACCCCCGTTGACCGTGCGGGACGTAGCGGGAAGGCTTATTGAAAAACAGTGATTACAAGCATGGAAGATACAGTCAGAAGACAGCTGTCAGCCGTCAGGGACGCGGCTGCGGGCTTGTCCAGAGTGACGCCGGAGCAGACAGCGAATGCCCTCAGGGGCATCGCAGACTCCCTTGCCGCCGGAGCGGACGCTATCATGGAGGCCAACGCCAAGGACACCGCCAAGATAGCCCCGTCGGACTTCCGCTATGACCGTCTGCTGCTGGATCGCGCCCGTATCCAAGGCATCGCTGAGAACACCCGGACAGTGGCCTCCCTCCCCTCCCCGTGCGGAGAAGTCATAGAAGAGACTGTGCGCCCCAACGGGCTGAGGATATCCCGGGTACGTGTGCCAATAGGAGTCATCGGATGCATATACGAGGCACGGCCCAATGTCACGGTCGATGTCGCATCGCTCTGTCTGCGCTCCGGCAATGCCGTAGTGCTCAAAGGCGGCTCGGACGCACACGAGAGCAACGCCGCGCTGGTGCGCGTCATACACCGCGCCATGGAGGATGCGGGACTAAATCCAGACCTCGTCCAGCTGCTGCCGGACACCCACGAGGCTGCCGAGGAGCTGATGCGGGCCAGAGGCTATGTGGACGTGCTCATCCCGCGCGGCTCCAAGCGCCTGATTGACAGTGTCAGGGACAAGTCCAGCATCCCGGTCATAGAGACCGGGGCCAGCGTTGTACACACATACTTCGACAAGGCCGGCGACCTCGCCAAAGGCAGGGACATCATCCTCAACGCCAAGACGCGCCGCGTGAGCGTCTGCAACGCCCTGGACTGTGTGCTCATCCACAAGGACAGGCTGCCTGACCTGGCGGAGCTGTGCGCCCCTCTGGGAGGCAAGGGCGTGGAAATCCACGCCGACACTCGCGCTTTCGCCGCGCTTGAGGGCAAATACCCCGGCAGCCTGCTCGTCCATATCGCGCCTGACGATTACGGGCGGGAATACCTCGCCCTCAAAATGGCAGCCGTCACAGTGGACAGCCTCGACGACGCGCTCCAATACATCAGCAAGTACAGCCTCAAGCACTCGGAAGCCATCATCACCGAAGACAAGCCGGCCGGGGAGCGTTTTCTGCGCGAGGTTGACGCGGCCTGCTGCTATGTCAACGCCTCCACCGCCTTCACAGACGGGGCGCAGTTCGGGCTGGGTGCGGAAATCGGCATCAGCACCCAGAAGCTCCATGCCAGAGGCCCGATGGGGCTCAAGGAACTGACAACATACAAGTGGGTCATCAGGGGCGACGGGCAGACAAGGCCATGACCCGCCGCCAGTGACGCGTGGCGGATGCCGGGGCAAAGATTTATTTTGAAAATAAGAAATAAGGTTGTACCTTTGGCATCCCAAAACGGGTACAGGGGCGTAGCTCAGCTGGTTTAGAGCGCTTCAGTCACATTGAAGAGGTCGTCGGTTCGAATCCGACCGTCCCTACAGAGTACGGCACCTGTCAACAGCCGCGAGGGCAGCTTTCCCAAGGGCTGTCTTTTTTTGTATATGGGCCAGGATGACCCTGACAAAGGAATAACAAAACTTGACAGAAACATTTTCATAAATTATTTAAAAATCCCCAAAAAGGAGTATCTTTGTCCTCCGATGAGACAGTCGAGCAACATACAATTGCCGTCCCGAGTGCGAACATAGGAGGCGCAGAAGCCTCCCACCACCCGGAAAATTCGGCGTGCGACATCTGGACGTCATCCGTCTTCCGCAACAGCTGCAGAGCGAGCGCAGCCAATCTTACGAATTTTCGCCACAACAGATAGCAATTGACAATCCCGGTTTGTCTTGCCGTTAGCGGCTTCGTAGCCTGTAAACAACCATGGTAGACAAAGAAGTGAACATACAAGTGAAAGTGGCAGACCACAGCCACACAAAATATGCACAGGAGGTCTGTGACGAGATCCTGCTCTCCTCCAAGGAGCGCAAGACCGGCATCGCCAACCGCACCAAGGAATACATAATGGAGAAGATGGATGCGGGCAAGGCCGTCATCGCGCTGACGGACGACGGCCAGTTCGCGGGATTCTCCTACATAGAGTCGTGGGGAGGCAAGAGCTTCGTCGCCAACTCGGGGCTCATCGTGGCGCACAAGTTCAGGGGGCTCGGGGTCGCCAAGCGGATCAAGGAGCAGACGTTCATATTGTCCCGCACCCTGTTCCCGGACGCCAAGATATTCTCCATCACCACCGGAGCGGCGGTGATGAAGATGAACTACGAGTTCGGCTTCAGGCCGGTGCCGTTCTCCGAGCTGACGGACGACCCCGAGTTCTGGAAAGGCTGCGAGGGATGCCGCCATTTTGACATCCTCAAGTCGCACGACTACAAGATGTGCATCTGCACCGGGCTGCTGTATGACCCCAAGGAGCATCTGGAGATACATCACCCGGACGAGAAATGAGTTGAACAACAAGACGACAGAAGATATGGACAACAACAAGCGCAAAAAAGTGGTAGTGGCGTTCAGCGGAGGGCTGGACACGTCCTACACAGTAATGTACCTGGCCAGGGAAATGGGCTATGAAGTCCATGCCGCATGCGCCAACACGGGCGGGTTCAGCCCCGAGCAGCTGCGCGCCAACGAGGAAAACGCATACAAGCTCGGCGCTGCCAAATACGTCACCCTGGACGTCACTCAGGAGTACTACAGCAAGAGCCTCAAATACATGATATTCGGCAACGTCCTGCGCGGCGGCACCTATCCCATATCCGTGTCTTCCGAGCGCATCTTCCAGGCCATCGCGATAGCGCGCTACGCCAAGAAGATAGGGGCGGACGCCATCGCCCACGGATCGACCGGCGCCGGCAATGACCAGGTGCGCTTCGACATGACATTCCTGGTGATGTGCCCTCAGATGGAGATAATCACCCTCACCCGTGACCGCAACCTCTCCCGCAAGGAGGAGGTGGACTATCTCAACGCGCACGGCTTCAAGGCTGACTTCGCCCGCCTCAAATACTCTTATAACGTAGGCATCTGGGGGACTTCCATCTGCGGGGGCGAGATTCTGGACTCCAGGCAGGGCCTGCCAGAGAGCGCGTACCTCAAGCAGGTCACCAGGCACGGCTCTGAGATCCTGTCCATAGGATTCCGGCACGGGGAGCTGTCTGCAGTCAACGGCAAGGAGTACGGCGACAAAATTGCCGCGATACAGGCCGTGGAGGAAATCGGCTCCGCCTACGGGATAGGCCGCGACATGCATGTCGGCGACACCATCATAGGCATCAAGGGGAGGGTCGGATTTGAGGCCGCCGCCCCGATGCTCATCATAGGGGCGCACAAGTTCCTGGAGAAATTCACACTCAGCAAATGGCAGCAGTACTGGAAAGACCAGGTCGCCGGCTGGTACGGCATGTTCCTGCATGAGAGCCAGTACCTGGAGCCGGTGATGACCGACATAGAGGCCATGCTGGAGAGCAGCCAGCGCAATGTCAACGGCACCGTGACCCTTGAGCTGCGCCCATACAGCTTCAGCACGGTCGGCTGCGACAGCCCCGACGACCTCGTACACAACAAGCTCGGCGAATACGGCGAGAGCGCGACCGCGTGGACTGCGGATGACGCCAAGGGATTCATCAAGGTCACATCGACCCCGCTTCGCGCCTATTACAGCGTCCACCCGGACGAAAAACGCTAATCCCCCCACTAAAGCAACAGCTTATGCCTGTAATCGACAACAACATCCCGAACGCTCTGGCGGCTAATCCTGGCGGCCCAGGCATTGCAGACGGCATTGGCTCCCGAAAAGGGAGGGGACCCGCTTGCGGGGAGGACAGGCAGGAATGCCTGGGCCGCCAGGAGCCGCTGTCCGTCGGCATAATCGGAGGGGCCGGATACACCGGCGGAGAGCTGGTGC
>CAZKVW010000001.1:79446-105838 GCA_964556285.1 uncultured Muribaculaceae bacterium
CCGCTGTCCGTCGGCATAATCGGAGGGGCCGGATACACCGGCGGAGAGCTGGTGCGCCTGCTCCTCAACCACCCTTACGCCCGCATCGCCTTTGTACACTCTCAGAGCAATGCCGGCAAACGGCTCTATGATGTGCACGAGGGCATCTATGGGGACACGGAGATGCAATTCTGCTCGGAATTTGACCTGGGCGGCATTGACGTGCTCTTCCTCTGCTCGGCTCACGGCAAGAGCGGCGAATTCTGGAGCAGCCATCAGCGGCCGGAGCGGCTCAAGGTCATAGACCTGGCGCAGGACTACCGCGACGAGAGCGACGGCTATGTCTACGGGCTGCCGGAGCTGCAGCGGGAGCGCATAGCCGGAGCGCAGAAAGTCGCCAATCCGGGCTGCTTCGCCACCGCCATACAGCTCGCCCTGCTGCCGCTCGCCGCATCCGGGCTGCTGCGCGGGGACGTGGAAGTGACAGCCATCACGGGGTCTACCGGCGCGGGCGTCAAGCCTGGGGCGACAACGCATTTCAGCTGGCGCAGCGGCAACATCTCCGCCTACAAGACATTCTCCCACCAGCACCTGATCGAGATCACGCGCACCATACGCTCCTTGCAGCCATCGTACTCCTCGGGCATCAACTTCGTCCCGGTCAGGGGCGACTTCACAAGGGGAATATTCGCAAGCGTGTACACGGACTGCGACATGCCCGAAGAGGAGGCAAGGCAACTCTACCGCGAGTGGTACTCCGGGGCGGCGTTCACCCTGACAAGCGACACTCCCCCTGACCTCAAGCAGGTCGTCAACACCAACAAATGCATCCTCTGCGCGGAACGCCATTCCGGCAAGCTGGTCATCACCTCTGTCATAGACAACCTGCTCAAAGGAGCGTCCGGCCAGGCGGTGCAGAACATGAACATCATGTGCGGGCTGCCCGAGGACTCCGGTCTGAGGCTCAAGGCTTCCGCATTCTGACACACATTCTCCCTGACACAGATGAACCTTTTCGACGTTTACTCACTCTTCGACGTGACCCCAGTCAAGGCTCGCGGCTGCCGCGTGTTTGACGACAAGGGTCAGGAATATCTCGACCTCTACGGAGGACATGCCGTCATATCCGTGGGACACAGCCACCCGGACTACATAGCCGCCCTGACCGAGCAGGCCGGCAAGATAGGATTCTACTCCAACAGCGTTGTCAACCCTCTCCAGCAGGAGCTGGCCGCCAGGCTCGGCGAGGCCAGCGGATACCCGGACTGGTCGCTCTTCCTTGTCAATTCCGGTGCGGAAGCCAATGAGAACGCGCTCAAGCTCGCATCGTTCCACACCGGAAAAGACCGGGCCGTGGCGTTCCGCAAAAGTTTCCACGGACGCACTTCAGGCGCCGTGGCCGTCACGGACAACCCAAAGATACGCGCCCCGTTCAACTGCGGGCACAAGGTGACATTCTGCGGCCTCAATGATGCCGCTGGTGTCGAGGAGGCCCTGAAGGGCGGGGACGTGGCCGCCGTGATCATCGAGGGCATACAGGGCTGCGGCGGCATCAATGTGCCGGACGACGCGTTCATGCGGGAGCTTCGCGGCCTCTGCACACGCTACGGGGCCGCGCTCGTCATAGACGAAGTGCAGAGCGGCTACGGGCGCAGCGGACGCTTCTTCGCGCACCAGTGGGCCGGCATACGCCCTGACCTCATCACCGTAGGCAAAGGCATAGCCAACGGCTTCCCCTGCGGGGCCGTGCTGATCTCCCCGGAGTTCCATGCCAGCAAGGGAATGCTGGGCACCACATTCGGAGGCAATTATCTCGCGATGGCGGCGGCGCTCGCCGTCCTCGGGATAATTGAGCGCGAGGATCTCATCGGCAACGCCCTCCGCGTCGGGGAATACCTCAAGTCACACATCCCCCAGAGCCCCCGCATCAAGGACGTGCGCGGAAGGGGCCTTATGATCGGGATAGAGTTCGGCGAGGACGTGGCCCCCATCCGCAGGGAGCTCCTCTACGGCAAGCACATATTCACAGGGGTGTCAGGCAGCGACATGATACGGCTGCTGCCTCCGCTGTGCCTCACGGAAGAGGAAGCGGACGTTTTCGTTGACGCTTTGAAAGAAATTCTGTAACTTGCACCCTCCAGAAAGATGAGAACATTCTTCCATGTTTCCGACATCGGAGACCTCAACAGAGCCTTGCAGGAGGCCCGGGAGGTCAAGTCCAACCGCTTTGGGTGGAAAAGCCTCGGGAGGGACAAGACCGCGCTCTTTGTGTTCTTCAACAGCAGCCTGCGCACACGGCTAAGCAGCCAGAAAGCCGCTTACAACCTCGGCATGAACCCCATCGTCCTCAATATCGGGCAGGACAGCTGGAAGCTTGAGACCCGGGACGGGGCCGTGATGGATGGGGACAAGTCCGAACACCTCAAAGAAGCCATCCCAGTCATCGCCGGATACTGCGACATCATAGGAGTAAGGTCGTTCGCCTCCCTGACAGACAGGGAAAGCGACTGCAGCGAGACCGTGCTGCGGCAGTTCGTCGAGTACAGCGGCAAGCCCGTCATCAGCCTGGAGTCAGCCACCGTGCATCCCTGCCAGGCTTTCGCTGACCTCATCACCATAGATGAGCACAAGCGTTCCGCACGTCCCAAGGTCGTCCTGACATGGGCGCCGCACCCAAGAGCCCTCCCTCAAGCCGTGCCCAATTCCTTTGCTGAATGGATGAATGCGGCTGATGTGGACTTTGTCATCACCCACCCTAAGGGATATGAGCTGGACCCGAAATTCACGGGAAGCGCGAGGGTGGAATACGACCAGATGAAGGCCTTGGAGGGCGCGGAGTTTGTCTATGCCAAAAACTGGAGCTGCCCCGGAGTCACTCTCCCTGACAAATACGGGCAGGTGCTGAGCCGGGACACAAGCTGGACTGTGGACAAGCGTCACATGGAGGTGACTGACAACGCATTCTTTATGCACTGCCTGCCGGTGCGCAGGAATGTGATAGTGAGCGATGAGGTCATCGACTCCCCCACAAGCCTCGTCATACCCGAGGCGGCCAACAGGGAGATTTCTATAGAAGTGGTGCTCAAGAGGATGCTGGAGACCTTATGATTAGCGTTGTCAAAATAGGAGGCTCTGTAATAGGCTCAGGGGACGCGCTCCGGGCTTTCTGCAAGGACTTCGCCGCGCTGCCCTCACCCAAGCTGCTGGTGCATGGCGGGGGGTCTGAGGCGGCGCGTCTGCAAGAGGCTCTCGGACAGACGCCCGTCAAGATAGAGGGGCGCAGGGTCACTGACGAGGACACCCTCAAGGCTGTCACAATGATGTATGCGGGATGGTGCAACAAGACCGTCGTGTCCCTCCTGCAAGCTGACGGCTGCAACGCCATAGGCCTTGCCGGATGCGACGCGAATGTCATCCGCGCTGACCGCAGGCCGCCAAAGCTGCTCTCTGACGGCGTGACCAAGGTGGACTACGGCTATGTGGGTGATGTCACCGCAGCCTCCGTCAACAGGGAGGCCCTGCTCGGGATGCTCGCCGCCGGCCTGACGCCGGCGCTATGCGCCATCAACCACGACGGACGCGGGCAGCTGCTCAACACCAACGCCGACACGATAGCCTCATCGCTTGCCGCCGCGCTTGGAGCCAGGCTCATCTGCTGCTTCGAATGCAGCGGCGTTCTTGCCGACAGGCATGACCCCTCATCGGTAATCCCCGTCATCACGCCCGGGACATTCAGCGCCCTCAAGGCGGACGGCACGGTGGACTCCGGCATGATTCCCAAGATAGACGGCGCGTTGGAGGCCTTGAGGTCAGGGGCGGCAAGCGTCACGATAAAGCATTACAGAGACCTCCTGCGCCCCGGCGGCACAGAGATATCATTGGATGGACAGGTACATTGAAGAGAGCGTGAGCCTGCTGCGGCAGATGGTCAGGACCCCCTCGCTGTCATTTGAGGAAGAGGGGGTGCGGGACCTCATCTCCGCATTCCTCTCGCAGAGAGGAGTCCCCTGCGTCACGGCGCGTGGCAACATCATCGCCGTCTGCGACGGATACGACCCCCTGGGGCGCAAGACCCTTGCCCTCGACGCGCACATCGACACTGTCCAGCCCAACAAGGGCTACACATTTGACCCATACGACCCGGGTGACGACCCGCAGGTGGTGCGCGGCCTCGGATCCAATGACGACGGCGGGAGCGTGGCCGCGATGATTGCGGCATTCAGGAGAATGTGCGGCGAGGCCGGGAGGCTGCCGTTCAACCTGATGCTCTGCCTGACATGCGAGGAGGAGCGTTCGGGGCCGGACGGGGCAGCATGGCTGTACGCCGGGGACGGGTTCCTGGCCAAGGAGCCGGGATACGCCCTGCCGGACATGGTGATTGTGGGGGAGCCCACCGGGCTCCGCGCAGCCACAAGCGAGAGAGGGCTGCTCGTGATTGACGGCCGCGCCAGCGGAGTCGCCGGCCACGCCGCTCGGGGAGAGGGGGTCAACGCCCTGTACATCGCCCTCGACGACATTTCCCGGCTGAGGGGGTACAGATTCGCCAGAGTCTCCCCGACGCTCGGCGAGGTCAAAATGACCGTGACGCAGATAAATGCCGGCACGGCGCACAACGTGATTCCGGACAGCTGCACATTCGTCATCGACATCCGCCCCAACGAGCTGTACACCAACGAGGAGATTCTCCGTGAGCTGCAATCGGCCTGCAAGAGCAGCCTGACAGCCCGCAACCTGCGCAACCGCTCGTCCGTCAGCCGTCCGGACTCCCCTCTTGTGCAAGCCGTGCAGCGTCTCGGCATAGAGACATACTCCTCCCCCACCACCTCCGACTGGATGCGCACCGGCTGCGACGCCATCAAGATAGGCCCCGGGGAGTCCTCCCGCTCGCACGGGCCTGACGAATACATCCTGACCCGGGAAATAGAGGACGGGGCGAGGACTTATTGTGACATCATTGACAACATTATGATATGACGACTCTGTGGAACAAAGGCGTCCAGGCGACGGACAAGGTGGAGGCGTTCACCGTAGGAGACGACCGCATACTGGACATGAGGCTCGCAAGATACGACGTGCAAGGCTCCAAGGCGCACATCCGCATGCTGGAGAGCATCGGGCTGCTGAGCCGCAGCGAACTGGACTCCCTCACTGCCGCGCTCGACGAGATTGCCTCAAGCATAGAGGACGGCACATTCGTCCTTGAGGACGGGGTAGAGGACATCCATTCGCAGGTGGAGCTGCTGCTCACTCGCAAGCTCGGGGATGTCGGCAAGAAAATACACAGCGGGCGCTCGCGCAACGACCAGGTGCTCGTGGACATCAAGCTGTACCTCAAAGACGAGCTGCTGGCCCTGCGCGGGGAGACTTACGCCCTCTTCCGCAAGCTCCAGGAGCTGAGCGAGCGGTACAAGGAAGTCCTGCTGCCGGGCTACACCCACGCCCAGATAGCCATGCCCTCGTCATTCGGGCTATGGTTCGGAGGATATGCGGAAGCCCTGATTGATGACATGCAGATGCTGCATGCCGCATACGCGGTCGCTGACCAGAACCCTCTGGGATCGTCTGCGGGATACGGCAACTCATTCCCCCTGGACAGGGAGATGACCACGCGGCTGCTCGGATTCGGCGAGATCAGCTGCAACAGCATAGCCGCCCAGCTGGGCAGGGGCAAGACGGAGAAATGCATGGCGGCCGCCATGGGCAGCGTCGCGCTCACCCTCAACAAGCTGGCCTCGGACTGCTGCATGTACATGTGCCCCAATTTCGCGTTCATCCATTTCCCCGACAACCTGACTACCGGCTCGAGCATCATGCCCCACAAGAAGAACCCTGACGTCTGGGAGATCATCCGGGGCAAATGCGACCGCATCCTCTCCGCAGAGAACGAGATATCCATGCTGTGCAGCAACATGCCGCACGGCTACCACCGTGACCTGCAGCTCCTCAAGGACATCCTCTTCCCCGCCGTGGATCTCATGCACAGCTGCCTGGACATGACCCTGTACATGCTGGAGCACATCGAAGTCAACACACGCATCCTCGACAGCCCCCTCTACAAGCACCTCTTCACGGTGGAGGAAGTCAACCGCAGAACACTGGCGGGCACCCCTTTCCGCGAGGCGTACAGGCAGGTGGGCATTGAGGTAGGCGAGGGCACATTCCGCTACGGCGGGACAGAAGCCCCTCCTGCCAAGGCCTCGGACCTCGGGCACACGCACATAGGCAGCATCGGCAATCTCTGCAATGACAGGATTGCCGCCAAGATGGAAAAAGCAATGAAATGGTAATATTCCGCGCACAATGAACAAAGCAACGCTCATTCTGGCCAACGGACGGCGCCTGCACGGCTGGAGCTTCGGCTATGAGGCCCCATGCGAGGGGGAGGTCGTGTTCTCCACCGCCATGGTGGGCTATCCTGAGAGCCTGACCGACCCGTCCTACTCGGGACAGATACTCTGTGTGACATATCCGCTCATCGGCAACTACGGAGTGCCTGACGACAGTCTCGACCCGGACGGGCTCAGCGCCCATTTCGAATCGGAGCGCATACATGTACGGGGGCTGGTGATATCCGACTATAGCGAGAAATACAGCCATTTCGACGCGGTCAAAAGCCTCTCCGAATGGCTCAAGGAGCAGCACATCCCAGCCATCTGCGGGGTGGACACGCGCGAGCTCACCCAGATGATAAGGGAAGAGGGCGCGATGCTCGGGGCACTCGTGCCGGAGGGATGCCAGCATCCCGCCTCCGAATGGACTGAGGCGGTCGGGACGTTCCCCGTGCATGACCCCAACACGGACAACCAGGTCGATGCGGTGAGCTGCAAGCAAGTGACCGTCTACGGCCAGGGGAACAGGACTGTCGCGCTGGTTGACTGCGGGGTCAAGCACCAGATTATCCGCTGCCTGCTGCACCGGGGCGTCAAGGTCGTAAGGGTGCCCTGGGACTATGACTTCAACGCCCTCCAGTGGGATGGGCTGTTCATATCCAACGGCCCGGGCAACCCGGATCTCTGCGGCCCTGCGGTTGAGCACATCAGGCAGGCCATGCGGGGAGACAAGCCCATATTCGGCATCTGCATGGGCAACCAGCTGCTCGGCAAAGCCGCCGGAGCCGGAGTGTTCAAGCTCAAATACGGGCACCGCAGCCACAACCAGCCGGTGCGCATGGCCGGGAGCGACAGATGCTTCATCACATCCCAGAACCACGGCTTCGCCATTGACCCCGCCACGCTAGGGGCTGACTGGGAGCCGTATTTCGTCAACATGAACGACGGCACATGCGAGGGCGTGCGGCACCGCAGCAAGCCGTTCTTCTCGACCCAGTTCCACCCGGAGGCCTCCAGCGGCCCGGTGGACACCGAATTCCTGTTTGACCAGTTCTTGAGCAGCTTATGACAGACACAGGCATCAAAAAAGTACTCGTACTCGGCTCCGGCGCACTCAAGATAGGCGAGGCCGGAGAGTTTGACTACAGCGGCTCGCAAGCCCTCAAGGCGCTGCGCGAGGAGGGCATTGAGACGGTGCTCATCAACCCCAACATCGCCACAGTGCAGACTTCCCCAGGGGTGGCGGACCGCATCTATTTCCTGCCGGTGACACCGTATTTCGTGGAGAAGGTGCTGGACAAGGAGCGTCCCCAAGGCATTATCCTGGCGTTCGGCGGGCAGACCGCGCTCAACTGCGGGGTCTCCCTCTACAAGTCGGGAGTCCTGGAGCGCATGGGAGTCAAGGTGCTTGGCACTCCGGTTCAGGCCATCATAGACACCGAGGACAGGGAGCTGTTTGTGGAGAGGCTTGACGAGATTGGGGTCAAGACCATCAAGTCACACGCCGCCTCCACCGTGCAGGAGGCCATTCAGGCCGCACGGAGCGTGGGCTATCCGGTCATTGTGAGAGCGGCATACGCCCTCGGCGGGCTGGGGTCAGGATTCTGCGATGACGAGAGGGAACTCGTCGCCACAGTCAGCAAGGCATTCTCATTCTCCCCGCAGGTGCTGGTCGAGAAATCCCTCAAGGGCTGGAAAGAGATAGAGTACGAAGTCGTGCGCGACCGCTATGACAACTGCATCACGGTCTGCAACATGGAGAATTTCGACCCCCTCGGAATCCACACCGGGGAGAGCATAGTCGTGGCCCCGTCGCAGACCCTCTCCAACGATGAGTTCCATTTCCTGCGCAAGATATCCATCGACATAGCCAGGCACGTGGGCATCATCGGGGAATGCAACGTGCAGTTCGCGTTCTCACCTGCCGGCGAGGACTATCGCGTCATAGAGGTCAACGCCCGTCTGAGCCGCTCATCGGCTCTCGCATCCAAGGCCACAGGATATCCGCTCGCGTTCATCGCTGCCAAGCTCGGCCTGGGCTACGGGCTGTTCGAGCTCAAGAACTCCGTCACAGGGACGACCCCGGCGTTCTTTGAGCCTGCGCTGGACTACGTTGTCTGCAAGATACCGCGCTGGGACCTGGCCAAATTCAGGCAAGTCTCCCGTGAGATAGGATCCAGCATGAAGAGCGTGGGCGAAGTGATGGCCATAGGGCGCAGCTTCGAGGAGGCTCTCCAGAAAGGTCTGCGGATGATCGGGCAGGGAGCCAACGGATTTGTCTGCAACAAGCCCTACAAGACCTCCGATCTGGACTATGCGCTCAGCAACCCGACCGACACCCGCATATTCGCCATCGCGGCGGCTTTCCAGGAAGGCTACAGCGTGGACAGGATACACGAGCTGACCAAGATAGACAAATGGTTCCTTGACAAGCTCGAGAACATTGAGAGCACCTACCGGCAGCTGGAGTCCGTGGACGGTTTCGGCTCTCTTGACCCGGAGCTGCTCGCCAAGGCCAAGAGGCAAGGATTCTCCGACATACAGATAGCACGGGTCTTCGGCATCAGGGAGCACGACGTCAGGATGCGCCGCGAGGCCCTGTCGCTCAGGCCTTGCGTCAAGCAGATAGACACCCTGGCGGCGGAGTTCCCCTCCAAGACCAACTACCTGTACCTCACGTACAACGGAGAAAAGGACGACATCCGGTTTGAGGACGACGGCAAGACCGTCATAGTGCTCGGGTCCGGAGCGTACCGCATAGGGTCGAGCGTGGAGTTTGACTGGTGCGGCGTCAACGCCCTCCAGACCCTCCGGGACAACGGCTGGAGAGCCGTGATGATCAACTACAACCCGGAGACGGTATCCACGGACTACGACATCTGCGACAGGCTGTATTTCGACGAGCTGAGCTATGAGACCGTCATGGACATCTGCGCCATGGAGCGTCCCTACGGAGTCATAGTGAGCGTAGGCGGGCAGATACCCAACAACCTCGCCCTCCCCCTCCAGAACAGCGGGGTGCGCCTGCTCGGCACGTCCGCCACGGACATCGACAGGGCCGAGGACCGCAACAAATTCTCCCGCATCGTGGACAAGCTGGGCATAGACCAGCCGAGATGGAGCGAGATGACCTCGATGGACGAGGTGGAGAAGTTTGTGGGGCAGGTCGGCTTCCCGGTGCTGGTGCGGCCGTCGTACGTCCTCTCCGGGGCGGCGATGAACGTCTGCTATACCATGGAGGATCTCAGGCATTTCCTCGAAGTGGCATCCGACGTGTCGGAGGAGCATCCGGTGGTCATCAGCTCCTTTATGCAGAGGAGCAAGGAGATTGAGTTCGACGCCGTGGCGGACGGAGGCAGGGTGCTGGGCTACGCCATTTCGGAGCACATCGAATTTGCGGGGGTGCACTCCGGCGACGCCACCATACAGTTCCCGCCGCAGAAGATATACGCCCTGACCGCAGCCCGCATCAAGAAGATAGCCCGCGCCATTGCTGCGGAGCTGCACATCACCGGCCCGTTCAACATCCAGTTCCTCGCGACCGACAACTACATCAAGGTCATCGAATGCAACCTCAGGGCTTCAAGGAGCTTTCCGTTCGTGTCCAAGGTGCTCAAGTACAACCTGATAGACCTCGCCACCCGCTGCATGCTCGGGCTGCGTCCCGCCCCTATGGACAGGGACGCGTTTGACCTCGACTATGTAGGGGTCAAGTGCTCGCAGTTCTCGTTCTCGCGGCTCAACAACGCCGACCCCGTGCTCGGTGTGGACATGGTGTCCACCGGCGAGGTCGGGTGCATCGGGGACAACATCGATGAGGCCATAATCCTCGCCATGCTCTCCACAGGCCACCACATCCCGCACGGGGCGGTGCTCATCTCGGCCGGAGACCCTATCCAGAAAGCCTCGTTCTTCCCCGCCTGCCGCCTGCTCGTGGAGCACGGATACCGCATATACGCCACGACCGGCACATACAAATACCTGATGGACAACGGGGTGGAGGCACACCGCGCCCTTTGGCCGTCGGAGTCGGGAGAGGACGCGGACGAGGCCCTGGACCTGATTCGGGAGCACAAGGTGGATCTCGTGGTCAACATCCCCAAGAACTATTCGCGCGGCGAGCTGACCAACGGATACAAACTCAGGCGCAGCGCGATAGACTACAACATCCCGCTCATCACCAATGTGCGTCAGGCCACCGCCTACATCAAGGCGTTCTGCGCTGTGCCAGTTGACCGGATAAAAATCAAAGCCTGGGACGAATACAAATGACTCTCCATGGCCGGCAACCCGTCCCGTCGGGACGGCAGCCGGCCATGGAGTACGACGATAATCCGACATAAAAAACTTTTACGCCATGGAAGAAATCAAGACAATCGGAGTGATGACATCCGGCGGCGATGCCCCCGGAATGAACGCCTGCATCAGGGCCGTGACCCGCGCAGCCATCTATCAGGGATGGAAAGTGTACGGCATCTTCAGGGGCTGGGAAGGACTGCTCCACGACGAGGTCAAGGAGCTGACCACGGAGAGCGTCAGCAACATCATCCAGAGGGGCGGCACCATCCTCAAGACAGCCCGCAGCGAGGAATTCCGCACCCCAGAGGGACGCGCCGAAGCCAACAAGACCATACAGAAATACAAGATGGACGCCCTGATTGTCATCGGTGGCAACGGTTCCCTGACAGGGGCTGAGACCCTCGCCCGGGAGCATGGGGTGACCGTGATAGGCCTGCCAGGCACCATTGACAATGACCTCTACGGCACTGACTCCACCATAGGCTATGACACCGCGCTCAACACCATTGTGCAGTGCGTGGACAAGATACGGGACACCGCCACCTCGCACGACCGCATTTTCTTTGTGGAAGTGATGGGGCGCGACGCCGGATTCCTCGCCCAGAACAGCGCAATCGCGGCAGGTGCCGAGGCCGCCATCATACCGGAGGACAAGACCGACATAGACCAGCTGGCCACATTCATCGGGCGCGGCATACGCAAGAGCAAGAACAGCTCCATCGTGCTCGTGTCCGAGAAGGACGGCGGCGCGATGCACTATGCAGAGCGCGTCCGCAAGGAGTACCCGCAGTACGATGTAAAAGTATCGATACTGGGGCACCTGCAGAGGGGCGGCACGCCTTCGGCCAACGACCGCATCCTGGCAAGCCGCCTCGGGGTGGCGGCGATAGAGGCTCTCAACGAGGGGCAGCGCAACATCATGGTAGGCATCAAGGACGACAATATCGTCTATGTGCCCATCCAGAGAGCCGTCAAGATAGACAAGCCCATAGACAAGGAACTCATCAAGGTGCTGGACATACTGTCCATTTGATTTTGTCAAATCAAATAGGTAGTTTTGTCCTTTTGGAGTTTCATTTGAGAATCAATCAGAAAGAAGGCCTGCTCCATGAAAAGGATTGCCATACAGGGCTACAAGGGATGCTTCCACGAGATGGCGGCCCGGAAGTTCTATACTTCCGGCACAGCCGCCCCGGCGGAGGACAGCCTCGAGATGGTCGAGTGCGGCAGTTTCGAGCAGCTCTTCGAGAGGGTGGCCGGCAACGAAGCGGACGCGGCCGTGATGGCCATAGAGAACACCGTCTCCGGCGGACTGCTGCCCAATTTTGAGCTCCTCAGGCGCAACAGCCTCCCCGTCAGCGGAGAGACATACCTGCGCATCGAGCAGAACCTCATGGCCCTGCCGGGTCAGACGCTGGAGGACATCCGCGAGGTGCGCACCCACTACATGGCAATCAACCAGACGCGGGAGTTCTTCAAGAGCCATCCGGGCATACGCCTCGTCGAGTCCGAAGACACGGCCGGCAGCGCGGCACAGATAGCCCGGGAGCGGCTCTACGGGGTGGCGGCCGTCGCCTCCTCCATGGCCGCCAAGACCTACGGGCTGGTCATCCTCGCACCCGGCATTGAGACCTATAAGCAGAACTTCACCCGCTTCCTCATCCTCGACCCCGCCATAGAGGCCGGGGCGCAGCGGGCGGACAAGGCCACGCTGTGCTTCACCCTCCCCCACAAGCCCGGCTCGCTGGCCCAGATCCTGACCATCCTCTCATTCTACGACATGAACCTGACCCGTATCCAGTCCCTGCCGATACCGGGACACGAATGGGAATATTTTTTCTATGCCGACATCCGTTTCGGCGACTACGGACGCTACCGCCAGGCCCTGTCTGCGGTACGCCCGCTGATTGACGAGCTGCGGATACTCGGCGAATACACTTCAGCATTATGATCATCAAACCGGCAAAACGGACAGAGTCCGTCAAAGAGTATTATTTCTCCAAGAAGAACAGGGAGATAGCCCAGATGAACCTCGACGGGCGCACCGAGCCTGTCATCAACCTCGGCATAGGCGCTCCTGACGGCCGCCCGCCGCAGGCCGCCATCGACAAGCTCTGCCAGACGGCGCAGATGAACGGAGTGCACAAGTACCAGAGCTACAACGGCATTCCCGAGCTGCGGAGGGCGTTCGCCGACTGGTACAAGCGCTGGTACAACGTCACCCTCAACCCCGACAATGAAATACAGCCGCTCACCGGCTCCAAGGAGGGCATACTGCTCATATGCCTGGCGTTCCTCAACAAGGGGGACAAGATACTCATCCCCGACCCTGGCTACCCCACATACAGCAGCTCCGCCCGCCTGTGCGAGGCGCAGGTCGTGTACTATGACCTCAAGGAGGAGCTGGGATTCCAGCCGGATTTCGACGAGCTGGAGAGAATGGATCTGGACGGCGTCAAGCTGATGTTCACCAACTATCCCAACATGCCCACCGGAGCCCCGGCATCCAGGGAGCTGTACCGCAAGCTCGTGGACTTCGGCCGCAGGCATGGCATCATGGTGTGCAACGACAACCCTTACAGCTTCATCCTGACGGACGAGCATCTCTCCATACTCGAAGTGGAGGGGGCATTGGACTGCTGCCTGGAACTCAACTCGCTCAGCAAGGCGCACAACATGTCCGGATGGAGGCTCGGGATGGTCGCCGCCGCGCCTGACGTCATATCGGAGATACTCAAGGTCAAGAGCCAGATGGACTCGGGCATATTCAGGGGCCTGCAGCTGGCTGCGGTGGAAGCCCTCGCCTGCGGGGAGGACTGGTTCAAGGCCCTCAATGACGAGTACAAGGCCCGCCGCAGTGCCGCATGCGAGATCATGGACCTGATTGGCGCCAAATACAACCCGCAGAGCCAAGGTCTCTTCGTCTGGGGCAAGGTGCCGCGCCCGGGCGTGGAATATTCGGACAAGTTCCTCTATGAGGCCGGAGTGTTCATCACTCCCGGATTCATCTTCGGCAAGAACGGGGAAAACTATGTGCGCATTTCCCTTTGCGCCCCCGTGCCCACGCTGCAAGAAGCCAAACGCCGTATAGCCGCGACGCTCAGCAAATGAAAGTCGCGGTCATAGGGACGGGTCTCATCGGGGGCAGCATGGCGCTTGACCTCAAGCGCCGTGGGTTCGCCGATGAGGGGGTTATAGGGGTCGAGTCCGACCCCGCCAACGCCCAGGCCGCACTGCGCATAGGCATCGCGGACAAGCTGGCGACATTCGATGAGGCTCTCGCAGAAGCCGATGTCTCGGTGCTGGCAGTTCCGGCGGATGTGGCCGTCAGGATGCTGCCCCGCGCATTGGACATCGTGCAGGGCAGCTCCCGGGTTGTTCTGGACGTGTGCTCCGTCAAGGAGCGCCTCACCTCGGCCGTCAGCTCGCACCCTGCGAGAGGCCGCTATGTGGCCACCCATCCCATGGCCGGCACGGAATACAGCGGCCCTTGGGCAGCCATGTCGGGCATGTTCGACGGGAGGGCATGCATTTTCGCTGACAGCGGGGATTCAGATGCGGACGCGGTAAGCACGGCGGCGGCCTTGTATGACACCCTCAACATGCGTGTCCTGCGCATGAGCGCACGCGCGCACGACGTGCACACGGCATACGTCTCGCACATCTCGCATGTCAGCTCATTCGCCCTCGCGTTGACCGTCCTCGACAAGGAGAGGGACGAGAAGCACATCTTTGACCTCGCCTCGGGAGGGTTCAGCAGCACCGTGCGGCTGGCCAAGAGCAACGCGGACATGTGGGAACCCATCCTCCTGGACAACAAGGACAACGTGCTCCAGGTGATGGACACCTATATCAGCAAGATGGAGGAGTTCCGCCGCGCCATCGCCGAGGGGGACGGGGACAAGATCCGCTCCCTCATACTCCAAGCCAACAGAATCAAGAGAATCATCCGATGAAAAGCAAGCTCGATGTCATACCCATCAGCGAATGGGGATATTTCAAACTGCCGCCGCGCCCCTGTGTGATAGCCGGGCCGTGCAGCGCGGAGTCCGAAGATCAGGTCATGCAGACGGCCTCCCAGCTCAGGGCTTTCGGCATCAACATGTTCCGGGCCGGCATCTGGAAGCCGCGGACGCATCCGGGATGCTTTGAGGGAGTCGGGACCGAAGGCCTCAAGTGGCTCCAGAAAGCCAAGAAAACCTACGGGCTGGCCGTCTGCACGGAGGTAGCAAGCCAGAAGCATGTGTTCGAATGCCTCAAATACGGGGTGGACATGGTGTGGATAGGGGCGCGGACTACCGCCAACCCGTTCCTCGTGGAGGAGATAGCCGATGCCTTGAGCGGCACTGACATGCCGGTGCTGGTCAAAAACCCTGTCAACCCTGACCTTGACCTCTGGATAGGTGCGCTGGAGCGGCTCAACCGCCATGGCATCCGCAAGCTCGGAGTCATCCACAGGGGCTTTTCCAGCTTCGAGAAGATCAAGTACCGCAACGCCCCGGACTGGGAGATAGCCATAGAGCTGCGCAGTCTCTACCCGGAGCTGGCATTCTTCTGCGACCCCTCGCACATGGCTGGAAAACGGGAATATATCCGCGAAATCTCACAGCGGGCAATGGATCTCGGGCTGGACGGCCTGATGATAGAGAGCCACTGCAACCCGGACGCCGCATTGAGCGACGCCAAGCAGCAGCTCACGCCAGCGCAGCTGGAGGACTTGCTCTACAGGCAGATCACGGTGCGTGACGCCACCACGGACGGCTCGGATTTCAAGGAACGGCTGTCCGAGCAACGCGCCCGCATAGACACCCTGGACGAGAGCATCATAGACCTGCTCGCCCGCAGGATGGATGCCAGCCGGGAGATCGGCAGGCTCAAGCGGGACAACAACGTCGCCATCATTCAGGCCTCCCGCTGGGAGGATGTCCTGAACAAGGCTGTGGAGAGAGGAGTCTCCCAAGGGCTCGGAGCGGAGTATGTCAAGGCCGTGTTCAACCACATCCATGACGCTTCCGTGGCGGAACAGAACAAGATACTGGACGAAGACAAGAAGTAAATGGCTCACCCTGATTACGGATACCTGCGTGTCGCGGCTGTCACCCCGAGGGTGCATCTCGCGGACACATCCGCCAACGCCCGGGAGATTGTGCGGCTCTGCCGCGCCGTCCGGGATGAGCGGCAGCCCTCTGTCATAGTGTTCCCGGAGCTGTGCGTGACGGGGTACAGCTGCGCCGACCTGTTCGCGCAAACTCCCCTGCTGGACGGGGCGCAGAGAGCCGTAGAGGAGATTGCGCAGCAGACCGCTGACATAGACGCGCTGATAGTCATAGGAGCCCCAGTGTCCTGCCTTGGCCGTCTGTACAACTGTGCGGTCCTCCTCAAGCACGGCCGCCTCATGGGCCTGATACCCAAGGAATACCTGCCCGGGAGCGGAGAATTCTACGAATACCGCTGGTTTGAGTCCGGCAGATCCCTTGCCGGGAAGGGGCAGAGGGTCACATTCGCCGGCCAGCAGGCGGTCATAGACCCCAGGCAGCTGATGCGCGTCGGCAAGGCGCTGGTCGCCGTGGAGGTGTGCCAGGATCTCTGGACGCCCGTGCCGCCCAGCTCATACGCGGCCATCGCCGGGGCCGCCGTCATACTCAACCTCTCGGCAAGCAACGAGTACCTGACAAAGCACGAATACCGCCGAAGCCTTGTCAGCGCGACCTCCGCCCGCCTGACCGCAGGCTATGTCTACAGTTCCTGCGGCTACGGGGAGTCCACGCAGGATCTTGTGTGGGGAGGATCGTCACTCATCTGCGAGGACGGCACGGTGATGGCGGAAAATGAGCGTTTCCGCACCGGCAGCACGATGATATGCGCCGACATAGACGTCGAGCGTCTTGACAGCGAAAGACGCAGGAATCCCAATTTCAAGGACTGCAACGCCTCCGCAGAGGCCACCAGGTTTGCTGTTGTGGACTGCGGGGAGGCTGCGGACACTGACTTTGAGGCGCAGCTGCTGCGCCGGATTGACCCTCATCCATTTGTGCCCGAGGGCGGGGACATGGACGCGCGATGCAGGGAGATACTCGACATGCAAGTGTCGGGGCTGATGACACGGCTGGAGCATGTCGGCTGCAAGACAGCCGTCATTGGGGTGTCCGGAGGGCTGGACTCCACGCTTGCGCTGCTGGTTGCCGTCAGGGCTTTTGACTCCTTGGGATGGGATCGCTCCAGGGTCATCGGGGTGACAATGCCCGGATTCGGCACTACCGGCCGTACCAAGAGCAACGCCGACGCCCTGATGGAGAGGCTGGGCGTGACGCGGCGCGAAATCCCCATCGGGGAGGCCTCGGCCATGCACCTCAGGGACATCGGCCATCCGCTTGACGTGCATGACGCCACATACGAGAACGCCCAGGCGCGCGAGCGCACGCAAGTGCTGATGGACGTTGCCGGCGAGACCGCCGGCATCGTCATCGGGACAGGGGACCTGTCCGAGCTCGCGCTGGGATGGTGCACCTACAACGGTGACCACATGTCAATGTACGCCGTCAACGCCTCAGTGCCAAAGACCCTGGTCAAAGCGCTGGTCATGTGGGCGGCGAGGCAGCATTTCGCCGACGCGTCGGACGTGCTTGAGGACATCGTCGCCACTCCCGTCAGCCCGGAGCTGATTCCCCCTGCGGCCGACGGCTCCACAAGCCAGGTGACTGAGGACATAGTGGGCCCTTACGAGCTGCACGACTTCTTCCTCTACCATATCCTCAGGTGGGGATGCCCGCCCTCCAAGGCGCTGATGCTCGCCGGCAAGGCCTTCGAGGGCACATACAGCAAAGAAGTGATCCGGCACTGGCTGGACACGTTCTGCAAGAGGTTCTTCTCACAGCAGTTCAAGCGCTCCTGCATGCCTGACGGCCCCAAGGTCGGGTCTGTGAGCCTCTCCCCGAGGGGTGATCTCAGGATGCCGTCGGACGCGTCCGCACGTCTCTGGCTGTCCTGGACAGAAAATCACTGACAGCCTCAAGCAATGCACGTCCGGCAGGGCGCAGCCGCGAGAAATGCCGTCTCAGATGAGACCGGCTATGTCCCATTCGCTGAAAGCGTAATCCAAGGGCTTGCCGTAGGCCTGCTCGTATGCGAGGACTTTCTGCCGGTAGTCCTCCTCCATCATCCTGAGGCTGTTGTCCTTGTCCGAAAGCGCGGGGTCGGGATAAATCGGCGGCATCACATGGAGCACAAAGCGGAGCTTGCGGCATCCGTCCGCCCCAGTCTCGTCACGCTCACGCATCTCGGTAAAGCACGGGATGACCGGGACTCCAGCCTTGGCGGCGTACAGGTACGCCCCGCGTTTGAGGGGGCGCGGCTTGCGGTAGCGCCACCACATCTCCTGCTCGGGGTATATCAGCACCAGATGGCCGCTGCCGAGAACGCGGCGCAACAGGGGCTCGAATGTATCCATCATGTAGCCGGCATCCTGGCTGACAGGGATGAGATCCGTGTAACGGAGTATGAAGCCGAAGAATCCCCTGACGGCGAAATTGGTGTCCTTGCTGACGGTGAACATCTTCTTGTGACGGACACGCCGGTTGAGCATTCGGATGATGGAGCTGTCGAACGGGGCGAAATGGTTGCTGGTGACGATGGCTCCGCCCTTGACGCCCGACAGATTGCCGAGCCCCTCGATTGTCATTCCCCGGGTGAAATCCATCGTGCCGTACTTGGCTATTACGCGTGCGGCGATGTTCCTGACCTTGTAGGGGAATCCTCCCCTCATGCCAATCTCGTGGCGCAGCAGCGTCCTAATCTGCCCCGCGTCAAGGGAGGGGTCGCCGGGCTCGACCGGCTCGTTGAACCGCCGTGCCGCCACATGCGCCTTGATAGCCTCGATGACTTGCTGTCTGACTGGATCCATAACTACAGCCTCTCCTCCAGGCCGCTTCCGAATACGGTCCTGAAATTGTGCCCGCAGGCTGACCGCAAATCCAATGCCGTGCGTATCATGCCCTCGCAGCGGGCGGCTCCCTTGGCCTGTTCCGATGGGGAATATCCTCTCTTGAACTCCTCTATCTCGGCAAGGAAGCCGCTGAGCGGGGCATATCTCCAGAAATACTCCTCATACTGCACCCCGTCCCGCATCCATGGCTTGGAAAACAAGTTGTAATGAATCAGCTTGGGCTCAGCAAGAGGCTGGCGCTTGTCGTTGGGCATGGCGTCCCAGCATTTGTCCAGATACTTGATGCGGCCCTTGCACATGGCGTTGATATAGTCCTGGTCAGGGGCGATGGAGTTGAACTTCCATCTGGCGAGCACCTCCACGAAACGCATCCCCATCCGCACCGCGCGGAGCTTGGCGAAGTCCATCACGAGGACTCCCGAATTGATATAGTCGAGGCTCCTGTCCACGCCCACATAATCAGTGACATATGAGACGAACGGGGGGATATCCTGGATAGACCAGTCAGGGCATGCCGCCAGCAGCTTGCCCTCCAAGTCTGTCTCGTACAGCTCGGAGATGTCCCCGGACACCACTATGTCGCTGTCAAGGTAGATGCCCTTGTCATATTGCGGGAACATGTCCGCCAGGAACAGGCGGAAGAATATCGTCATCGTGAATCTGTCCAGCGTGTGCAGCTTGTGCCCCTCAAAGTCGGAGCTGATGCATCCGAAGCGCTCCGTGATAGTCTGCGGCAGTATCTCAAATCCCGGCTCGGCGAGGGCGCAGAGCCTCTCAACGCTGCTCCGCTCCAGCCCCTCGTGCAATATGACAATGTCATAGTTGTACTGACGGGACGCGTTATGTATCAGTGATTTGATGGCTACCGAAAGCCAAGGTACATAATTGTCGTCAACAGAAAAGAAAACAGGTATCGTTTTCATTGGTTTGGGTCTTTGTATAGTCAGCAATATCCAGCAAAAGCCCTCGTCCCGGCACAAGCGGCGCAAGCGCCCGGACATGCCGGAGCGAGATCTGCACCAAGGCGGAAAATGCAGGAGTACCAACCAGAAGAGACCCGTTTGGCGACGGCCTCAAGAGGTGTCATCGAAAGAACTGTCTGCAAAGTTACGGAAAAATTCTCCCAAAAACAAGCCCGCACCGGCAGCCGTGCCGGCCGTCCGAGGGGAAGCCGGGAGTCCGCAGGCTTTACAGCATTTTGAAATCTCCCGCAAAAAGGGTATCATTGCACAATGACTTCATTCCCGTTCTTGCACAAAAACAACACGATGACCACTCGTAATTTCGTCGCGGCGGACCTGGGCGCGACAAGCGGCCGCGTCATACTGGCGACCGTAGGCAACGAAGGCATGCGCATGGAATGCGTACACCGCTTCAAGACTCCCCTGCTCAACATCTCGGGCAAGTTCTATTGGAATATTTACTCCATCTATGACGAAGTCATCCGGGGGCTCAGCCTAATCGGCAACAAAGGCATCAAGGTGGAGTCCGTCGGAGTGGACGCGTGGGGCGTCGATGTGGTCGGGGTCGCCAAGGACGGCTCCCTGTGCGGGCTGCCGCGCTCATACCGCGACCCGTACACGCAGGGCATCCAGCCGCGCTTCTACAAGAAGATGAGCCGCGAGGAGCTGTACAGGCGCACAGGCATCCAGACCCTGGACATCAACACCGTATTCCAGCTCTACGCCCTGCACAGGGAGAAAGCCTCGGTACTGGACAACGCCCGCTGGCTGCTGTTTATCCCTGACGCCATCTCATACATGCTGACCGGGCAGAAATACTGCGAATACAGCAGCCTGTCCACTTCCGGGCTGATGGATCCGGTCAGGAAGAGAGTGGACAGCCGCATACTCTCCGTGTGCAAGGTCAAGAAGAGCCGCTTCCCCGCCATCGTCATGCCCGGCAAGCGCATCGGCAAGCTCACACCAGCCATAGGCAGGCAGACCGGCCTGGGCCAGGTGTCCGTCATTGCGGTAGCTGGCCACGACACGGCCTCCGCAGTGGCCGCAGTCCCTGCGGCTGACAAGGGGTTCGCGTACCTCTCCTCCGGAACATGGTCCCTGATGGGAATCGAGTGCGGCTCCCCTGTCATCACGGAGAGCACGGCCAAGTACAATTTCACCAATGAGGGAGGAGCTGGCGGCACAATCACCCTGCTCAAGAACATTACAGGGTTGTGGCTGCTGGAGCAGTGCCTGCTCAAATGGAAGCTGGAGGACAAGGACTACAGCTACGAGGAAGTCGCCGAAATGGCGGCCTCCTGCCCCGAGTCGGCGCATCTGATAGACGTGGACGACCCGTCCTTTGCCTCCCCCACCGACATGCCGGCCGCCATAGCGGAATATTGCAGGTCACACGGCATCCCAGCTCCGGCGGACGAGGCGCACACCATACGTCTCATCTACGACTCCCTCGCGGACAAGTACCGGAGGACGCTCGTCGAGTTGCGGGAAATCTCTCCGGAGCCGATCAAAACGCTCCATATCATCGGAGGAGGGTCGCGCAATGAGCTGCTCAACCAGCTGACAGCCGACAAATGCGGCATTCCGGTCATCGCCGGCCCGGCCGAATGCACGGCGATTGGCAATGTGATGCTGCAGGCCCGCACAGCGGGAATGCTTGGCGACATGCAGGACGTGCGCGACTATATACGCCGCAACGTGACGACCAAGATGTACACCCCCTCGCTGTAGGGAGGATGTGCGATGCGATGGCATGCAGATTCTTCGCTTCGCTCAGAATGACACCTTGTCCTGGATGGCACTCCGATTAGGATGACACTCTGTCCTGGATGACAGGCCGGCCGGAGAAGCTGCTTCCGGTCTAGCCGGAGAAGCTGCTCCCGCCGATGAAGTCCCTAAGAAGCGACGTGGACGGGATCTCCCTGTCCGGCACCGGGGTGAAATAGTGTATAAACTTGAGCAGGCGGTGCGCCTCGGAATATTCCGGGCTGTTCTTGGGAATGCCGGCCAGTATCGGCTCGGCATGATTGCGCAGGACGGCAAACTCTATCAGGTACGCCGAATTGAACATCATGTCCGCATTCTCCTGGAACGGGTATATCCACTTGTCCTCAGCATCCAGCACACTCGGCCACTGGCTGATGGTCTCGCGCGGAGTGAAAGCCCCCTTGCGCCAGTCACGCACGATGCGGCGCAGCAGGCGGTTGTCACTGGTCGGGATGGCGTTGTGATTGTCCAGCGAAGTGCATGTCAGGGTGTTGATGAACACCCTGAATTTCCTCTCCTCGGGGATGCGGTCGGTAAGGGCCGGATTGAGTGCGTGAATGCCCTCGACAAGCACAACCGAACTGGCTCCGAGACGGACTCTCTTGCCCTTGTACTCCCGCTTGCCCGTGGTGAAATTGTACTCAGGCAGGGACACTTCCTCCCCGTCCAGCAGCCTCACGAGGTCGTCCTGCAAGGCCCTGTGGTCTACGGTGTCGAAATTGTCAAAGTCATATTGCCCGCCCGGCAGCCTCGGGGTGTCCTCCCTGTTGACGAAATAGTCGTCTGTGGAGAATGACACCGGGCGCAGCCCGCAAGCCATCAGCTGGACGGAGAGACGGCGGCAGAAAGTGGTCTTGCCGCTGCTGCTCGGGCCGGTAATCAGCACGAGCTTGACCGGGTCTGCCGAGCGGAATCTCCTGTCAATCTCTTCGGCAATCTGCACTATCTTCTTGTCCTGCAAGGCTTCGGCCACCTGTATCAGCTCGCTGGCGTGCCCCTTGAGGCAGGCGAGGTTGACATCTCCGACATTGTTGAGGCGCATGATGATGTTCCAGCGGAGATTCTCCGAGAACATCCCGAAAGTCTTGGGCTGGTCGATGAACGGCGCCAGCCGATCCGGGTCATGCCTGTCCGGCAGCATCAGGATCATCCCGTGATGGAACGGCCTCAGGTCCCACTGCCCGAAATACGACGTGCCCGGCAGCAGCCGCCCATAGTAATAGTCCGGCTCCCCGTCCAGCGTGTAATAGTCCGAATAGACCTGGCCGCTGGTCTCAAGCAGCTTGACCTTGTCCTCATACCCCCGGTCGCGGAAGATCTTGACGGCATCCTCCAGCTTGACCTCAAAGCGGTGGAACGGTATGTCCATGGATACAAGCTCCTGCATCCTGCCCTTGATCGCCGCGACATCGCCCTCGCTCACCCGCGAGCCGTCAGGCTTGAGAAAGTTGACATAATACCCGCCCGAGATCTCGTGCTCGATGTATATCTTGCTCCCCGCGAAAACGTCGCGGGCGGCCTTGCACAGCAGGAAAGACAGGGATCGGAAATACACGCGCATCGCGCTCGAGTCCCTGAGGTCCAGGAACTCCACGTCCTTGCTGTTGTAGACGCGGTAGCGTAGCCCCTGCGAGACATTGTTGACCTTGGCGGAGACTATCCTGTAGGGGCGGTCGAACTCAAATTCGCCGAGGACATCCGTCAAGTAGACTCCCTCCTCAAATGACTTGGAAGTGCCGGTGTTCTTGCAATAGACCTGTATCATGCCTCACAGGACAAAAGTGAGACCGGAAGTGACGGTGAAGCCGCCGAAGAGCGGATGCGCCCCGGCCACGAGATGCAGCCTGCAATCGGATGTGACAAACTCCGGCTTGTACTCCAGCGCGACACCTCCAAAGAAGCGGCCGCCGCTGTACAGTCCGGCCTTGGCGGTCACGTCCAGCCCGTCAATCCCGCTGTACACGGCGGACAGGGCCTGCTCGAGCGAGGGGCTGTGCTTGTCGCTCTGGGCCTCCTTGCTGACATACACATCGTATATGAACGAGAGATCGTCCAGGTCATACCTGTTGCCGAGGGCGAACATCCAGTCATAGTCGTCCGTGCCCTTGTTGCCGAACACATTGGCCGACCATATCAGCGACAGATTGTCGTATGGCTCCCCTCTCCAGCACAGCGAATAAGCCATGCTGTCGAAATACAGCTCCTGCGTCGGGGACGAGGCCAGCTGGAACTCCACCGAATTGCCCGGCGCGAATGTCCACGCCACCTTGCCGCCCCACTGGTAGAACGCCAGGCTGTTCCATGTCCGGCTCATCAGCTGGCTGTAGCAGTCAAAATCATACTCGTCTGTCTCCATTCCTCCCAGCGAGAGGACATCCTTGCCGAGGGTAAACTTGAGGTCTCCCGTCTCGAAGCTGACATTGGCCCAGTCCAGCCAGTCATCCTCCCATGCGTACTTGCTGTTACGGTAGAGGGCATCAGGCGTCTCCCGCAGCCAATGGTTGCATACTGACAGGCTCCACCCGCTACCGAGAGAGACATCAGCCAGCGTGTACAGGGAGGACTGGCCCATCGTGAGTTTCTGCGGGCCTCCCCCGCTCTGGTACATGCCCTCGGTCCTCGCCGTTGCGGCAAAATCAACAGCAATCCACTCCTGCGCTCCGGCAGGTACAGCGCCCAATGCCGCAGCGAGGGCTATGAAAACAAGTCTGCGCATCTTCTCATGCATTATAAACAACAAAACGCCGCCACGCCGCTGACGGTCTCCCGCAGCCATCCCCCTCCATCTCGTTTGCAAAAATGCAGCATAAAAATCAATCCCGCAAGCGGCAGCGGCTGATTCATCGGGAAAAGTTGGACATAGGAATTGAGATATCAGTCATGCATGCCCCGGCGAGGCCGCTCGCCTCGGCGCACAAAGCGGTCGCCATCGAAATACCACACCACGCAGCGGTCTGTAGGGTCTCCATTCTCCATCGTGGCAGGCACATAGATTTCTCCGGCATGCTCATTATACTCAAGTATCCGCCCGAACGCGGCATCGCCGGAAGCGTGACGCCAGTCCGATGGGCAATAGATGACATCAAATGCGCTGTTGTCTGTATCCCTGCCTCCGTCCGCCACATTGACCTGCTGTATGCCGCCTCCGTCAATCCTGTATGCCTCCAGCCACTCCTCTACGTATGCGCCGCCCAGCCTGGCATAACAGCTGACAATGTAATAGACAGTCCCGTCCTTTTTCGTAATTGTGTTTACCGCATACTGGTACGGCGCATCGGGAAGCTCAATGACACGCTCCGTCCCCGCGCTGTCAATGACCGTCCACCTCGCCCAATAGTCCGGCGCCGAACCGCCGCCGGGGACAACACCAGACTCTATGGAGACGCGCCCGTCCTGCGACACGCAGACATCACCGTCCTCGCGCCCCGCCTCCAGATCAGTGAGTTCCAAGGCCGTATCCTGCACGACAGGCATCCGAACAGCCGTGCTGTCGGAAGTGATGATATCTTCAACCCTTTCGTTGCTGACAATTTTGTGCCGAATGATGTCATAGACATAGCCGGCAACAAATATGATGGCAAGGGCGGCCAGATATGCTTTCTCTCCCCTGTTCAGCATCTGCCTCACGCGGCCATGGTTGAAGATGACAGGGGCAAGCAACAGCATCAGCACGACAACGGGAACGGCAATCGTATAATGGGGCACTGACAGCAATACGGCGCCAGACAAAGCAATTGCCAAGATATACGCGCACAGGCCTACAGCTCTCCATACACCGAGAGAGCATGGGTGCAGTTGTTTTCTGCACAAGAGCCAGACATACACGCACCACGGGAGGACGAACAGCCAAACGCAGCCAAGCAACTTGAATATAAAGGCATGATTGCCGATTTCAGTGGCGAAGTCCGCAGGATTGAGACTTGTCCCGGCAAGGAACAAAGCGCCCCCGGAGGTCAAGAGCTTGACCCATGGCTCAACGAAGAGGAAATAATCCGGGCGCCTCGGATTGCCGATGAACACAAGCGCTCCCACAAGAGACATCATTATCATAGGAGCCAGCATCAGCTTGCTCCTCCTGTGCATCAGGAAGACTGCCCAGATCCTCAGCGCGAGGAGAAACAAGAAAAGGGGGTTAGTCCCGCCGCCGTCCCTCAATCCGTGGGCAAGCAGCAGCAACCATACGCTGCAGATGACGAGATCCGTAATGACCAGTGGTTTCTTCAACATTGCTTTTGACATCAATATTATCTATTGTCTGAATAACATGCCCAGAACACCTGCGGCAGGCTCACATTGGGAAGTTTAGCGGCATCACGAAACATCGGGGCGATTTCACGGGGTGTCCTGAGGCCTCCGCCGCAAGCGACAGGGGTCACGAGAAAGTGCAGCTCGGGATGCCTCGTGGCATACTCGGTGAAAGTCTTGACAGATTGCAGAATCTCTTTCAGCCCAATCTCACCACCGATGGTAGGGATTGCGTATGACCGGCCTTGCCGTCCCTCACGCTGCCCCATTATCGCGCCAAAGTGATTCAGGGCATAATTCGACGCGCCGTCAAAATGCCGACCCGAGTTGCGGCAGCCAAAGACGAAGATTTCGTTCTCCCCTAGGGTCTCGACCCATTCCGGGGTGATATTCCGCTCCCCCTCTTTCGGCAGAGCCGTTATTTCAGCTTCCCTCCCCCTCCTGCCCACGGAACTTAATAAGCGTTTAAAGAATGCTTTCATAATTGCTGACTATTTTAGAAGCTGTTTTGAAATGTTTCGACTTATCAAAAAGAGCTGCAATCCAGACAGAAACTATCATCCTGCCGTCTGTCCGCCTGTCAATCTCAATGCCCGCAACAAGTAGGGTAAAAAACGCAAACGGTAGGGAGAAAAGTATTACCTTTGCATCAAAAGTAGGGAGAAAATTCAAAAAGGTGGGGAGAAACCCACGAAAAGCAGGGATAAAATCGTCGCGTTGCTCTCGACAGACGGCAAGTTAAGCGCAGCTGCCCTTGCCAGGAAGACTGGCATTTCCGCCAAGGCCGTAGAAAAGCACCTCGCCAGACTTAAAGCCGACGGCGTCATCGAACGCATAGGCCCAGCCAAGGGCGGGCATTGGAAAGTGAA
>CAZKVW010000002.1:0-16927 GCA_964556285.1 uncultured Muribaculaceae bacterium
ACAATGTAGGCGAAGTCCCCGGGCATGATGTCCATGCTGACGGAGTGCAGGACGATGTCCTCCCCGTTGCTGATGTCCGCTTCGCTGAATGATATGACTGGATCGCTCATGGAGCAAATGTAGCAAATTTGTGCCTTTAATGGAATATGGGGCAAAAAATGACTAATTTTGCCCACGGCGGCTTGTAAGACTGGCATTCGGAGGAGCGGAGCGATGAGGGGTTTGCTGGCCGTCCGGTTAAGAAAAGTGTTTTGCTATGCGATACAGGCTCTTGCGGGCAGCTGCATTGGCTATTCTCCTGCTTGCCGCGCCCTCTGTGGCTTCGGGCAGGCCGGATGCCCTCTCTCTTGGCGGGAGGCTCTATAACAAAGGTCATTACCACAGGGCCCTTGACGTGCTGGAAAACGCTCCCTCCCAGTATGCCATGATCGAGGGGTATGCCCTGCTGTGCAAGGCGCAGCTCCGCACTGCGGATTATGAGAGGGCGGTATCGGACTACGAGTCCCGCTACGGCAAGACAGCCCTCACCCCGCAGATTGACCTGGTGTACGGGCGCAACCTGTTTGATGAGGGTCGTTACGCCGAGGCCCTGTCCCGCTATGCCGATGTCCCCCAATGGGCTGTGTCGTACAAGGATTACACCGAGACCCTCTTCAAGAGGGCGTACTGCAGCTCCGCCGCCGGAGACTCCTCAGCTGCGTTGGGCCTCTACAAGGAGGTCATCGGGAGGCGCCGCTCTGACTTCACAGCCCCCAGCCTTTATGCCGCCGGATACATATTGTACAGCCGGAGCGATTTTGCCGGGGCGGAGAAGTATTTCAGCCGTTCGGCGCGGGACGGTCGTTTCCGCAGCCAGTCGGAGTATTACATACTGGAATGCCGCTTCATGCAGCGGGACTACGCGTATGTTACTGAACACGGGGGGCAGGTCTATGCCGATGCCCCCGAGGCGCGGCGCCCGCACCTGGCCCGCATCCTCTCCGAGGCGTATCTGGTCACTGGCGACGCCGCCCGGGCCGGAGCTTATTTCAAGTATGCGGACGAGACTCCCGGCAGCAGGGCGGACCTGTTCTATGCCGGCTCATTGCAGTACGCGCTGCACAACTGGCGCGGCGCGGCTGACAGTTTCTCGCAGATGGGGGAGCTGACAGACAGCATCGGGCAGATAGCGGCATACCAGCTCGGCTACTCTTATATCCAGCTCAAGGACAAGGTCTCCGCCATGGAGGCGTTCCTGACGGCCTCAAAGTCAAACTATGACGAGGGCATCAGGGAGGATGCCGCGCTCAACCATGCCAAGCTGGCGTTTGACCTCAACTATGATTCCGCGCCATTTGAGCAGTACATGCTTGAGTGGCCGAAGAGCGGCAAGAATGACATGATATATGACTACATCGCCGTGGCCTCGCTGTACAAGCACGACTACACGGCTGCCATCGCGGCATACGACCGCATTGACCAGCTCAGCGGGACGATGAGAGGCAACTATGTCAAGGCCAATTACCTGCTTGCCGCACAGCTGATAGGCAGCGGGTCATACACAGACGCCATCGAGCCTCTTAACGCCGTCACCGCCTATGCCGGGCGTTCGAGCCAGATGGGCAAGCTGTCCCGGTACTGGCTCGGTGAAGCCCAATGGCACACCGGCAATTATGCCCAGGCCGGGGAGATATTTACCGCTCTCTACAACAACTCCGCCCTCGAAGACCGCGCTGAGGGCAAGCTGCTGCCTTATAACATAGCGTACTGCTATTTCCGCAGCGAGGACTGGCAATCCGCAGCCAGATGGTTCTCCAAATATCTGGACAGCCGCGACAGGACGGCCAGAGAGGATGCGCTGCTGCGCCGCGCCGACTGCTATTTCATCAGGCAAGACTACAAGGAGGCAGCTGACATGTACGCCTCGGCTCTGGACGAGATAAAGGGACAGGCCAGAGTGTATCCCATCTACCAGGAGGGCCTGGCTCTCGGCTTTCTTGGCAAGACCCGTCAGAAGTCCAATACGCTCTCGGAGGCCCTCTCAGCCGACCCTCTCAGCCCGTTCTATTCGGAGGCCGTGTATGAGCTTGGACGCACCCGGGCCTCCCTCCACCGGGAGACGGAGGCGAGGGCGGCATTCAACACTCTGGCGCACAAGTCCCCCGACAGCACTTTCGTTGCCAAGGCCATAGTGGAGCTTGCCCTGATGGACAGGAATGAGGGCAATTACGATTCGGCCCTCGCCCGCTACAAGCAGGTGGTGGAATGTTACGGCAGGACAGACAGCGCGGAGGGCGCCCTCATGGCAATCGAGTCCATATACCAGTCCCGGGGAGAGGTGGACAAATACTACGCTTACGTGGAGGAGATTGGCCGTCCGGGAGTGAGCGACGCTGAAAAAGAGCAGGCGTTCTTCAACTCCGTCGAGCAGATATACCGCACAGGCAATTACGAGCAAGCGACAGTCGCCCTTGCGCGCTATCTGGAGTCTTATCCCGATGGCGCGGACGCTCTGACGGCGCGGTGGTACATGGCCGAATCCTTGCGTTCCCAAGGCGATGCGGAGAAAGCTCTCCAGTGGTATGGTGAAGTCCTGGACAAGGGAGGCGCGTCAGCCTATTCCGAGGCCGCAATGCTGGCCTGCGCCGAGATTAACTCCCAGCTGGGCCGTTACAGCATGGCTTACGAGCAGTACTCCAAGCTGCGTGGCGTTTCTTCTGATGCCGCGACAAGGCTCTCGGCCGAGAGGGGGATGCTGGAGTCAGCCTACAGATCCAAGGACTATGCCTCCGCAATAGTTGCCTCTGACATGGTGCTTGGGGACAGCCTCGCCTCGGCCTTCGACATCCGTCGCGCCCGTTATGTCAAGGCCAAGTCGCTGCTCTCCACCAGCCGTCGTGAGGAGGCGTACGGGCTGTTCAGCTCACTTGCCGGTGAACCCGCCACGGCGGAGGGCGCGGAGGCGTCCTACCTGCTCATACAGGACGTGTACGACCGAGGGCAGTTTGACAAGGTGGAGCCGATGGTGTACGCGTTTGCCGACAAGGCGGCCGGACAGCCGTACTGGCTTGCGAAGTCGTATATCGTGCTTGGCGACTCATTCGTGGAGAACGACAACCTCGCCCAGGCGCGAGTCACGTTCAAGAGCGTGCTGGACGGCTATGAGCCGCAGTTTGACGGCGATGATGTGAGGGATGTCGCCCGTGACCGCCTGTCGAGGCTTGAACGCATCTCGGCAGGGGAGTGACACACAACATGAAACAAGATGAACTGTATCCATAAGATATTATTCGCCATGACCGGGATGGCAGTCTGCGCCGTCCCGGCTGCGGCGCAGTCATTCAACCCCCAGGTGGAGGTGACCAACGCGTACCGGGGCAAGATAGTGGAAACGCTCAAGACCGATGTGCCGATGTCGCTTCCCGATTCGCTCCTGAAGTTTGACTACAAGGTTGACTATACGGTCTTTGACCATCCGTACCGGGGCTCATACGAATTCAGGCCGTACCTGATAGAGATGCGCCCGGATGTGACGCCGGTGGGCGCGTCGCGGCTGTATCTCAATGCCGGGGCTGGCTATACCCTCGTCCCGACGCTCGACTTCGCCTGGTCCTCCAAGCCGGGGAGCAAGCTGTCCGGGACTCTGTACGATGACTTTGACGGATGGTACGGCCCCATGAGGGGCGGCTTCGCCAAAGGCTACAAGGGATATATGCTGGACAACCGCGCAGGCGTGACAGGGCGCTATGACGGCAAGTCCCTTAATGCGGTCGCGGACGTGGGCTACAATTTTGTCGGGGCGTCGGATTCGCTGGATACTCACTCTTTCCATTCGCTTGACGCGAGTGTGCGTCTGGAGTCCTCGGGCGACCCTTTCCGTACGGTGACCGCGCACGGGCAGGCCAATGTGTCTTATGGGCACGACTCCTTTGATGACGCGTCAGGGGGACTTGGAGTGAGGGAGTTTGTGGCGGGCGCGTCGGCGGGGCTCTCGTTTCCGCAGAAGCACTATCCGGGCAATCTTCTCGCAGTGGATGCGGAGGCTGAGACTGTGATGCTGTCCCAAGGTGCTGACGCGCACGGCATGAGGGTCTCCGTCCTGCCGAGATACGTCATTGAGAGGGACGGCCTGCGCCTCTCGCTCGGCGTGAGGGCGTCATGTCTGCCAGGCAGCGGTTCCAGAGGGGATGACGAGGCCTACCATGCCAGTTCGAAGTTCCTGTATCCAGACGTGCATGCCGAATGGCAATTAGGCAAGGGCCGGACGACCCTGTTTGCGCACCTCAGCGGCGGAGAAAGGCTGGACTCGTACAGCGCCATGCTGCGGGCCAACCCTTTTTTCACCTTGCAGGGCTGGCGCGGGCCTGACGCGTCCGTTACCCGCGCCGACCTCAATCTCGGCATAGGCGGCTGTGTGCTGCGCAGGCTCCAGTATCGCGCGTCATGGGGCTATGCCGTCTATGAGTCCGTGCTCAACGAGACGTGGTCTGATGTCTGCCCCGGGATGCCGGCGTTTGTGTATTCGGATCATACCACGATGTACTCGGACGTGTCGGCGGCGTGGAGGAGCTATCGCCTGGTTGTGGACGCGTCCGGACGGTACGCGCATTCTTTCAACGGGGTAGAGGGCCTGCGTCCGGCAGCATTCACAGGACGTTTCTCCGTCGCGTGGCGCTGCACGGACAGGCTCGAGGCCTCAGTGCGGGGCAGGGGGAGCTCCAAGAGGAGCATGTCCGGGGCGGAGCATGAGACGCCGGCGTGGCTCGACCTTGGAGTCAAGGCCGAGTACCAGCTGACCTCCGGGCTCTCGTTTTGGGCCAGCGGCGGCAACCTGCTGTGCCAGGACATATACGAGTACGCGTTCCGCGCCCGCCGGGGGTTGAGTGTCTGTATCGGCGCGTGTTTGAATATCCGATAAAAATTCTTAACTTCGCCTGATTTATTTGCTAAACACATAAGATGGTTGACGAAGAAGTGATGAAGCAGGCGGAGGAACAGTATTCCGCCAGCAGCATACAGGTGCTTGAGGGTCTTGAGGCCGTCCGCAAGAGGCCTTCCATGTACATTGGCGATGTGGCCGAGAGAGGTCTGCACCACCTTGTCTACGAGGTTGTTGACAACTGCATAGATGAGGCGATGGCGGGGTTCTGCGACAACATCGAGGTGACAATCGGCAAGGACAACACCGTGTCCGTCAAGGACAACGGGCGAGGCATCCCGACCGGGATGCATCCCAAGGAGCACAGGTCTGCTCTGGAGGTCGTGCTCACGGTGCTCCACGCGGGCGGCAAGTTCAACAAGAACAGCTACAAGGTCTCCGGAGGCCTGCACGGCGTCGGCGTTTCGTGCGTCAACGCCCTCTCCGACCTCCTGATTGCAGAGGTGCACCGCGAGGGCAAGATATGGCGGCAGTCCTATTCCAAGGGCAAGCCGACCTCCCCTGTGGAAGTTGTTGGCGACTGCACCGACACCGGAACGACCATCACGTTCCATCCGGACGCGACCATATTCACCCAGACCATCACGTTCAAGTATGACACCCTGGCGGCCAGGCTTCGCGAGCTGTCGTACCTCAACAAGGGCATCCGCATCACGCTCACGGACGAGCGCGAGCTGGTGGACGAGTACACCGTCGGGGCGGAGGGGGAGACCAAGCCGACCGGCAGACGCATCTGGCGCACCGACACTTTCTACTCCGAAAAGGGGCTGAGCGAGTTTATTGCGTACCTCGACGCGGGGGCGCAGACACTCATCCCTGAGCCGATTTGCGTCTCCACTGACAAGATTATCCCCATTGACATAGCCTTGCAGTACAATACCGGCTATTCGGAGAAGATATACTCATACGTCAACAACATCAACACGATAGAGGGAGGCACCCATCTCAACGGCTTCAAGATGGGCCTGTCCCGCGCACTCAAGAACTACGCTGACCGCAACAAGCTGCTTGACAAGTTCAAGGGGGATCTCTCGCCCGAGGATTTCCGGGAGGGCCTCACGGCTGTCATTTCCGTCAAGGTGGCGGAGCCGCAGTTTGAGGGGCAGACCAAGACCAAGCTCGGCAACACCGAGGTGACTTCCGCAGTGTCTCAAGCCACTTCCGCAGCTCTTGACATCTACTTGGAAGAGCACCCCAAGGAGGGCAAGCTCATCGTTGAGAAGATAGTCATCGCCGCCACCGCCCGCAACGCGGCCCGCAAGGCCCGTGAGATGGTGCAGCGCAAAGGCGTGCTCTCCGGCGCGGGCATGCCTGGCAAGCTGGCGGACTGCTCGGAGAGAGACCCCGAGAAATGCGAGCTGTTCCTCGTGGAGGGAGACTCCGCTGGCGGCACCGCCAAGCAGGGACGTGACCGCAACACCCAGGCTATCCTCCCGCTCAGGGGCAAGATTCTCAATGTGGAGAAGGCAGCCCAGGACAGGGCGTTCGACAGCCAGGAGATACAGAACATCTACACCGCGCTCGGCGTGACCGTGGCGCAGGAGGATGAGACGGGGGAGAAGCACATGGACCTCAGCAAGCTCCGCTACCACAAGGTCATCATAATGACGGATGCCGATGTGGACGGCAGCCATATCGCCTGCCTCATACTGACATTCTTCTTCCGCTATATGTTCGACCTCATCAAGAACGGCTATGTCTATCTGGCCACTCCGCCCCTGTACCTGGTCAAAAAAGGCAAGGAGGAGGTCTATTGCTGGACAGACGAACAGAGGGACGAGGCGGCCCAGCGCTTCGGCAGAGGGACAGACAAGGGCTATACAGTGCAGCGTTACAAGGGTCTCGGCGAGATGAGCGAGGAGCAGCTCTGGCAGACCACGATGGATCCCTCCAAGAGACGCCTCCGCAAGATTACTCTTGAGAATGCCGCACAGGCGGAGCGCACATTCAGCATGCTGATGGGTGACGATGTCCCGCCTCGCCGCCAGTTCATCGAGGAGAACGCGCACTACGCCAACATAGACGCATAACATTATCATCTTACAACGACATTACAGACGACATGGTTGACATTTTTGACAGGATAGAGAGAGATTCGGGCGGCCCGATAGGGCAATACTTCAAGCAGGGTTTCGGGTATTACATGTATCCAAGGCTGGAGGGCGAGCTTGGCCCCCACATGACATTCAACGGGACGCCGGTGCTCAACTGGTCGCTCAACAATTATCTCGGGCTCGCCAACCATCCGGAGGTGCGCAAGGCGGATGCCGAGGGCGCGGCCAGATGGGGGCTCGCCTATCCCATGGGGGCGAGGATGATGTCCGGGCACACCCGGCTGCATGAGAAGCTGGAGCATGTGCTGGCCGCGTTCGAGCGCAAGGAGGACGCTTTCCTGTACAATTTCGGCTACCAGGGCATAGTCTCCACGATTGACGCCCTGACCGCAAGACATGACGTCATCGTGTATGACGCGGAGTGCCACGCCTGCCTGCTGGACGGCATACGTCTGCACATAGGCAGCAAGTACAAGTACCGCCACAATGACATTGCCGACTGTGAGAAAGTCCTTGCCAGGGCCTGCAAGGAGGCCGATGAGAACGGCGGGGGAGTGCTGCTCATCACCGAGGGCGTCTACGGCATGACCGGTGCGATGGGCAAGCTGGACAAGATAGCCGCCCTCAAGAGCAAGTACAATTTCCGCATAATGATTGACGACGCCCACGGCTTCGGCCTGCTCGGGGCGCACGGGCGCGGGACTTCGGAGGAGCTTGGCTGCATGGACGACATCGACCTGTACATCGGGGCGTTCGCCAAGTCCATGGCCAGCATCGGAGGATTTGTAGCCGGCCCGCACAAGATTATCGACTACCTGAGGGCCAACATGCGCTCACAGATGTATGCCAAGAGCCAGCCGATGGCCTTTGTGTGGGGCAACCTCAAACGCATGGAGATCATCGACTCGCCCGAGGGTGACGAGCTGCGCCGCAAGTGCTGGGAGGTCACCCGCGCGTTGCAGGAAGGCTTTGTCAAGGAGGGCTTTGACATAGGGGAGGCCGAGGCTTGCGTGACTCCGGTGCATATACTCGGAGGCGTCGCTCAGGCCACCAAGATGGCCAAGGACCTCAGGGAGAACTACAAGATATTCTGCTCGATGGTCATCTACCCCGTCATCCCCAAGGGCATGATAATATTCCGCATCGTCTCCACGGCCGCCCATACCATGGAGGATGTCGAGTACACTCTCAAGGTGTTCAAGGAGATCAAGTCCAAGCTGGATGCCGGCCTCTATGACGGGGACGACATTGCAGGCATGACGATAGAGTAGGCCATGGACGGGAGCCGTTTCAGGGACAAGGTGGTGATAGTGACTGGCGCCAGCTCGGGCATCGGGCTTGCGGTGGCGCGTCTGTTCGCATCGTTCGGCAGCAAGGTCGTGATGGCGTCAAGGTCACTTCGGCGGCTCGAATCTCTGGCGGACTCTTTTCCCGCTGACCGGGACAACCTGCTCTGCGTGGGCACGGACGTGACCGACGAGGAGCAGTGCCGCGTGATGGTGGAGGCTGCCGTGTCCCGCTTCGGGCGCATAGACATCCTCATCAACAATGCCGGGCTCTCGATGAGGGCGATGTTCAAGGACTTGGATCTCAACGTCATCCGCAGCCTGATGGATGTCAATTTCTGGGGGACGGTGTACTGCACCAAGTATGCGCTCCCTTATCTTTTACAGAGCAGGGGGTCAGTAGTCGGAGTAATATCCATAGCCGGATACTCCGCGCTGCCGGCCCGCACGGGATACTCCGCCTCCAAGTATGCGGTCAGGGGCTTTCTGGACACGCTGCGCATCGAGCACCTGAGGGACGGCCTCAATGTGCTGGTCTTCGCGCCCGGCTATACAGCGTCCAATGTGCGCAATGCCGCGCTCACCGCTGACGGCAGCCCGCAGGGGCAGACACCCTTGGAGGAGGGCAAGTTGATGAGCGCCGAGGCCGTCGCCTCCAAGCTTGCCGCAGCTCTGGCCCGCCGCCGCTCAGAGGTCATACTGACCGGCCTCGGGAAGCTGACAGTCTTGGCGCACCGGCTCTTCCCGCGCCTGACTGACGCGCTGACATACAAGTATATTGCCCGCGAGAAGGGCAGTCCGTTCAAATAACGAGTATGACCAGCCTTGGGAAGATATGCGCGACTTTCGCCGCAGCGGCGCTTGTGCTTGCCGTGCTGATGCCGCGTGCGCACAAGTTTGAGTACGACTATCATCAGGGTTCGCCTTGGCGGAATGAGACCCTGATATCCGAGTTTGATTTCCCGCTGTACAAGTCGGCCGACCAGGTGCTGAAGGAGACCTCCGAACTGAATTCGGAGGTCATACCCTACTACAAGTATTCCCCGGAGGAGACGGCGGGGATGATTTCCGCTGCGGAGGCCCTGCAGTTCGGCAGCGGCAGCTTGCGGGCGGCTACAGTCAATTCGCTCAGGCGCATCTGCATGCAGGGCATACTGCCGGATGAGACTCTTTCGCGCAAGGGCAATTTCTCCGAGGACATGGTCTATGTCCAGCGTGACAAGCGGGCTGCGAAATGTCCGGTATCCGAGCTGTACAGGCAGAGCGAGGTGCGCGGAGCCCTGCTTTCGGACCTCACCTCGTCGCGGGAACCGGGCGGCAACACTGACTCGCTCCTCCGCGCGTCAGGCATCTTCGACATCATCCGGCCCAATCTCATATATGACGCGCAGACCACCATGCTGGTGCACAGCGAGTCCACTCCGGAAGTCTCACCAACCCAGGGTTATGTGTCCGCAGGGACGGTGATTGTGTCAGAGGGGGAGATTGTCACGGCGGACATAATGCAGATGCTTGACTCCTACAAAAAGGAGTATGAGATCAATATGGGCAGCAATGTCCCGAGCGCGGGCAACTGGGCCGCCAACCTGCTCATATCAATTGCGATTGCGCTCGCGTGGGCCATGTCCGTGCTCACAGCCGCCCCTGAGACCGCTTCCCGGACGAGACATCTGGTGTACATCGCATTCCTTATGCTGCTCGCTTCCCTGCCTGCCGTGATATTCGGGAGGGAGACCGTGCCGCAGAGATTTCTCTTCATGATGCCGATGACCCTTGTGGCGTATTGGATGCAGCCTTTCTTCAAGGACAGGCTTGCAGTGCCGCTGTACATGTCCTCACTGCTGCCGCTTCTGGCATGCGTCCATTCCGGGGCTGTGTACTATGTGATATTCCTTGCGGGCGGACTGGTGACCATATTGCTCTACAGGAGGTTCTTCAGGGGCGGCCAGCTGCTGGTAACGGCTGCGGCGTCGTTCGCGGCGATGGCTCTTGCATATCTGGCGTTCCGGCTGCTGTCGGCGTTCACGGGGCCGGTGTGGGTTGATTTGCTCTTCCTGCTGGCAGGTTGCGCGATACCGGTCGTGCTTGCCCCCATGGTGTCCATATTGGAGAAGATATTCGGCCTGTTGTCTGACGCTACTCTTGACGAGCTTGCTGATGCTGGCAAGCCCCTGCTGCACGAGCTGGAGACCAAGGCTCCTGGCACGTTCCAGCATTCGCTGCAGGTGATGAGCATGTGCGAGAGCGTGGCTCGTTCCATTGGGGCGGATGTGCATTTGATACGTGCCGGCGCTATGTACCACGACATAGGCAAGATGCTCAACCCGACCTGTTTCGTGGAGAACGAGTCTCTTGTCGGGGGCGAGGAGGGCGCGAAGTACCACCAGTCGCTTACCCCGCAGCAGAGTGCGGCCGCCATCGTCAGACATGTCACCGACGGCATGAGCATCGCATCCTCCGGCAAACTGCCTGAAGCTGTCAAGGATTTTATCATCACGCACCACGGCACTTCGTGCGTGCAGTATTTCTATACCAAGTATCTCAATGCTGGGGGAGACCCCTCGGCGAGGGAGGAGTTCTGTTACAAAGGGCGCAAGCCGCGCACCCGCGAACAGGTGATACTCATGATTTGCGACAGCGTTGAGGCGGCTTCGCGCACTTTGCGCGACCACAGCCCGTCCGCATTCTCCGACCTCGTGGAGCGGATTACGGCATCCAAGTTCGATGACGGCCAGTTTGACGAGGCTGACATCAGCGTTCGCGACTTGCAGGCCGTCAAGGCTGGCATCAAGGCGTTCCTCGCGCAGGTCAACCATGACAGGGTGCAGTACCCCAAACTCAAAGGCAAGAACAAACAATTAATATTCCATCATGAACGTAACGAAAAGACAGATTGACCCGCTCAATGTGGAGGTGACAGTAGAGGTCGCGGCGGCGGACTACGCAGAAAGCGAGCGCAAGAGGCTCTCGCAGTACCGCAGGAACGCCACTTTTAAGGGATTCCGCAAGGGCATGGCCCCTCTTGCCCTCGTCAAGAGGGTCTACGGCGACCAGGCGCTTCTGGACAGCGTCAACCAGGTCGTGGGCGAGCAGTTGGACAAGTTTATCAAGGACGAAAGCCTGGATGTGCTCGGAGAGCCGCTTTCCTCCGAGAGCCAGCCGGAGCTCGAGTGGACTTCGGGCAAGGATTTCACCTTTGTTTTTGACCTCGGCCTCCGCCCGGCGATATCCTTTGAGATAGGCAAGGATGACACTGTTAACAAATATACCGTCACCCCCTCGCCCGAGAGCCTGACCAAGATGCAGGAGAGCATCAAGAAATATAACGAGGAGCAGAAAAAGGAGCAGGCTGACGAGGACGTTGCCAAGGAGGCACAGGACAACCTGACGCGCTCCCTCGCCAATGAGGCGGATTGGCAGCTTACCAAGGACATCCGCAAGATGCTCGTGGACAAGGCCGCGATTTCCCTGCCAGAGGACTTCCTCAAGCGCTGGCTTCTGCACGCCAATGAGGGCAAGGTGACCAAGGAGCAGCTGGACAAGGAGTTCCCCAAGTTTGTGGAAGACTTCAAATGGCAGCTTGTGCGCGGCTACCTCATGCGCAAATATGACCTCAAGGTTACTGAGCAGGACATGTTTGACGCTGCCGAGTCGTACGTGCGTTACCAGTATGCCATGTACGGGATTCCCGAGGCTCCTGATGACATGGTGCAGGAAACGGCGCACCGCATTCTCCAGGACGGCAGCCGCGTGGGAGACCTCAATGAGAGTGTCGAGAACCGCAAGACCATCGACAAGGTCAAGGAGGAGATCACCATCAAGGACAAGAAGATCACGGAAGAGAAGTTCCGCGCCTTGGCATGACAGATTTTGAGAAATTCGCCTCCGGGGCTGCCGGTGTCAGCCCAATGACGCTGCGCCGCTACAGTACGGCTGCTGACGCGTACATCAATCCCACTATCATCGAGGAGCGCAAGCTCAATGTGGCCAGCATGGACGTGTTCAGCCGGCTGATGATGGAGCGCATCATATTCCTCGGCGTGCCGATTGATGATGACGTGGCCAACATCGTGCAGGCGCAGCTGCTGTACCTCGCGTCAACAGACCCCGGGGCGGACATCTCTCTGTACATCAATACGCCCGGCGGCAAGGTGAGCTCCGGGCTCGCCATCTACGACACCATGCAGCTGATAGAGCCGGATGTGGCGACTATCTGTACGGGCATGGCCGCTTCTATGGGTTCGGTGCTGCTGTGCGCAGGTGCGGTCGGCAAGCGTTCCGCACTGCCGCATTCGAGGGTGATGATACACCAGCCTCTCGGCGAGGTGAGCGGGCAGGCTGCTGACATACTGATAGAGGCTCGGGAGATGGAAAGCATCCGCAAGGAGCTGTACGAAATCATCTCCGAGCACACCGGCCAGCCCTATGACAAGGTCTTCGCAGACGCTGACCGCAACTATTGGATGAATGCCGCGCAGGCCCGTGAGTACGGCATGGTGGACGCCATCCTGACCAAGAAATAGGTTGCTGCCTGGGAACAGGCTCCCCGCGCAATGAAAAGGAGGCTTCCGGCCACGTCGGTCAGGCCTCCTTTCTTTTGTTGGCGATGTATTCAGAGGGGGTCAGCCCGAGTCTCTTTTTGAAACTGGCCGTGAACCATGACGGGCTGTTGAATCCTGTCATGTCGCTGACTTGGGTGATGCTGTAGCGTCCGTCATCGAGGAGCGCGCACGCCTTGTCAAACCGCATCTTGTGAATCAGTTCCAGAGCGGAGAATCCGGTCAGGTCCTTGAGCTTGCCATGGAAGCTGACGCGGCTCATGTTCATCATGGCGGCAAGCTGCGTTACGCCGAATGTGCTGTCGGACAGGTTGTCATTGATATGAGAGATGACCTTCGACATGAAGTCCCGGCCAGCTGCGCTGGCCTTGGATTTGTCGCTGATATAGAGCATGGCTTTGAGGTCGTCCATCTGCCTCTCGTGCTCCTGCTCCAGCCTGTGTATTTCGTCCTTGGATTTGCGCCTTTGCTTGGACAGCAGAGAGATGATGCCGGCTGCAATCGCGGCGGCAAGCAGGGCGCACCATACCGTCTCCGCCAACAGGCTCATGTACCAAACGGGCTTGACCCTTATGCTGATATTGCGGGGCGTCTCACACCACACTCCGTCCCCGTTGGCTGATTTGAGGACAAATGTGTAACTTCCTCGCCCGAGGTTTGAGTAAGTGGCATAATGGTCGGCGCTCACATGCCAGTCACTGTCAAATCCTTCGAGTTTCCACGCGAATGTGTTGTGACGGTCTGTTATGTAGTTGAGTGTCGCGAATGTGAGGGTAAAATGTTTCTGCCAGTGGCGCAGGGTGATCTTGTCAGCGCAGCTGATTGATTTGCCCAGTATGCCGGTGCCGTCCATGGGGTGGATCTTGCGGTCAAGCACCATGAGGCCGGTAAGCGTCGGAGTGGGGGAGCTGCTGCTGCGTGGCAGCGTTTCCGGGCAGAAATATGCGATGCCGTTGATTGTGCCCGCGTAGAGGTTCCCGTCCCGTCCCAGACACAGAGCTCCGGGCATCATCTGTCTGGAGGGCAGGCCGTCTCTCTCCGTGTATGTCCTGACTTCATCCCCTGATTGTGTCATCACGCAGAGTCCCTTGTCTGTGGACAGCCACATCCGGCCGAAGTTGTCCTGCTGTATGGCGCGGACGCAGTTGTCTGGCAGTCCATTGCCAGATGTGTAGCGTCCTATGCTGCTGTCCTTGCGGTCGTAGCAGTATAATGCGTCTTCCGCGCCTATGTACACTTTGTGCTCAACGCTCTCGTACAGGGCAGAAATCTGGGATAACGGCTTGAGGCGGCGGTCAGTGATGTCGGACACTTCGAGGCTGTCGTTGACATGCAGGACAGTCACTCCCTCTTTCGCCCCGATCCACAGGTCTCCTGCGCTGTCCTTGATCATGGAGAGGATGTGCAAGGTGGCGTTGCCGGGGAGCATGGACTTGCGCATCTTGCCGCTTGCTTTGTCATACAGGAACAGCCCTCCCAGAGCGCCCAGCCACAGCTTGCCGTCCCCGGCGTCAACTATGGAGTAGATGTTGGAAACGGGGCCGGCGTGAGTCATCCTGCCTGACTGTTTGTCTATGACGACAAGGCCGCTCCCGTGCGAGCCGCAATAGATTTTCCGGCCGTCCGGGTCCATGTACAAGGTCTTTATGTCGTTTGACTCGTTTTCGGTGAGAGGAGCCGGGATATATGTGCGGGTGGAATTGCTGCTGGGGTCGTAGTGGTTGACTCCGCCACGGTTGGTGCCGATCCACAGGCTGCGGTCAGAATCCTGGGCTATGCAGTTGATGATGTTGTCATTGAGGGGTACTCCTGACGGAGTGCGCATGAGCGCAGAGAAACGCCTGTGCAAGGGATGCCAGTAATTGGCCCCGCCCCAGTACGTTCCGAGCCACATGCCTCCTTGGGAGTCGCGCAGGATGGACTTTATCGAGCCGTGTGACGGCGAGTCAGACCTGAAATAATCGCTCTCCTGCACGGTGATGCTCCTGCTGACGGGATCCAGGATGCACAGGTCGCTGACCGTACCAATCCACAGCCGGCCATCCATGTCGTATTGCAGGACCCGCACAAAATTGGAGGGCAGCCCGTCCTCGTGACCGAGCCGTTTACTTTTGCCAGACTCCGGGTCGATATGTACGAGGCCGCCTCCCTCGGTGCCGCACCATAGCTTGCGCTCTTTATCTTCCAGTATTACATTGGCATCAGCAGGGAGGCTGTATGCCCGGGTGATTGTGATTGAGTCATCCTCAAAGCGGCACTTGAGGAGTTTCGCGCTCTTGTTGGCAATCCAGATATCATCCCTTGTCCTCAACGCGGTGAGCGAGCTGGACAGGGCATCGGGTATGCCGCCCTCAAGATAGACTCCTCTTTCTGAATCGAATATCCGGCTGCCCCTGCTGGACACGACAAACATTCGTCCTGTGGCGACTCTCACTATGTCTGTCACGGAGACTGTCTCGACTGTGCGCCCAGGACTGCTCCGGGGGGGGGTAAGATATCGACTGAATTGCTCTGTGTCAGGATGATACTGCGACACTCCGCTTGATGAGCATACCCACATGGTGCCATCGTCATCCATATATAGCTTGTTGACGAGGTTGTCGCAGAGCGAGCGCTCATCATCTCTAGAAGAGGTGAAGCTGACAATGTCGTAGCCGTCAAAACGGGCCACTCCGTTCATAGTCCCCATCCAGATGTAGCCTTGGGAGTCCTCAACTATGGACAGGACTGTATTGTGAGGCAAGTTCTGGCTCACGTCAATGCGCGAGAATGACAGAACCTGCGCAGCGGCCGCCAACAGGAGGATTGCTTTCATCCGGACATCATTTTACAAAACTGATATCAAAAATAACAAAAATCACAATTCGTCCTTATAGTTGACATTCTTTTTTACAAATGAGATAACTGCCTCCCCGTCCCGCTTCCTATCTTCGTTCCAACACAAAAACTATTTAACCATGCAGCGTATGAAATATTCAGCACCAGCGATTGACGAAATTGACGTCAATTGCTTTTTGTCAACAGCAGTTGACGTTTCTTTAGGGGCCAGCGCCTCTGATTATGAAGAGGAAGATTGGGTCATCTAAATGAATTCGGCTATGAAATCTCGTATTGAAAAATCCGTTGCCATTATTTTGGCATTCGTCGCACTTGGCGCGGCGGCTTCCTCATGTGCCAAGGCCGAACTGGCCGAGCAGGACACATCTTCCAGGAACATCTCCGGCATCTCGTTTACAGGCTGTTTCCCATCTGTTTCCAAGACTGATGTCGGGGATGCCGGTAAAGTGACATGGCGCGAGGACGACGTGATCGGCGTCTATGACGGCACTTCATACGTCGCGGCGACAACCACATCGACTGACGGCAGCTACATACATTTCACGGCTGAAGTGGACGCTGACGCTGAATCATATATCGCAGTGTATCCTTACAGCGTATGTGATGAGACTTCATTCTCGGCAGATGGCAAGGTGTCCGTCACGCCGTCTTCTTCCGGCCAGACGCAAAGTGCCGTCAACGTTGGGATAGCAAAGGTGTCATCCTCATCAGATGCTTTTGCGTTCCACAATGTGACCAACCTGGTGAAGTTCTCTACCGGCCGTCGTGACGTGTCCTCTGTGAAACTGATTGCGACAGGAGGCGAAAGCATCATCGGGACGATGACGGTGGATCCTGAGACTGGTGAGAGCACGTCGTTGGGCAGCGGTGCTTCAACGCTTACGGCAATAACGGATGGCGCGGGGACATATTGCCTCGCCATTGCGCAAGATGTCACTTTCGGCAGCGGATTCGAGCTGCAACTTTTTGATGCCGAGGACTATTACCTTGGCAGTGTCACTACAGGCAACTCGTTGAGCGCAGCTTTCAACAAAGTATACAACATCGGCAACATCGACTCTCGCGTCAAACCGATGTTCTCGTATGTCTATTGGGCACCGGTCGGCGATTTGACATCCGTAGGCAACAATCTTGGCCTGAGCGTCAGCGACTATCCAGTCAACATGTTCACACGCCCAAGCGCCGGAAGCCAGAACTATCAGGTAGTCTCAAGCGATATCCCGTCCGGGGCGACTGTCACCTATACGTTGAGCGGGAATAACATTCTTGGTT
>CAZKVW010000002.1:17027-21377 GCA_964556285.1 uncultured Muribaculaceae bacterium
ATCCCGTCCGGGGCGACTGTCACCTATACGTTGAGCGGGAATAACATTCTTGGTTCAATCCAAAAGATAGGCGACGTCAACAGTTCCACTGGCGTGATTCAGACATATAAGTACTCTGGTGTAAAAACGCAGGACTGTCTGGTGATGGCAAGCAATATTGTTGTCGAGGTGACGCTCGGCGACCTAAAGGCTAGGAAGAATGTTCCTTTCTTTTTGCAGAGGTATAATGTTTCGACGGATGCAAGCGCTGTCAGCGTCAAGTACTCGCCATTTGTGCTCTTTGCCAACGGCAAGAAAGCCAACAGCCTCCCGGCGCCTGTTGTCTCATACACCTCTGACGGGACTGTCACCGAGACATCGGATTTCTCGCTTACGATACAGGCCAATTTGTTCTATACCAATCTGGACGGCCCGTCGGAACATGTTATGACCGGCAAGATTCAAGCAAGCAATTCGGACAGCTTCCTTGGACGGGTGTATGACCTGTACTATGACAAAATAGGCCGGAGTTCCTCCAATTATGGTGTCGCATGGCCGTTCTCAACATACTATGAGTGCGGGACTCCATCCAAGACAATTGATGAGCACCATGATGCTTCGCCTCTGTATATCGGGACTGACGGCAAGGTAAACATCAAGGCTGAGGGGTCAGCGGAGCATTTCTGGCGGGACGGATATGGCTATCCGAACGGAGTCTTTCTGTGCACAATCACATATTTGCTTGAATCCGGTGTTGACGGATACAATGTGGCTTCTTCCGGAAGCGTACAATATCAGAATCCTTTCGCTGTTTATTTTAACGAAGAACTCGAATATTGACGGAAATGAGAAAGTTATCTTTTTTGAGGCACGGGCACGAGCTGCTGGCGGCTTTGTGCGCGGCGGGGGCGGTGGCGCTCTCGTGCGAGGAGGAGGCCGTGCAGCCGGAGGACGGGTTTGTCTTGTACTATCCCGCCATCAGCCAGATTGCCCCGAGCACCAACATCACCATTTCGCCGACATGGCGCGGCGGCGAACCGAGCCAGTTCGCTATCGCCGGGGTCAAGTCGGATGACAGCGCGGTGCAGGCCGAATGCTTCTCCGTAGACGCTGCTACAGGGACATTCAGCATCATCGGCTCGGACAACATGCCCACCGGGCTGTATACCGTCACGGTGTCTTGCGAGGTGGACGGCAAGACGCGCTCTTTCCCGGACATCATCTTGGTCGAGCTTATGAATCCGGTGCCGGAGGGCATCACGGTTACGCCGTCCGAGCTGACAGTGCCAGTGGACGACATCAACACTACCGGCTCTGAAGTTGAGCTTCCGACTGCTGTCATCGCGCCGGACGGGGAGCACAATCTCATCATCAAGTCATATTCCATCGCGAATGTCAGGCGCAACGGCGTAATCGCGGACGGGTGGGACGGCTGGTTCAAGGTCTCCTCGGACGGGGTGTTCTCCATCACGCCTGACAACCCGGACATGGTGGGAGGGCTGTACAGCTTTGATTTCAAGCTGACAACGTATGCCGTCGGCACCGACAGCCAGCTGGGGCTGTTTGCTGACGCGCTGTCACTCAATGTGACCTCATCTCCCAGGCAGGTGAGCTACAATCCCTCATATTCACGTGTGGAGAAAGGCTATGAGACCCAAACGGTCGCGCCTGACTATACCGGCTCTCTGGACGGCCTCAGGTATGAGATTGCATCCGTGGCCCCTGACAACTCTCCAGGCATCTCCATTGATGCCTCCACCGGTGTCCTCACCTTCCCGGCGCGTGACGGCCTGGTCACAGGCACGGTTTACAATGTGGGTCTCAAACTCACTAACGATTACGGCAGCGCGACATTCGCTGACGCGTATTCGTTTGAGGTGATAGACTACATCTCTCCCATCACCACATTCGCTTATGCGGATGTCGAGGAGAACATTTCCGGCGTGTCATTCTCCAACCCGGTTTCCGCCATGGACGGCACAGAGGTGACCTATTCGTTCTCCAGCGTCCCCGAGCAGCTCTCTGCGCTCATAATTGACGCGGCGACGGGGACAGTCAGCAATCCTGTCGGATCCACATTGCCTGTTGGGGACTATACTGTGACGGTGCGCGCTACAAACGCCAAGGGCTCGGTGGAGACAAGCTTCGCAGTGCATGTGATCGCTAATCCCAACTATTTCACCTACGCCATTTGGGGCAATAACCTCGGGGACGGCGGCTCGGCTCTTACTCCTCTTGACAAATACGGCAACCAGTTCCGCCAGAGCGGCACATCAACGCTTAATTTCCCATTGTTGGACAGTGACATTCCCGAGGGCAGGCCTGTGACGTTCTCATTCGCCAGGCCATCGACTTCATACGGCGGGTTGAGTTTCAATGCCAAGACAAAAACGATATCTGTAGGAACGCGCTCGAACCCGGCGGTGACATTCGGTGTCATAACCGTGACTGTCGGAGAGGGAGAGGCCGCTGTGACAAGAAAGTTCCCGGTGTTTGTTGATTTTGATTATCCTACTGCCGCAGGCAAGAATGCAGCTGGTTACCGCATCACCTACACTCCATTTGCGTTCAGGGTCAACCCCAAGACCGGCGGGCGTTCGGTCTCACCTGTGGTGCTCAACCCGTCCGGAGAGGATGTGTCTGACAAGGTGTCCATGGATTACAGGGCCAACCCTTTCTTCTGGAACATCAACGGCCCGGCTTCTCACACCGAGGACAAGAAGCTCGGCAACGCCCAGACGACATGTTTCCTGCGTTTCCCGTGGGCCAAGTACTACTATGCGATTAACCAGATTCCCAACTACGGGGCGATGAATCCGGTGTCATATTACCTCAACCGCAGCAACGGCAGGCTTCCTTACACCGCTTGCTATACGGATCCTGCGACCCTGCAGGTCGTGGTAAATCCGGAGAAGTTTGTGGACGATGACGGGGTATATGCTGATGGTGCCATCTATATGACATTCAATTTCTACGGCTCTGCCGCCAATTTTGACTGCCAGAACGGCAACAGCAGCTGTGACCAGCAGAACCGCTTGTTTATATGGCTTGACCCCAATTATAACGAATGAGAGGAATGAAACATTTGATGAATATGCTGGCATGTCTGCTGACGGGGCTTCTTGTCTTGAACATGCCATTCGGGCTGCATGCCCAGAACAAGACGGTGACATTGCAAGGTGTCATCACTGATGAGAGCGGCGAGCCGCTTGCGGGCGCCTCGGTCATAGTGGAGGGTGGCAATGACGGAGTCATGTCGGATGCAGAGGGGCGGTACAGCATATCTGTCCAAGCGGGCAAGACGCTTATTTATAGTTTCATAGGCTACAAATCAGAGTCGATGCAAGCGCGCTCATCCCGTACGCTGGATGTGGCTCTTGTTCCGGACTCGAAATATCTCGACGAGTCCGTGGTGGTCGGCTATGGGATCATGAAGCGGAGCGACCTTACCGGCTCAATTTCTTCGGTCAGCGGCCAGGCCATCGAGAACTACAAGACATCCTCCGTGCTGAACGCCCTGGGAGGCATGGTCGCGGGAGTCAACATCACGAGCAGTGACGGCACCCCCGGCGGCGGCTTCGATGTCAAGATTCGCGGCGTAGGCACGGTGACGGGGGAGACCTCCCCATTGTACATCGTTGACGGCTTTGAAGTGTCGGACATCAACTACCTCGCCAATCAGGACATCAAGTCCATAGAGGTGCTAAAAGACGCGTCCGCAAGTGCGATTTACGGTTCGCGGGCTGCCAACGGCGTAGTGCTTGTCACGACCAAGTCCGGTTACGCCGGCCGTCCGGAGGTATCCTACAGCGGCTCTACGAGTTACCGGGTGCTGTCCAAGCAGTTGGATGAGCTGACCCCCTACGAGTTTGTAGCCTTGCAGATGGAGCTCAACCCCAGCAAGTATGCCACCACATATTACAGGGAGGGCAATGATGCAGCGGGCAGACCCTTCCGTTATCAGACCATCGATGACTATATCGGCGCCAAGGGCGTGGATTGGCAGGATGAGGCGTTCCGCCCGACATGGTCAAGCAACCATGAGCTAAGCGTACGTGGCGGGAGCAAGGACGCGCAGTATTTCGCCTCGTTCTCGCACTACGATGAGGACGGGCTCTTTACCAACAGCTCATACGAGAAGAACACCGCACGCGTCAAATACACCAATAAGATCCTCCCTTGGCTTACATTGACAACCTCGGTTGATTACTCGGCGACCCGTAAGACCGGGGTCGGCACTGGCGGAGGCACACTCAGCAACCTGCTCATGTATCGTCCAGTAGGCGGCCTGTACACCTCGGACTATGATTTGAGGCACAACGCGGTAGATCCCATACTGGAGCAGATGAACGCCAACAATGCCACCTCCTA
>CAZKVW010000002.1:21477-56330 GCA_964556285.1 uncultured Muribaculaceae bacterium
CTCGGCGCGGTAGCCAAGACCGTCAGCTCCGGCAAGACGGACAGCCGTAAGCTGTCGTTCTTCGGCAGGGCGTTCTACAACTTTGACGACCGCTACATGCTGACTGCAACGGTGCGCGAGGACGCGTCCAGCGTCTTCTCCTCCAAGCACAAATGGGGATTCTTCCCGTCATTTTCGGCAGCATGGACGGCTTCAAACGAGGCGTTTCTCAAGGACGCGGGCTGGCTGTCCAACCTCAAGCTGAGGGCAGGGTGGGGACTCGTAGGCAATGACAGGATATCCAGCTATCTGTCCTTGTCCGTGTACGACTCGTATAAGTACGGCGTAGGCTCATCGCAGGTCATCACCTTTGACAACGCGCACCTCGCCAATAAGGATCTCAAGTGGGAGGCCTCCTCCACGACCAACGTAGGAATTGACGCTGGGCTGCTTGACGACAGGATCAACCTGACCGTGGATGCCTTTGTCAAGGACTCCAAAGACCTGCTGCTCTCCCATGACCTCGCCTACGTGAGCGGCTTCAGCTCCCAGTGGCGCAACATCGGCAAACTTCGTAACAAGGGGCTTGAAATCACGCTGGGTTCTGTCAATATCCAGAAGCGCGACTTCAGCTGGAGGACGGACTTCAACATCTCGTTCATACGCAACAAGCTCCTTAACCTCGAAAGCGGCAAGGACTACATGTATGCGAGGACTGGATTCAACTCCAACTTCTCTTCCTACGACTATATTGCCGAGGTGGGCAAGTCTCTCGGCTCGATGTATGGCTACGTCTTTGACGGGGTCTATCAGCAGTCCGACTTTGTGGTGTACGCCGACGGCACGCAGCATCTCAAGGAGGGCGTGGCTGACATCAGCGATCATGCCGGCACGGCTGTAACGCCAGGCTTTGTCAAGTACAAGGACATAGATGGGGACGGGGTCATTACGACAAATGACCGCACCGTCATTGGCAACGGCCAGCCCAAGGGCTATGGCGGACTCAACAACTCGTTCTACTTCAAGGGAGTGGACTTCAGCTTCATGCTGCAGTTCTGCTACGGCAATGACGTTTACAACGCGCAGCGTATGTATGCCACGCAGTCTGACCTGGAAATGATGAACATGCTGGGTGAGGTGCGCCACCGGTGGACGGTCACCAACGCCTCCAACAAGGTGCCCTCCGCCAAGGGATATGTGCGCAATGACGTGTATTCCAGATTTATCGAGGATGGCTCGTTCCTCAGGCTCAAGAACGTGACTCTCGGCTACACTCTGCCGCAGAGCCTCACACGCAAGTTCTATGTCAAGAAGCTGCGTTTCTATGCCACGGGGGAGAATCTGCTGCTGCTCACCAAGTACAGCGGCTATGACCCGGAGGTGAGCATGTCGTCCAATCCGATGATGCCCGGATTCGACTATGGCTCTTATCCCAAGAGCCGGGTCATCACGCTGGGTGTGGAGGTCAATCTGTAATGTGGAATGCTTATGAAAAAGAATAAAATATTGTGTGCGCTTGCCGCTGCGCTGTGCGCGGTGTCCTGCTCGCTGGACGAAAAGGTCTATACCCAGACGGACGAGTCGTATATTAACGATGCGGACATGCTGGAGGCCGTACTTCTGGATGTGTACCGGGATCTGGGGGTGGACGGCATCTACAGGCAGAATCTGCCCTTTATCTTCGATCTCCCAAATGACATCAACAAAGTGGAAGGCAACTCCATCGTCTCATGGAGGGCGGAGGCAAGCAACGCGTTCGGCGCGTCCGACTCTTATGTACAGGCGACGTGGCAGGCTCTGTATGCCGCAGTCTATGATGTCAACTATTTTCTTGACCTCGCCGGCCGGAAAATAGAATCATTCGACGAGGAGGAACGCCCCGAGACGGAGGTGTTCATAGCCGAGGGGCATGCGCTCCGTGCGCTGCTCTATTTCGAGCTTGTACGTTGGTTCGGCAATGTGCCGCTTGTCACATCCACTTCCGATTCGAGTCTCGATCCGGAGGAATACCGACAGGCCGCTCCCGTGACGGTCTATGAGTTTATCGAGAGCGAACTGAAGTCCGCCATTGATGTGCTGCCCTGGGCTGATGAAGACGATATCCGCGATAACCAGGCGTTCCGGATTTCCAAGGGCGGCGCTCTCGGGCTGCTGACCAAGGTCTATTGCACCTGGGCAGGATATCCCCTCAAGGACACGTCCAAATGGTCCCTCGCCGCGCAGGCCGCGGGGACACTCGTGGACTCCGGCCATCATGCGCTTCTGTCCGATTTCAACCAGCTGTGGGTCAACTCAGGGAGCAATGTGTGGGATCCGACAGAGAGCCTGTTGGAGCTGTCCTACTGGTCTCCGCTCAGCACTTACGACTCGGTAGGGCGCGTGGGCAACTCCAACGGGGTGCGCTGCACGGCCGGAGGTCTCCGCAACGGCACCCACATTCATAACGTGATGGTATACTTCAACCCCACATTCCTCACTGGCTGGAAAGACTGGGAGCAGGACAAGCGTTTCGGCATCACTTATGCGGACTACTACTATTTGCCCAACATCGGAGCACAAAAATATGCCCTTAAGACCGTGGACGGCGTTCGCAATACGGAGGTGTCATTTGTGCGGGCATGGACTGATACGCTCAATGCGTCATGGACCGAGTCATGGAGAGCCGAGTACAGCTACCGCCTGACCAACCGCAAGTGGGACACCGAGATCTATGTGCCCGATGACAACTATCAGGTAAACAGCAATTGGACGAATGTCAACTGGTATCTGATGCGTTACGCCGATGTGCTGCTGCTCTATGCCGAGGCACTCAACGAGGCGAACGGAGGCCCCACTGCAGCAGCATATGAGGCAGTCAATATGGTACGCCGCCGCGGTTTCGGGCTGGATGCCAATACTGCCTCCGCTGCGGCCGACTTGCCGTCCGGGCTGTCGCAGGAGGAGTTCCGTCAGGCCGTCAGGGACGAGCGTGGCTGGGAATTGGCCGGTGAGGGTCATCGCCGCCAGGATCTGATACGCTGGGATTCATATTATGAGACTGTCATAGACACATATCAGAGACTTGGATCATGGTATTACAGGGCGCCCGAATATTACATAGGCGCACTGTATACCCAGAAGGGCAAGCACGAACTTCTTCCTATCCCCCAACGGGAAGTTGACTTGTGCGGCTTTGAGCAGAATCCGAATTGGTATTGAAAAGCCTGTGGACTGTATGATCATAAACCTTAACAAACACTTGCTGCTGTGCATGACCCTTCTTATAGCGTCGCTTTCTCTTATGGCATGCACTGGAGAGCCTGCCCGGCTGGACAGGAACGCGAATTCTGAAACTCCTGCCACCCCTAAAGACACGACTTCAGCCTCGCCAGCGGATACGACATCATCATCGCCAGGTGACACAAGCGGCGGCAATACCCCTGTGACTCCGGTTGTCTCTGTTGTCCGCGCGGAGCATCCGAGGCTTTTCATCACATCGGACGACATTCCGACGATCAGGGCGAATGCGGCCGGGGATTGCAGCGCGATGTGGTCAGCCATGAAGTCAAGGGCGGACTATTACGGTGTGAACGGTTTCACATTCAGCGACCCGCTCGCCAAGTCCGGCGAATACAACACCAACCACGAGGCCGGGTTCCGGGTGGCGGAAGCGGCGCTGGTGTACCTTGTCACCGAGAATGCGGTTTATCTTGAATACACCAAGAAAATGCTCCGTCAATTGATAGAATACTATCAGCTCCGGGTCAGCAACAATCTTAATATCGCCTGGTATGTCTATTCGCAGGTCTGCGCCTTGTGCGCTTACGACTGGATATACAATGCCCTGACCGCTTCGGAGCGGGATGAGATAGGGAATGCCCTGTACTCCGTGATCTATGACATCGGGTGGCACGGCTCCGGGGTGAGGTCATCGCGCTACAGGGAGAACATCTCCGACTACAAGTCCGGCTGCTACGGCCCAGCAGTGCTGCCGTGGTACCAGGCCATAGCATTCTACGGCGACGGCATCAATGACAAGCAGTGCGAGGAGATGCTTGCCTCCGGCAATGAACTCTACAGCAACATGGCCGCGTTCCGCAAGCAAATGGCGGGGGAGAGAGGCGGCGGGGCCAGCGTATGCTTGTCGTATTCGTTCGGCTATTATCCCATCGCTGACTTCTGCTACATCTACAACTGCCGTTCAGCTCTCGGGATGGACATCGCTGAGGACATGTCGTATGTGATGCGCTATATGGACTACCTGGACTGGATGCGACTTCCGGGCAATTTGGAATTTGGTTTTGGGGACACCAACCATTACAAGTGCAACCTGCCTAACACGGACATCAACTACCACATCACGGAGATTGCCAACCTCTACGGGGAGAGGCATCCGGAGGTGCTGCCGCGCGCCGCCCGGCTGCTCTCACAGTTCTCCACCCCGCCGTCTGTAGACCGTATACCCTTTATGCGTCTGCTGCACAAGGTCAAGGCAGACCCGTCGTCAGCCTCGGCCGAGACCCTTCCCGTCGGAGCAATATATTTCGACACCATGGGGCAGGTCGTGATGCGTTCCGGTACCGGCGATGATGATACATATGTCATGTTCGTGAGCGGAGGCGTCCCTGTCCAGCACAAGCATTACGACAACAACCATTTCGTCGTGTACCGCAACGGCTACCGCGCACTTGACAGCGGCAGCCGCCCTGAGCCAGGGCAGCATCTCTTTCAGTATTATTGTCGTACGGTGGCTCACAATTGCGTGACGGTACGGATGCCTGGTGAGACATTCCCGAAATACTGGGGTGAGCTGGCGCCGGGCGAGACAGCCTTCCCGGTCCCAAATGACGGAGGTCAGAGGGAGCTGCTGGCCTCGACATTGCTCAAACTGGAGGACAAGGGGGATTATGTGTACCTCGCCTCTGACGCGACCGCGAGTTACCACAGTGACAAGGTCTCGCTCGTGATGCGCGAGTTCGTGTGGTGCAAGCCGGATGTGTTTGTGGTGTTTGACCGCGTGGTCTCCAAGGACGCCTCCTATCCCAAGACCTGGCTCTTCCATCTGGCCTCTGAGCCATCCATCAGCGGGAACGAGTTCACGGAAACATCGCAGGGCGGCAAGACCGTCTGCCGCACGCTGTTCCCTGAGGATGCCGTCATCACCAAGATCGGGGGAGAGGGCAGGCAGTTCTGGTCTGACGGGCAGAACTGGCCGATGCCATCCAGCAGAGGGGCGGCCGTCCCGCCGGACGACTGGCCTCTGGTGGGACAGTGGAGGATAGAAGTGACGCCCGGGGCGGCGGAGACGACAGATTATTTCATGCACATATTTCAGGTGGGTGACACTTCGCTGTCGTCCTTGCCGGCAACTTCAACCTTTGAGGAGAGTTCCAAGATGGGCGTAAGGTTCATCTATGGCGGCAAGACATACAAGATTTCCTTTGACAAGACCGCGAGCTGGGGATGCACTGTCAAGGTCAATTGACTGTTTAACCATTTGAGGAAGTTGCATATGAATATCAGGTTGGTGTTTGCGGCTGCGGCTTTTGCCGCCGCAGCGCTGAATTCGTGCGGGGACGGCATCCGCAAGCCGGAGTTTGAGCCTTATGTTATAGAGGGCCTTGAGCCGAAGCCGGATTTCTGGAGGGTGCGTCCTGACGAGATAATGGATTACTGCAAGTCCGTCCGCAAGGGGCGGGTGGAGGTCGCAGCCCGCACCCCGCTCGGCTATCCGGTGTATGCGGTGTACTATGGGGATTTCAGCGAGGCTCCGCCGCAGACCAATTTCGCGGCGGGCAATTCCTCCTCCGCCCTGTCCTCATATCTCGGCCGCCCGTCTGACGCACCCCAGACCATCATGTTCATCGCCGGTGTGCACGGCTCGGAGCCGGAGAGCGTGGCCGCGGCCATGAACATGCTCAGCCTCATGGAGACGGGCAAGGACTTCCGGGGGCGGGAGTATCCCGAGTTCCTGAGCCTTGCGTCGCGCTACCGTCTCATCATCATGCCGTGCGTCAACATGGACGGGCGTTCCATAGCTCCTGACCATTTTCGGGGGCAGCCGTACGAGATATTCAGGGGATGCTCCCAAGGATGGTGGAAAGACGGCACCCTGATAGGCTGGATGGGGTCAAAGGAATGGTTCCCGCTGCCGCTGGACAGGGTGCTCTTCCCGGGCGGATACCCCAATTCGGAGGGCTACAACATCATGCATGACGTCACTCCGGGTGACGTGCGCACGGAGGAGGCCAAGGCCGTATACACTCTGATGGCGCGTTGGAGGGTTGACTTCCTGCTCAACGGGCACTCTTGCGAGTATGAGCCATCAATGCTCTATCCTAGCAGCGTGGACACTCCGGATCATGTCCGCAGGGGAGCGGAGCTATGCGACGCCATCAATGATGGATTGTACGCGGCTGGCTTGAGACGCGCCCCGCGCGGGACGCAGGAACTGTCCAGCACCCTCAACATCTCCAACATGACCAACCTGTGCTCCGGCGGGCTCGGCCTCACGCTTGAATGCTATCACGGCTGCGCCAACAAGAATGGCGAAATAATTGCCTACTCGTTTGACCAGCTGATGGAGCCGGCGTTCATTGCCCTTACGGTGGCGATGCGGGACGGCATCACGCGCCCTCTTGCAAATCGCTGATGGTATCTGGTGGGCAGTAAATTCAGTAATTTGGCGGCGATTTGTTCAGCAATTTGGCGCGTCAGCCTTTATGCAAAATCGGAATGCCCTTTTCATTTTGCTGAAATCCGTGTACATTTGCGTCAGTCCACATAACTTAAAGCTGATGATGCTGTTTGTAACCCTGATATTGTCGCTTTCACTGACAGAATGCACTGGAGAGCCTGCCGATTCGGGCAGGGATGTAAATGAGGAAACATCTGCCCCCGTTGTCCGTACGGAGCACCCGAGGCTATTCATCACATCGGACGACATTCCGACGATCAGGGCGAATGCAGCCGGGGATTGCAGCGCGATGTGGTCCGCCATGAAGTCAAGGGCTGACTATTACGGGGTGAACGGTTTCACTTTTGCAGACCCTCTCATCAATTCAGGGGAGTTCAACTCCAACCGCGAGGCCGGATTCCGGGTGGCGGAAGCGGCGCTGGTCTACCTTGTCACAGAGGATGTCACCTACCTTGGATACACCAAGAAGCTGCTCCGGGAGCTGATCGGGTACTACCAGTTGCGGGTCAGCCATAATCTCAACATCGAATGGTACGCCTATTCGCAGGTCTGCGCCTTGTGCGCTTACGACTGGATATACAATGCCCTGACCGCTTCGGAGCGGGATGAGATAGGGAATGCCCTGTACTCCGTGATCTATGACATCGGGTGGCACGGCTCCGGGGTGAGGTCATCGCGCTACAGGGAGAACATCTCCGACTACAAGTCCGGCTGCTACGGCCCAGCAGTGCTGCCGTGGTACCAGGCCATAGCATTCTACGGCGACGGCATCAATGACAAGCAGTGCGAGGAGATGCTTGCCTCCGGCAATGAACTCTACAGCAACATGGCCGCGTTCCGCAAGCAAATGGCGGGGGAGAGAGGCGGCGGGGCCAGCGTATGCTTGTCGTATTCGTTCGGCTATTATCCCATCGCTGACTTCTGCTACATCTACAACTGCCGTTCAGCTCTCGGGATGGACATCGCTGAGGACATGTCGTATGTGATGCGCTATATGGACTACCTGGACTGGATGCGACTTCCGGGCAATTTGGAATTTGGTTTTGGGGACACCAACCATTACAAGTGCAACCTGCCTAACACGGACATCAACTACCACATCACGGAGATTGCCAACCTCTACGGGGAGAGGCATCCGGAGGTGCTGCCGCGCGCCGCCCGGCTGCTCTCACAGTTCTCCACCCCGCCGTCTGTAGACCGTATACCCTTTATGCGTCTGCTGCACAAGGTCAAGGCAGACCCGTCGTCAGCCTCGGCCGAGACCCTTCCCGTCGGAGCAATATATTTCGACACCATGGGGCAGGTCGTGATGCGTTCCGGTACCGGCGATGATGATACATATGTCATGTTCGTGAGCGGAGGCGTCCCTGTCCAGCACAAGCATTACGACAACAACCATTTCGTCGTGTACCGCAACGGCTACCGCGCACTTGACAGCGGCAGCCGCCCTGAGCCAGGGCAGCATCTCTTTCAGTATTATTGTCGTACGGTGGCTCACAATTGCGTGACGGTACGGATGCCTGGTGAGACATTCCCGAAATACTGGGGTGAGCTGGCGCCGGGCGAGACAGCCTTCCCGGTCCCAAATGACGGAGGTCAGAGGGAGCTGCTGGCCTCGACATTGCTCAAACTGGAGGACAAGGGGGATTATGTGTACCTCGCCTCTGACGCGACCGCGAGTTACCACAGTGACAAGGTCTCGCTCGTGATGCGCGAGTTCGTGTGGTGCAAGCCGGATGTGTTTGTGGTGTTTGACCGCGTGGTCTCCAAGGACGCCTCCTATCCCAAGACCTGGCTCTTCCATCTGGCCTCTGAGCCATCCATCAGCGGGAACGAGTTCACGGAAACATCGCAGGGCGGCAAGACCGTCTGCCGCACGCTGTTCCCTGAGGATGCCGTCATCACCAAGATCGGGGGAGAGGGCAGGCAGTTCTGGTCTGACGGGCAGAACTGGCCGATGCCATCCAGCAGAGGGGCGGCCGTCCCGCCGGACGACTGGCCTCTGGTGGGACAGTGGAGGATAGAAGTGACGCCCGGGGCGGCGGAGACGACAGATTATTTCATGCACATATTTCAGGTGGGTGACACTTCGCTGTCGTCCTTGCCGGCAACTTCAACCTTTGAGGAGAGTTCCAAGATGGGCGTAAGGTTCATCTATGGCGGCAAGACATACAAGATTTCCTTTGACAAGACCGCGAGCTGGGGATGCACTGTCAAGGTCAATTGACTGTTTAACCATTTGAGGAAGTTGCATATGAATATCAGGTTGGTGTTTGCGGCTGCGGCTTTTGCCGCCGCAGCGCTGAATTCGTGCGGGGACGGCATCCGCAAGCCGGAGTTTGAGCCTTATGTTATAGAGGGCCTTGAGCCGAAGCCGGATTTCTGGAGGGTGCGTCCTGACGAGATAATGGATTACTGCAAGTCCGTCCGCAAGGGGCGGGTGGAGGTCGCAGCCCGCACCCCGCTCGGCTATCCGGTGTATGCGGTGTACTATGGGGATTTCAGCGAGGCTCCGCCGCAGACCAATTTCGCGGCGGGCAATTCCTCCTCCGCCCTGTCCTCATATCTCGGCCGCCCGTCTGACGCACCCCAGACCATCATGTTCATCGCCGGTGTGCACGGCTCGGAGCCGGAGAGCGTGGCCGCGGCCATGAACATGCTCAGCCTCATGGAGACGGGCAAGGACTTCCGGGGGCGGGAGTATCCCGAGTTCCTGAGCCTTGCGTCGCGCTACCGTCTCATCATCATGCCGTGCGTCAACATGGACGGGCGTTCCATAGCTCCTGACCATTTTCGGGGGCAGCCGTACGAGATATTCAGGGGATGCTCCCAAGGATGGTGGAAAGACGGCACCCTGATAGGCTGGATGGGGTCAAAGGAATGGTTCCCGCTGCCGCTGGACAGGGTGCTCTTCCCGGGCGGATACCCCAATTCGGAGGGCTACAACATCATGCATGACGTCACTCCGGGTGACGTGCGCACGGAGGAGGCCAAGGCCGTATACACTCTGATGGCGCGTTGGAGGGTTGACTTCCTGCTCAACGGGCACTCTTGCGAGTATGAGCCATCAATGCTCTATCCTAGCAGCGTGGACACTCCGGATCATGTCCGCAGGGGAGCGGAGCTATGCGACGCCATCAATGATGGATTGTACGCGGCTGGCTTGAGACGCGCCCCGCGCGGGACGCAGGAACTGTCCAGCACCCTCAACATCTCCAACATGACCAACCTGTGCTCCGGCGGGCTCGGCCTCACGCTTGAATGCTATCACGGCTGCGCCAACAAGAATGGCGAAATAATTGCCTACTCGTTTGACCAGCTGATGGAGCCGGCGTTCATTGCCCTTACGGTGGCGATGCGGGACGGCATCACGCGCCCTTTGGCAGGCCGCTGATGCCGCACTCCAGACATTATCCCTTGGAGAGCAGCATCTTGGCGTTTAGGTCTTAATGTAAAAAAGCCTGTGCTGATATCAGCACAGGCTTTTCGCTTATACAATTAAAAGCCAGCAAATTGCCCTTCATGGCAGGGACGGCATTGGGATTGCCGGCTCCGGCCACAAAGCCAGGGGGAGTTACTGCTCGTCCGGGCTTATGGCTTTGCGCACCTGCTCAAACTTGTTCTGGAGCTTGCTCACCCCGGCAACAGCGAGTATGTATGCCGCGCCCATGAGGATAACGGCAATGCCGATGAGGGTGGAGAGGGTGACGCTCGCGGCGACAGGGTTGCGAAGCCCGGCTACGCCCAGCGCCGCGCCAGCGATGCCGATGATGAGGATGCACCACCACTGGGCAAAACCGGCCTGCTTGTAGTCAAAGCTCTGCACCGCCAGGATGATGCCCTCGACCAGCACCCAGAGGACAAAGATGATGGGCAGGGACACCGTAAGAAAGATGTTGTTGCAGAGGAATATCAGACCGAGGATGATCAGCAGGATGGATGAGAGCATCCGGGAACCGCTGTTGGGGATGAACGCCTGGGTCTGAATAGTGAAGACCAGCTTGCTGATTCCAGCCACAAGGGTGAAGAAACCGATGAGCCAAGCTGTGGAGAACAATGTGGCGGTGGGGTTGCAGATGCACACCACACCGAGGATGATCAGCAGGACGCCTGCGATGACCAGCCAGATCTTAGTGCTGTTTTTCATATTGAAAAAGTAATTAAAGTGTTTCTGTTTCGCTACTTCTCAACTGAGAAGCGGTAGACGGTCTCGGAGCTGAAGTGCTCGCCGGGGCGCAGCACCGTGGACGGGAAATCAGGATGGTTGGGGCTGTCCGGATAGTGCTGGGTCTCCATGCACGTTGCGGCGCGGCGGACGTACTTGACTCCGCCCTTGCCGACTTCGCCGTTGATGAAGTTGCCGGAATACACCTGCAGGCCCGGCTCGGTGGTGTATACATCCATCGCTATTCCAGTCTTGGGGCTGTAGAGCCTCGCGGCCGCAATCTTGATGTCGCCACCTGTGTTGAGCACCCAGTTGTGGTCCCAGCCCTGGCCGATGCGCATCTGCTCGTTGTCCGCGTCTATGCCGTCCGAGAGCGCCTTGGGCTTGCGGAAGTCAAAGGGCGTGCCCTCAACCGGTGCAAACTCACCCGTAGGAATCTGCAACTCATCAGTAGGAGTCACTGTGTCGGCATTGATGGACATGACGCAATCCAGGTCGTCATGGCCGCCGTCGGCATTGAGGTTGAAATAGGAGTGGTTGGTGAAGTTGGCCACCGTCGCCTTGTCCGTCTCGGCCTCGTACAGCAGGTGCAGGCCGTTGTTGTCGTCAAGGCTGTAGGTGATGCTGTAGGATAGGTTGCCGGGGAAGTTCTCCTCCATGTCCGGGCTCAGCAGGGTGAACTTGACGCTGGCGGGCTTAACCTCCGTCGCGGTCAGCACATGCCTGTCAAATCCCACCTTGCCGCCGTGGAGGCAGTTTGTCTTGTTGTTCTGGTACAGCTTGTATTCCACCCCGTCAAGCGTGAAGCTGCCGCCAGCGATGCGGTTGGCGTAGCGGCCTATTGTCGCGCCGAAATTGATGTCGTTGTCGAGATAAGCCTGTACGCTGTCAAATCCCAGCACCACGTCACGAAGCCGTCCCTCGCGGTCGGGGACCATGACGCTCACGATGCGCGCCCCGAAGTTGGTAATGCACACCTCCATGCCGTTTGCATTGGTGATTTTGTAGAGCGCGAGGGGCTTGCCCTCATAGCTGCCGATGAACGCCTCCGGATCCAGGCCGGAGGCTGTAAGGCCCGTCTTGCTCCCGCATGAGGCGAGGCCGAGTGTCACTGCTGACATGATTGCGATTGTTTTGATTAGTTTCATGGTAGATATGTGTTTTGCATATTATCTCTTGAGCGGGGAGATGACGAAGCGGAACTCCATCTCCTGCGGACGGATCCGGTACTGTTCCAGTGGCTCCGTCCCCCAACTGTTGATGCCTCCGACGCCCGATTGCACGAGATCAAAATGCACGTGCGTCAGTCCGTCAGGCTGCAGTTCCAGAGAGTGTGTAGACGCCCCGTATTCGCGGTTGCGGCTGCGCTCCGTGGCGTAGCCCCGAGTCGTGCAGTCCAGCTCTTCCAGACTGAACGGCAGGGCAGAGCCCGAGAACTCTCCGTCGGAGGTGATGCAGAGACCTGTGCCGGACTCGTCCAGCACTTTGAGCCAGCGCAGCCCGGTATGAGTGCCCGACTCCTGCGTCCTCACATAGCCGTAATGATATTGATCCGCCACTGCCTGGGTGTAATGTCCGACAACGGCTGCGGAGCGGCGGTCGATGTAATTCTCCCAGGGGCCGAATCCGTAGAAGTCCACTATGCCGCAGCGTCCCGGCATGGCCATGCGCATGCCGAAGCGGGGCAGCAGCGGAGCCTTGTCCAGCCCCCCGGCATCTGTCATCCGCTCTGTCCCGAGCACGGTGCCGTCAGGGCTGATTTCATAGCTGACCGTCAGGGCTGCAACGCCCCCGATTGGCTCGTACTCTACGACAACGCGGCGCACTTCGCCGTCCATGCTGTCCCGGATGCTGCGGGCCTTGAGCTCCGCATGCCTCCACATCTGCTGCTTGACGCTGTATTTTGCTCCGAGGTCGTTTTCCGTGAATGCTCTGCCGAAGCAAGGGACAAGCGGCTCCGAGAGCATCTCGCGTCCGTCTATCTTGTAGCTGGAGAGGGCGCCGCTCTGCTGGTCGAAGACGACGCTGACTCCAGGGGGGCACAGGGGCTTGCCGCTGTCTGTCGCCGTGACGGGGTATGCGTCACCTTCGCGCAAGGGCTGCACCGGGAATGATGCGGCGTCCATGCTGTCGGCGCGGTGCAGGGATATCTGCTCGTATGCGAGCTGGTCTCCCGCATCCATCAGCGGACGGGCGCTCTTGAGCGTGTAACGGACGTTGAGGAAAATGTCGCCGCCTGTTGCCGACAGGGCCTTTTCAAGACCGGGAATGCGCACCGGGAGAGTCTCTTGCGGGGCGATGTCCAAGTCTTCCACGCCGCCTTGCGCCACTGTCTCCCCGTCCCTGACAATGCTCCACTCCATGCGCACGTCCGAGAGGTCGCGGAAGAAATACTCATTGTATATTTCAATGCTTCCTGGCTCGGAGGAGAGGGAGGTGTGAATGTCCTGCTGCTGGTAACGCATCTCGTATGCGTGAGGATGCCAGCTGCGGTCAGCAGCGACCACACCGTTGCAGTTGAAAGTCCCGTCGCTGGGGTCAAAGCTGTTCCAGTCGCCTCCATAGGCATAGACATGGTCTGTCACCGGGCTGTCCGTGTCCCTCCAGAGAGCCTGGTCAGCGAAGTCCCAGACAAAACCTCCCTGATAGCTGGGGTATTTGCGTATGAGATCCCAGTACTCCTTGAAATTGCCCATCGAGTTGCCCATGGCATGCGCGTATTCACACTGGATGAGCGGGCGGCCGGGGTTGCCGGAGACGTACTCCTCCGCCTTTTGCGGGCTGGCGTACATCGGGCAGTAAATGTCGGTGTTGTATTCGAGCCCGGCCCTCTCGTACTGGACAGGGCGGCTGGGGTCGTAAGACTTGACCCAGTCGTAGGCCGCGCGGAAGTTGTCCCCGTTGCCGGACTCGTTGCCCAAGCTCCAGATGATGACGGAAGGGTGGTTGAAGTCCCTTTGCACCATTCGCTCGTTGCGGATGAGGATAGCCGCCTTGTAGTCCTTGCAGTGTGCAAGTGATGCTTCCCCGTAGCCCATCCCGTGCGCTTCGACATTGGCTTCGTCCACCACGTAGATTCCGTAGCGGTCGCACATGGCGAGGAATCTCGGGTCATCGGGATAGTGGCAGGTGCGGACTGCATTGATATTGAGCTGTTTGAATATCCGTATATCTCGCAGCATCTCCTCCTCGCTGACGACATATCCTCCGAATGCGCTGATCTCATGCCTGTCCACTCCCTTGATGAGGACGGGCTGCCCGTTGACGAGCAGCTGCGCGTTCCGGATCTCGACAGTCCGGAATCCGACCGGGATGCTGGCGCTCTCGCGCACGACACCCCTCTTGTCAGAGGCCGAGACGGTGAGGGTGTACAGATAGGGGGTTTCGGCAGACCACAGCTGGGGATTGTCTATGACGGCCTCGCCCGTCCCGCCTGTGCATACGAATGACGTGACCACAACCCCGCCCGCGTCGCGCAGGGTGCAGCTGACGGCGCGGATGCCCTTTGTCACTTCAGCGCGGACAGTCAGTTTGCCGTTCATGTCCGCATTGACATGGATGTCCGTTATTCGCTCCTGCTCCCGGGTGAACACCTCCACGCCCCTCGCTATGCCGGTGAGCCTCCAGAAGTCCTGGTCCTCAAGATATGTGCCGTCGCACCAGCGCATCACCTCCATGGCGATGAGATTCTCGCCTGTCTTGACGAGTTTGGTGATGTCGAATGTGGCCTCCAGCTTGCTGTCTTCGCTGTATCCGGCCTCCTTGCCGTTGACCCAGACCCGCACGTTGGATGTGGCCGACCCGATGCGCAGACATATCCGCTTGCCGGCCCAGTCCGGACTGACACTGAATGTCCTGCGGTACTGCCCGACAAAGTTGTGCTCCGTGGGGACAAATGGCGGGTTGTTTGCGTACCATCCCCTCCAGGCGTAGCCGGTGTTGAGATATACAGGATCTGCGTAGCCCGCGAGCTCAATCATGCCTGGGACGCTGATGCTGTTCCACCTGCTGTCGTCAAAACTCCCGGACTCAAATCCTGCGGCCCTGTCGCTCATCGTGGGGCAGAAGCGGAACTTCCATTGCCCGTTAAGGCTCTCTGTCTGCTGCTGGTCTGTGACGAATGTCGCATTCATAGGCATCCTGTCGCGCTCGTACACCTCCGGATCCTGCCAGTCCTCCATCGTCTGTCTCCCTTTGGCGGGCGCGGCTGCAGAGAGCGCCGTGCACAGGAGGGAGGAACTCAAGGCCGGGACGGCCAGCGCGGCGAACAAGCTGCGGCAGCTCTTCAGGCCGGGCAAATAGACGTGGTTCATCTGTTGTAGAGTTTTAGCGTGTGAATTTAGTATTGTTTTTTTGAAACGCAAAGTTTACCTTTGCCCTTGTTATGACAAATCGCAGCTGGAATATGCTCCACCATCACCACGTTCCTGACGGGATGCGGTAGGTCTTGCGTTTGACAGCTGACAGGATACAGCGGGGCTTGCCGGGAGGTGAGCCCTTTTTTTGTTGGTTGCAAGACAGCTTTGTTTCCGGGATGGCTCTCTATGAAAGAGTGACGGACGCGGCTACAGAAAGAATAATACACACACAGCACTATGGTTCGGATAGCGATACAGTCCAAGGGGCGGCTGATGGAAGAGAGCGTCGCCCTGCTTGAGGAGATAGGCATCAGCATCGGTGAGGCCAAGAGGAGTTTTCTCACCAAGGCTCCCAATTTCCCCATAGAGGCCCTCTTCATGAGGGACGACGACATCCCGCAGGTGGTCTCCAACGGGACAGCCTCACTGGGCATCGTCGGACTCAACGAAGTGGAAGAGAAAGGCTTTGACGTGGATGTGGCGGAGAGGCTGGGATTCGGCAAGTGCCGGATATCGCTCGCCGTGCCCAAGGAGGCGGATTGCGGGGGGATGGAGTGGTTCCGGGGCAAGAGAATCGCCACCTCATATCCCAATATACTGCGCCGCTATTTGGACGGCAAGGGCATAAGCGCGGACATAGAGGTCATAACGGGATCGGTGGAGATTGCCCCCGCAGCGGGCATAGCCGATGCCATATTTGACATCGTCTCGTCAGGTGGCACGCTCATCTCCAACGGCCTCAAGGAGGTTGAGGCCGCATTCTCCTCAGAGGCCGTGCTCATAGCCAACCGCCATCTGGACGAGGAGCAGCGGGGTGTCCTGTCCGAGATGCGCTTCCGCATAGCCTCCGCCAGCATCAGCAGGGACAAGAAATACCTGCTGATGAATATTCCGGAGTCCTCGGTCAGCGAGGCGGTCAGGATATTGCCCTCCATGCGGAGCCCGACCGTGATGCCGCTTGCCGCCAAGGGCTGGTGCTCGATGCATTCGGTGGTGGACACCGCCAGCCTGTGGGACAAGGTCCGGCAGCTCAAGGCCATAGGCGCGGAGGGGATACTGGTTCTCAATGTGGACAAGATAATACCTTAGACATGGATATAATGATCAACCCTTTGCGCAAGGACTGGGCAGCCCTGTGCAGGCGCCCCTCTCAGGAGGATGCCGGACTCATGGCCCGCGTGGAGGAGATTGTGGAGAGAGTGAGGACGGGCGGGGATGCCGCCCTGCAAGATCTCTCCCGGGAGATAGACGGTTACAGCGGCGGACAATTGGAGGTGACGGAGGAGGAGATTGAGCGCGGCTGCGAGGCCGTGGGCAGCCCCCTCCGCGAGGCGATGCGCCACGCAGCGGATAATATCGCCAAGTTTCATCGCGCACAGACACCCCGGGAGATTGAAGTGGAGACGGTCCCTGGGGTGCGCTGCATCCAGCGTCCCGTGCCGATTGACCGGGTGGGGCTGTACATTCCCGGGGGCACCGCGCCGCTCTTCTCCACGGTGCTGATGCTCGCTGTCCCAGCCAGGATAGCGGGGTGCCGGGAGGTCGTATTGTGCACCCCTCCAGGGAGAGACGGCAGAGTGGCCGGGGAACTGCTTTTCGCCGCCCGGCTGTGCGGGGTGGGCAGGGTCTTCCGGGTCGGCGGCGCACAGGCGATAGCCGCGATGGCTTACGGGACAGAGACCATACCCGCAGCGGACAAGATATTCGGCCCGGGCAACCGTTATGTGACAGCGGCCAAGCAGCTCCTTGGCGGCAGGAGCGTGTCTGTTGACATGCCGGCAGGACCTTCAGAGGTGATGGTCCTCGCGGACGGGAGCGCCTCGCCGCGTTTCATTGCCTCTGACCTCCTCTCTCAGGCCGAGCACGGGCCGGACAGCCAGGTGATGCTGGTGTGCGATTCCGGGGACATGGCCGAGGCGGTCGCGGCCGAAGTGCAGCTGCAGGCCGCCGCGCTGGAGAGGCTCGCTTTTGTGGAAAAGTCCCTCTCCAAGAGCCGCATCATAGTTCTGGACAGCCGCGAGGACATGGTGGCGTTTGCCAACGCCTACGCTCCCGAGCACCTTATCATTTCCATGGAGAGGGCGTGGGACGTGGCCAGCGGCATCCGTGCCGCAGGCAGCGTCTTTGTAGGGAAGTGGTCCCCCGAGAGCGCGGGGGATTATGCTTCCGGCACCAACCACACCCTCCCGACCTGCGGCTGGGCCCGGTCGTGCAGCGGCGTCAATGTGGACAGCTTTATGCGCAAGATGACCCTACAGGAGCTGACTCGTGACGGGCTGGAGTCTCTTGCGCCGATCATCGTGCCTATGGCGGAGGCTGAGGGCCTGCAGGCCCACGCCAATGCCGTCAGAATCAGGTTGGAGGACTCCCGGGCATGAGACGTGAGGATGTAGCCGCCCTTGTGCGGCCGAATATCGCTTCATTGCAGCCTTACAGCACGGCAAGGGATGACTGCAAGGGGAGTCCGGACATATTCCTGGATGCCAATGAGAGCCCTTATGACACGGGATTCAACCGTTATCCGGATCCCAGGCAGCATGCCCTCAAGAGCCGGATTTCCGAGCTTAAGGGGCTGCCTCCGGACAATATATTCGCAGGCAACGGCTCGGACGAGGCCATAGACCTCGCCTACAGGATATTCTGCGAGCCGGGGAGGGACAATGCCGTCATCATCTCCCCGAGTTACGGGATGTACGGGACAGCCGCCGACATCAACGGAGTCAGCCGCAAGGAGGTGCAGCTGGGGGAGGACTTCTCCTTGTCCGCACGGGATGTGCTTTCGGCCTGTGACAGCCGCACCAAGCTGATATTCCTCTGCTCTCCCAACAATCCCAGCGGCAATGCGCTTGACCGCGCGGAGATGCTTGAGATTATCGGGCGTTTCAGCGGCATGGTTGTGGTTGACGAAGCGTATATTGATTACAGCTCCGCCCGATCCCTCAAGGACGAGATATTCGCCCATCCCAACCTCATCGTGCTCCAGACATTCTCCAAGGCCTGGGGAATGGCGGGCTTGAGGGTCGGAATGGCGTTCGCCGACAAGTACGTGGTCTCCCTGATGTCGAGAGTCAAATATCCTTACAACATCAGCTTGGCAGACCAGGAAAAGGCTCTTGCCCTGTCAGGCAGGGACATCAGCGGACTCGTGGCGGAGACCGTCAGGGAACGGGCGAGTCTGGAGGAGAGGCTTGGCCGTCTGCGCTGTGTGCGGAGAGTATATCCGAGCGATGCCAACTTCCTGCTGGTCAAGTTTGACGATGCGGACGCCGTGTACAGCTGCCTTGCTGGGTGCGGCATAATGATCCGCAACCGTTCTTCCCTCAAAGGCTGCGGGCAGTGCCTGAGGATCACGGTGGGCAGCAGGGAGGAGAATGACGCCCTGATTGCTGCTCTGGAGGAATGGGACAGCGGCAACAGCGTCTCCCGGACGGGCGGCGGATTGGCGCACGATGCGGCTTTACCGCGCACAGCTTCGCAAACTGCCCGCAAGCGGGTCATATTCGTGGACAGGGACGGGACCATAATACAGGAGCCCTCTGACGAGCAGGTGGACTCCCTTGCGAAGCTCAAGTTTGTCCCGGGGGCGATTTCGGCCCTCAAGTCCATGAGCGCCCTGGACTATGAGCTGGTCTTGGCGAGCAATCAGGACGGCCTGGGGACAGCCGCATTCCCGGAGGAGGACTTCTGGCCTGCGCATGAGCGGATGCTCTCCACCCTTGCGGGCGAGGGCGTCAGCTTTGACGGCCAGCTGATAGACCGGAGCATGCCGGAGGACAACGCCCCAACGCGCAAACCCGGGCTGGGGATGTTCGGCAAATACCTCGGAGAGGAATACGACATGCGCGGGAGTTTTGTCATCGGCGACCGGGAGAGCGACGCCCTCCTGGCCCAGAGGCTCGGGGCGTGGTTCCTGCGCATAGATCCGCAAGTGCCGCAGCTCTCATGGGCCGAGGCGGCGGAGGCAGTGAGGTCTTCGGAGCGTTGTGCCGCCGTGCACAGAAAGACATCCGAGACGGATGTCTATGTCCGGCTGGACCTGGATGGCAAGGGGCATTCCATGGTGGACACCGGGCTCAAATTCTTTGACCACATGCTGAATCAGATTCCGCATCACGGTGGAGTCTCATTGGCGCTGACTTGCAAAGGGGACCTGGAGACGGACGAGCACCATACCATTGAAGACTGCGGCATCGCCCTTGGCGAGGCGATTGCCTCCGCGCTTGGCTCCAAGGCCGGGATAGAGCGGTACGGCTTTGTCCTCCCGATGGACGAGTGCCGCGCGATGGCGCTGATAGACTTCGGTGGCCGGGCTGACTTGGAATGGGATGTCAAATTCACGCGCGAGCGTGTCGGCGACGTGCCCACGGAGATGTTCCGGCATTTCTTCAAGTCACTGAGCGACGCCGCCTGCTGCACCCTGCACATCTCGGCGCGGGGGGACAACAACCACCATCTGGCGGAGGCCGTGTTCAAGGCGTTCGCCCGTGCCCTGCGTCAGGCGGTGCGCAGGGATGTGTTCAGCTCCGAACTGCCGTCAAGCAAGGGTGCGCTATGATTGCGGTGGTGGATTACGGATGCGGCAACATCCGCTCTGTTGAGAATGCGTTGGGGCGGCTCGGCTGCGCTTACGCGCTCTGCTCCGACCCTGCGTCCCTGATGGAGGCTGACAGGGTCATACTCCCCGGGGTGGGAAATGCCGCCCTGGCCATGGCCAACCTGCGCCGCCTCGGCCTCGGGCCTGCCATCAGGGACTGCCGCCGCCCGGTGCTGGGCATCTGCGTGGGCATGCAGCTGATGTGCCTCGACTCGGAAGAGGGGAATGTGGAGTGCCTCGGCATTTTCGACGCGCATGTCAGGAAGTTTGCCCCTGCGCCGGACGCCAAGGTGCCGCACATGGGATGGAATGCCATCGCCAACTGCGGCGGACGCCTCTTCAAAGGCATTCCGGAGGGGAGCTTCATGTATTTTGTGCATTCGTATTGGGCGGAGCTGTGCCCGGACACCGCAGCCACGTGCCGGCATGGGGAGAGGATGTTCAGCGCGGCCCTGCAATACGAGAACTGGTGGGGAGTGCAGTTCCACCCCGAGAAAAGCGGCGAGGCCGGAGAGGCGGTGCTGCGCAATTTCGTTGAAATGTAAAACAGAGCCTCAACATGATAGAGATTTCACCAGCAATAGATATAGTGTCCGGACGCTGCGTCCGGCTGTCCAAGGGGGACTTCGGGACAGGCAAGGTCTATGATGTCGATCCGGTGGAAATGGCGGAGAGGCTCTCCGCCTGCGGGGTGCGGAGGATACATGCCGTGGATTTGGACGGGGCGAGGGACTCCCGTCCGAGGAATCTGGACGTGCTGGAGAGGATGGCCTCCCGGGCGGACGCGGAGATTGAGTGGGGCGGGGGAATTTCCTCCGCCGATGCGCTCCGCGAGGCGTTCCGGGCCGGGGCTTCGCAAGTCATCGTCGGCAGCGTGGCGGCTCTGGACCCCGGGATGTTTGAGGACTGGCTCGGGCAGTACGGAGGCGGCCGGCTTGTGCTCGGGGCCGATGTCCGGGAGGGGAGGGTCTCTGTAAAAGGCTGGCAGGAGGATACGGACATGACTGTAGAGGCTCTCGTGGAGAGATTTCTCCCGTACGGGCTGCGTGAGGTGATCTGCACGGACATCTCGCGTGACGGCATGCTCTCCGGGCCGTCGGCATCGATATATGCTGACTTGCAGAGACGATTCGGGTCGCTGTTTGTCACCGTCAGCGGCGGGGTGTCTTCCATGGAGGATGTCAAGTCTCTGGACACCCTCGGGCTGAAGAGGGTGATAGTCGGAAAGGCGATATACGAGGGCCGCATAAGCCTGGAGGAGATTGCGGAATGGTCACAAAGAGGATAATACCCTGCCTGGACGTCAAGGACGGCGTGGTGGTGAAAGGAGTCAATTTCGAGGGGCTCCGTGAGGCCGGTGACGCGGTGGAGATGGGGGCGCGATATGCCAGGGACGGGGCCGATGAGCTTGTCTATCTGGATATCAGCGCGAGCAGGGAGGGTAGAAAGACATTCGTCAGCCTGGTGGAGAGGGTGGCCGCGGCCATCAATATCCCGTTCACCGTAGGCGGAGGGGTGTCCTCGGTCGAGGATGCCGCCATGCTGCTGGATGCCGGGGCGGACAAGGTGAGCGTCAACAGCGCGGCTGTCGCGGATCCCGGTCTCATAAGCCGTCTTGCGGAGCGGTACGGCAGCCAGTTCGTCGTATGCGCCATCGACGCCAGGCGCGTGGGCGGCCGCTGGATGGTCACCACGCATGGCGGGAGCCGGATGACGGACAAGGAGCTGATGACATGGGCGCGGGAGGCGCAGGAACGCGGGGCTGGGGAGATACTCTTCACCTCCATGGATCACGACGGCACACGCTCCGGATACCCTTGTGAGGTGTATGCAGAGCTGTGCGCGAGCCTCAGCGTCCCTGTCATCGCATCTGGCGGCGCGGGTTCCGCCGGGGATATAGCCGAGGTGCTGACACGCGGGGGCGCGGATGCGGCGCTGGCGGCGAGCATATTCCACTACGGGGAGATCAGCATCCCCGGACTCAAGAGACAATTGGCAGCAATGCACATAAATGTACGTATCTGATGACTTTTGATGATTTCAAGCTGGACAAGAACAGCGATTCCCTGCTGCCGGTCATTGTCCAGGACGACATCAGCCTCAAGGTGCTGATGCTCGGATACATGAACAGGGAGGCTTTTGAACGCAGCGTCAGCGAGGGGCGGCTGTGCTTCTGGTCGAGGACTCGGCAGAGGCTCTGGACAAAGGGGGAGACAAGCGGCAACTACCTGTACATCCGCAAGATGTACGCTGACTGCGACTCGGACACCCTGCTCGTGAGGGTCACCCCTGCGGGGCCGGTGTGCCACAGGGGCACGACGGCATGCTTTGACACCGATGACAGCGAAGGCTTTGTGCGCAAGCTGCAGGAAGTGATCCGCGACCGTCACAAGACCCTCCCGGACGGCTCCTATACGACGCGACTCTTTGTCAAAGGAGTCAAGGCCATCGCCAAGAAGGTGGGGGAGGAGAGCGCGGAGACGGTCATAGAGGCTGTGGACGGCAAGCGGGACAGGTTTGTCTATGAGGCCTCCGACCTTGTCTATCATCTCCTCGTGCTCATGGAGCAGATGGGCTGCGGGATAGAGGACGTGGAGCGGGAGCTGCGTCTGCGCCACAGATGAGATTTTGTTTTTAGTCGATTAGTTTGTATTTTCGGCTCTGTTTAATCAGAAATAACCTACACACGACATGTTCAAAGGACAGCCAAAAGGCCTGTACGCCCTTGCCCTCGCCAACACGGGCGAGCGCTTCGGCTACTACACGATGTTAGCCATCTTCCTGCTGTACCTGCAGGCCAAGTTCGGATTCTCGGCTTCGGCCGCCGGACAGTTCTATGCCATTTTCCTCGCCGCCGTGTACTTCATGCCCGTCATCGGGGGCATCCTCGCCGACAAGATAGGCTATGGCAGATGTGTGGTCACGGGCGTCAGCGTGATGTTCCTCGGGTATCTGTGCCTGGCGGTCCCCACTGCGGCGGGTGGCCTCGGCCTTGGCCTGATGATCGGCGCGCTGCTGCTCATCGCGGTCGGCACAGGGCTCTTCAAAGGCAACCTCCAGGTGCTTGTGGGCAACCTGTATGACGACCCCAAGTACGCATCCCGCCGGGATTCGGCGTTCAGCCTGTTCTACATGGCCATCAACATAGGCGCGATGTTCGCCCCTACGGCCGCCACCACCCTTGTCAACTCGCACCTCGCAAAGGCCGGGCTTGTCTACAAGGCTGATGTGCCCGCTCTCGCGCACCAGTGGCTGGACAGGGCAATATCTCCGGAGAATGCCTCCAAGCTCAATGACCTTGCCGTGCAGATGACCGGCGCACCTGCCAGCGACGCGTTCTGCTCCAATTACATAGACCAGCTGTCCACCGCATACAACCTTGGCTTCGGGGTGGCATGCATCTCGCTGATTGTCTCCATTGCCATATATCTCAGCACCCGTTCATGGTTCAAGCATGCTGACGTCAATGCCAAGCAGGCCGCCAAGTCCGGCGCGGAGACCGCCGCGCCGGAGCTCACTCCCAAGCAGACCAAAGACCGTATCATTGCCCTTGTGATGGTGTTCGCGGTGGTGATATTCTTCTGGATGGCGTTCCACCAGAACGGCTCGTCCCTGACCTACTTTGCAAGGGATTACACGCAGGACAGCGTGAGCGGCCCCCTCAAGATTGGCTTCAACATCTGGGCTCTCGCACTCATAGCGGTGTCCGTCTATACGCTGTTCGCGACATTCCAGTCGGAGACGCGCAAGAGCAAGGTCCTCTGCGGTGTGGCGACCCTCGCTCTCTGGGGCGGGGCGTATGCCCTGTACCGGCACATGGCAGACCCTATAAGCATACTGCCCCAGCAGTTCCAGCAGTTCAACCCTTTCTTTGTGGTCGCGCTGACTCCGGTGTCCATGGCGATATTCTCCGCTCTCGCGAGCAAGGGCAAGGAGCCGTCAGCTCCCAAGAAGATTGGACTCGGGATGTTCGTGGCCGGCCTGGGATATCTGGTGATGCTCTTCGCCTCCAAGGGGCAGCCCTCGCCAGCCGAGCTCAACGGCGCGGTCTCGCCTGACCCTGTGGTGCCGACATACCTTATCAGCACATATCTCGTGCTCACATTCGCCGAGCTGCTGCTCAGCCCCATGGGCATCTCATTCGTGTCCAAGGTAGCCCCTCCCAAGTACAAGGGACTGATGATGGGCTGCTGGTTCGCCGCCACTGCAATCGGCAACTACCTGTCTTCCATCCCGTCCATGCTCTGGGACAATGTGCCGCTGTGGGCCAACTGGACCATTCTGATGGCACTGTGCTTTGTGGCCGCGCTCATCATGTTCGCGATGCTGGGGAAAATAGAGGCTGCTACCGAATAAATCCGGTCACATAGAGGTTGACAAGCGGGCGTGAGGGGCAGTTGGTGGTGAGCGTGAGTATCGCCAGCGCTTCTCCTGCGGTCAGGCCTGACGTGTCAAGCGTGGCATCTATCCGGCCAGTGCCGCCCGGCGGTATCAGGGTGTCCCCCCGAGCTGTAAGCCTTGAGCTGTCCGAATCGATGGAGTATATGCGGGCGGGCGATTTGCCGCTGTTGTCTATCTCGAAGTGCAGCTTGACCTTGCCGCCGGCCTTGATCTTGCCGAATGAGGCGGAGCTCTCACGTGCCGTCAGCCTCGGGGCTGAGGCTCTCTGCTCCCGGCCGAGGCCGCTGAAGTCCTCCTTTGTCCATGAAGTGACGGCAAGCCGCCTGTCACCCTCCGCAGGAAGCCCCGGGATATCGCCCAGCAGAGCCTCCGCGCCTCTTTCCTTTTTGGGCTTGCCGAGGGTCATCTCCAACGGCCAGCTCTTGCCGTCAGCGAGCGGAGTGGCGTAGTAAATCTGCCGCCCCCATCTGTCAGGCGATGGCGTTATGGTGTAAGACACGACGGAGACCTGCCCCGGGGCGAGAAGATCCGCATCGGCCGAGATGCGCAGCCCGTCCGAGACATCCGCAAACGTCAGCCTCACCGTCTTGTCGCCGAGGTTTGCAATCCTGAATTCTCCGCTTCTTGGCTGCCCCTGTTCGACATTCGGCCCCCTTTGTGAGGCTGTCTTCACCCCCAGCGGGCCGTAGCGGACGGGGTAGCTTACATCCAGCGGCTGCTCCGAGGCCAGCACATTGCCGCGCAGCCTCAGGACGACAGGTTTCTTGAGACCCGAAATGTAGGCCGTCAGGGCCTTGTCAAAGGGGAATGCCCCCTCATCGTTGCTGTAGGTGGCCGATATTGTGCCGCTCGCGCCGGGGGCGAGCGTCTCCTTTGTCCATGTCACTCCGGTGCATCCGCAGGAGCTGGCCACATTGAGTATGGTGATTTCCTTGCGGCTGACATTCTTGATGTTGAAAGTGCATGACAGCGGCCCCTGGGATGCGAGCACATCCCCGAAATCATATACCGTCCGGTCTATCTCCACCGTCCCCTCATATACTGTCTGCGCCCTTGACTCCAACGCCATGCCTCCGAAAAGCGCCAGCGCGGCCGCAATCCCTGTCACTGTCCTGTGCATTGCTATATCTTTTTCGGCATCAAATCTACTCATTACTTTCGGAATATCCTCACCCGCCGGAGAATGCCGCTTGATGCCGCAGCGCATGGAGACATCTGGCGCATGCCGACAGAACGCACGTCATTTCCGGCTGCGGTACTCCTGCGGCACGTCGTCCCCACTGTGCAGCATTCGTCCTCGCGGTATCCCAATAAATAACTAAAAAGCGGCGGTGGTGGTTTGTTTTACGAAAAATGTCATATATTTGTGTCGAGTGTTTCAACCATCAATGTTACAGACAAGAGTGTTTGCCTTACAGCCTATGAACCGTATCGCGAGCTTTTTTGCAGCACTGACGCTGTGCTGTGCAGCAGCCTCCCCTTTGTTCGCGCAGACTTCGGGTGAGGGGGCGCTCTCCGGCAGGGTCAGGGACGCCAGGACGGGAGACCCGCTTGAGTTCGCCGTCATTACCTTGGAGCCTTCAAAGCTCTGGTCAACGACTGATTTCGAGGGCAGCTGGGCTATAGGCAAGGTGCCCGCCGGGAGGGTCAGGCTGCAGGTGCAGTTCTTCGGGATGGAGCCTTATGACACGACCCTGACCCTGCGCCGCGGGCAGGATCTCCATCTGGATGTGGCTCTCGCCGAGACCTCGTTCAGGCTGGAGAAAGTGACAGTTACGGCAACCCGCTCGGACGCGGGCAGGGCCACCGCTTCGGAAATATCGCGGCAGGCCATGGATCACCTCCAGACAGGTTCTCTTGGTGATGTCATGTCGCTGCTGCCAGGAGTCAAGATCAGCAACCCCTCACTCAACAGCTCGCAGACCATCTCCGTGCGCAACGCCGCCGGCTCGTCAATGTCGAGCCTCGGCACGGCGATACTGGTGGACGGTGCGCCCATGTCCAACAACGCCAACCTGCAGTTCCTGTCATCCAGCATCTCCGGGAGCCTGTCTGACAGCAACACCGGCTCCACAAGCGCGGCTACCGGAATAGACACGCGCATCATCTCAACCGACAACATCGAGTCAGTGGAGGTGATTACCGGCGTTCCGTCCGTCGAATTCGGAGACCTGACCTCCGGAGCGGTCATCGTGCGTTCCAAAGCAGGGCGTTCGCCCCTGACTGTCCGCGCCAAGATTAACCCGCAGATCTATCAGGCCAGCGCCTCCAAGGGATTGAGCCTGTCACCCAAGGCTGGCGACCTCAATGTCTCGGGCGACTACGCCTACAACCGCGCCTCGCTCATCGCCGACAACCAGAGCTACCAGAGAGCGACTGCCAAGGCTCTGTGGACAGTGTCCCCATGGGCCGGGGCCAGCGCCAACACCTCGCTCTCATTCTCCTACGGGCTGGACAGGTACAAAAAGGACATCCTCGCCACCGGACGCGACGAGTCCCGCTCGGATGAAGTCGGGGTGAGGCTCAACACCAACGGGCGGGCATCGATAGGGAGGGGCAGATTCCTCAAGTCCGTCAGCTGGCTGCTCTCGGGCTATTTTGAGAACAAGAACTCGCATTACGAGTCATCCGCTTCCAATTCGTCCAACCTCTACTCCACCGCGATGGAGGACGGGCTGGTGTACACCAATATCCCGGGGCAGAGGGTGTATCTCGTTGACCCGGCGACAGGCGAGCTGACCTCTGAAGAGGTCACCAATGCGTCGCAGACAGGGATTTCCGGCAGGATCCTGCCGTACAGCTACCCCTACGAATATGACATATATGGCAAGGAAATCGGCGCCTACGCCAAGGTCAACGCGCATTTCAGCAAGACCTGGGACAATCTGACCAATAGCCTGTTGGCAGGAGCGGATTTCAAGACGGACGGCAACCTGGGCAAGGGTGCTGTCTATGACGATGAATATCCCCCGTTCAGGAACATCAGCAACGTCTCCTCCGGATACCGCCGCAGAGACTACAGGGACATTCCTTTTGTCAATCAGCTCGGCATTTACGCCGAAGATGCCCTTGATTGGGTTGTCGGGGGCAGGAGGCTGACCCTGACGGCCGGCGGGAGGCTTAATCTCGTCGGAGGCCTGACTTCCTTTGACCCGAGGGTCAATCTCGGGGCTGACATCCTGCCCTGGCTGACGCTCAGGGGCGCTTGGGGATATACGAGCAAGGCTCCTACCGCAGTGTATCTCTATCCCAACAACGCCTATCTCGACATCATCAACTACAACCACATGACGACCACCGTCCCTGAGAATGAGAGGATGCTGATTGCCACGACCAAGGTCTATAGCGCGGAGAACCCTGACCTGGAGATTGCCCGCAACCGCAAGATTGAGCTCGGGTTTGACATGCGGATAGGACGGCAGGTCAAAGCCTCGGTGACCGCCTACGATGAGCTGATGCGCAACGGCTACACCAATGGCCTCACCCTGGATTCGTTCAAATGGTACCAGCACCAGAGGTATGTGACCGCCGCCGAGAATCCCGGCTCGACCCCGTATGTGCAGAAGGACACAGTATACAACCTGTTCTTCCAGGTATACAGCCCGGGCAACAACAGCAAGGTGCGCAACAGCGGGATAGAGTACGAGGTCGATTTCGGCAGGGTGGACGCCATCCGCACCAGCTTCTACCTCAACGGCGCATGGACGCGCGGGACAGGCACGTCGGCGGGATACGGTTTCTCAACATTGTTTGACCCCAACACTACAGAGCGCAATATCGGCATTCTGGCTCCGGGCACCACAAAGAGCTGCCACGAGGATTTCATCACCACCTTGAGGGCGACCCACAATATCCCGCAGATCGGACTTGCCGTCACGCTCACAGCGCAGCTCTCCTTGTGGGAAAAGGACTGGACGGAGTACGAGCATGACACCGAACTGATTGGCTATATCTCCCGCCTGGACGGGCAGGCGAAGTGGTTTGACAGCCCCCGGAGCTATGCGAGCCTCAGCGGCGACCCGGAGCTGTGGTATCTTGCGGAGACAGTCAGCGACAACAGGTTCGTTAAGGAGAAGACCTCCCCATACGCCATATTCAACCTCAACCTCAGCAAGGAGATTGGAGATGACATGACCGCCTCTTTCTATGTCAACAACATATTCAACAACCGCCCTCAGTACCGCTACAAACGCTCGGGCAGCCTTACCGAGCTGGCGGAGAACATATTCTTCGGATTCGAGCTCAAAGTGAACATCAGATAAATGTCTCTTATAACTATGCGTAACATTCTAATTATTGCGGCGGGCGTTTCCGCCGCGCTGCTTGCCGCCACGGCATGCAACAAGTCTGACGACACCAAGACCGTGACAGCAGTCATCACCATCGACGAGTCCTCTCTCGCCAGCGACGTCACAAAGCCGGCAAGCTACACTGTGAGCGTAAGCAACAACGACAGCTCCACGAGCCTCTCCGTTGAGACGGAGGACGGGACAGCCACAGTCAAGGGGCTTCTCCCGGGCCTGTACAACTTCGTTGCGAGCGCGGAGACTGTGGATGAGAGCAGCCACCAGTTCCTGTTCTCCGGCGAGACGACAGCCGCTCTGGTTGACGGCGCGACAGATGTCACTGTCTCCGTAAGAGCCTCCGAGGCTTCCGCCCTTATCCTCAAGGAGATTTACTACAACGGCTGCACACTCAAGGAGGCAGACCCCGATGACCCTGACAGCTATGCAGACACCTATTTCCGCGACCAGTTCTATGAGATTTACAACAACTCCACGGAAGTGGCCTATGCCGACGGGCTGTGCCTGACAGACAACCAAAGCAGTTTCGCCAGCTGGGATTGGGCAACAATCTACACATACGACATCCCTAACCCTGATGACTACCTCTATGTGCAGGTTATCTGGCAGATTCCCGGCAGCGGCACCGACTATCCGATCCAGCCTGGAGAGTCTATCATTGTAGCGCAGTGGGCGACCAACCACACTGACGCGTCTCTGGCCGGGGACAAGTCCCTCGACCTCTCGGGCGCCGAGTTCGAGGCCATGACCGAATCTGTGACATGGTACGGAATCACACTCACCGACAATGCCGCTATCAACATGAAGAAAGTGGTCAACGCAGCTGGCTACAACATGCCGCAGTGGCTGATTTCCAATTATTCGGCGGACATTATCCTGTTCAGGCCCAGCGTCGAACTCAAGGACGAGGACTTCCTCACCGCGACCAACAGCGACTACACCAACGCCCGCGAGATACTGCGCAGCGACGTGCTTGACGCGGTGCAGTGGATGGAGAACTCCACCGATTTCGATGAGCCCACGCACCGCCGGCTGCCCACCGCCATTGACGCCGGCTGCAACTTCCTCCCGGCATACAGCGGCAAGAGCATTTCCAGGAAAATGTCTTACACCAGGGAGGACGGCACTGTCGTCTACCAGGACACCAACAACACGAGCGAGGATTTCGAGCAGAACGACAAGCCCATGGTGCGCAGGAACGGGGCAGGCAAGCCTTCCTGGAACACTTGGGCGAAGTAGTTCCCGTGTCAGACTCCAAACGGATGATGAGCCATGGACAAGCCTAAGAAGTTAATCCTGATTACAGCTGGCGTTCTCGCCCTGGCCGCAGAAGCGGCCTGGGCGCAGAATGTCACATCCCCTGCGACGAGCGAGACCAACTTTAGGGGCTCGCTGTGGTGGGACACGGACAATTCCGCTGCGCTTGCTTTCCGCCCGATTGGCCTGTATGGCGACCTGTTCGGAGTCTACACGCGGGACGGCGGCGACCTCAGGCGTTCGACAGAGGCCGAGTCATCCGACATGCTCTCCGTCAGGACGAGCGGCGGCTCCAAGATAGGCGGGACAGCCCTCTGGGGCGAGTTCTCCATCTCGGACATCTTTGAGCGCAAGGCCAAGCACAACGCCCTCTGCTATGAGATTCCGGAGGATATGCCCTATTTCCTCGCGGACACCGTGGCTTCCAGCCGCTGGAACAAGCAGGACTACTCCATGCGGGCGAGGATCTCATCCCCGACCCTGTGGGACAGGCTTGCGCTTGGTATTGACCTCTCTTATACGGACCGGGTGGCTGCCAAGCAGCGCGATCCGAGAGCCCAGGGCAAGCTATACAACCTCTCGATTATCCCATCCGCCGCATGGAAGATTGACTCCCGCAATGTGCTGGGAGTGTCCGCCGAATACGGGCAGGGCTTTGAGAGGAGCGAGCCGAGCAACAGGCAGCACAACTTCAACCAGGGGGTGTTCATCACTAGAGGCCTTGGCATGGGGGCCGCCGGCACTGTCGGCGGGCTGTACGGGCTCGGCACGTTCTATTACAAGCGCAAGGCCTATGGGGCCGGAGTGCAGTACTCTTTTATGCCAGGCAGTTTTGAGCTGCTGGCCGAGGCCAAGCTGCGCAAAAAGGATGTGGACGTGTTTGAGCAGCCCACCATGCCGCGCAGACGCGGCAGCACGGAGAGCACGGTCATCGAGGGGGCTTTAAAACTCCTGTGGGGAGAGAACAATGCCAACAAGCTGTCCGTGGACGGGACGTACCGCACGACGGACGGGCTTGAGCACCAGCAGCAGTACATCAACGAGACGCTCAACCAGCGCTGGGAGACCATAGTCACCAATAAGATGAGCAGCTATGACCGCACGAGCGTCTGCGCGGACTATTCCCGCCTTTTTGGTGCCGGCAGGGCCGATGGTTATTCTGCCAAGGCCGGGGCGCGGGTGGCATGGGACAACGAGGACGACAGCTACCTCACGACATCCAAGTGGAACTGGTCTGGAGTCTCTGGCGAAGTCAACGGGGGAGTCCAGTTCTGCAAGGGCAAGTCGGCCCTGCTCGCGGAAGCCTCGCTGCTGTACAACAAGAATCTCTCCGGCGAGTACATCTTCGGCGGACCGGCGGACAACGCTCCCGTGTGCAAGATATACGAGGAGGAGCTGACGTACCGCTGCTTTGATTATCTTTGCGGGAGAGTCGCCCTTTCGTACACGCTACACGGGCGGAAGACCAACTATGTGTGGTCGGCCGACTGCTCCATGTACCGGAGCGTGGGGGATTCTCACGTGCCGGACGGATGGGATGCGCCCGGGAGCGCGGACAGGACGCTCGCGCATCTCTCTTTCGGGATTATATTTTGACAGATGAATCTGCTTAGAAAATTGATATCCTCCGCATTGCTGACCGCTTCTTTGACAACGGTCAGCTTTGCGATTTCCCCCTCCCATGTCCTGCTGGAGGATGGCCGCGACGGATTCGCGATTGTCATTGACAGCGTGAGCTTTGCGCACTGCCATGATGCGGCGCTGCAATACGCCGGAGCATGCAGGGAAGAGGGATGGGACGCTTTTGTCGCAGCTGGGGACTGGGCCTCGCCCGAGCAAGTGCGCGACTCTCTGAAGCGCTGGCATGAAAGTGCCGGCCTGGCCGGGGCGGTGTTTGTCGGAGACATTCCCATTCCCATGATCAGGGGGGCGCAGCACCTGACGAGCGCGTTCAAGATGATGGAGGACGGCCCGTTCCCGATGAGGGACAGTTCTGTGCCGTCGGACAGGTACTATGACGATTTCGGCCTCGACTTTGAGTACGTCGGCCGGGACTCGCTGGAGACCAGTTTCTTCTATTACAAGCTCTCCTCGAGGAGTGAGCAGCGTATTGCCTGTGACATCTTCTCTGGACGCATCAAGCCCTCGTCGCACTACCGGGACAAATACGAGGAACTCGACGGCTATCTGCGCAAGATAGCCAGGCTAAAGCGGCAAGACCGGGGCAACAGGCTTGACCGTCTGGCCTCCTATACGGGGGCGGGGTCGTTCTCGGACTGCATGATTGCCTGGAAGGACGAGTGCGTCACACTCTCCGAGCAGGTTCCGGACGCGTTTGAGGACGCGGACGGCGCGAAGTTTTTCACTTTCTTGCATTATCCGTACATCAAGGACACCCTGCTGAAAGTTGCGGGGGATGATGACCTGGACTTGTTCCTCTTCCATCATCACGGCACTCCTGACAGGCAGTGGATCCAGGAGTCCCCGCAGGCCTCGGATGATGACGAGGCATACGCCAAGGCCAAGCGCCTGGCCCGGAGCATGGTGCGCAACCATGTCCGCTACGGGGAGAGTGAGGAAGAGGCAATGAGGTACGTCCTGGACAAGTATCCCGACATCGACAGCACCTGGGTCTGTGACTCCTTCGACCCTGACGTGATGGCGGCGGACTCGCTTGATGACCTGCGCCTCGGCATTCTGCTTGATGACGTGCATGCCGCCGCGCCCAATGTGAGGTTCACGATATTTGACGCCTGCTACAACGCTGACTTCCGTGAGGACGACTGCATCGCCACCCGCTACATAATGGGTGAGGGCAATGCCGCAGTGGCTTGCGGCAACACTGTCAACGTCCTGCAAGACAAGCATTCCAGCCATCTGCTGGGACTTCTGACCCAAGGCTGGAGCGTTGGGCAGTGGCATCAGAAGACAGCCATTCTCGAGTCACACATCATCGGGGACCCTACATGGACTTTCGCCCCGTCTGAACGTCCGAGCGTGGACGCGGATGCCCTGGTGCTTGAAGACATGGACTCCGATGCGCTGCTGCGCGAGTACAGGGGGGCAGAGAGCTATATGTACAGGCTTGAAACTCTCAAGCAGCTGCTGCGCTACGACACTCCCGCCTCGCATGAGGCGATGCGCGAGGCGCTGGATGACCCGTACGAGTACATTCGCCGCAAGGCCGCCACTTTCCTCACCATGAGAGGGGACAGCACAGACGTTGACTTGGTAGCTGACGCGTATATGGACAATCTCAACGCCAAGCGGGTCGCTTTTAACATAGAGAGCGGCTGCGCCTATTGGCCTGACTCGCTCCTGATTGACGCCTGCCGCGTGCGCGACGGCTTTGTCTATGTCAAGGGTGAGGATTACCGGAGCTGGACCCCCAAGCCCATGTTCAGGGGCGGCGTTGAGGCCATGGAAGGAGCGATAAGCCTGCGCAGCTATTGTGCGGGCCCGCTGGGAGACAGGGGGTCTGACAAGCGCAGCCGCCTCTCCGCGATACGCTCCATGCGCAATCTGCCGTACCCGCAGCATGCGCTCAGGCTCGTGTCGATTGTACGGGACGACGGGGAGCCGGTCGCGGTCAGAACCGCCTGCGCCGAGACGCTCGGCTGGTTCGGCTTTGCCTATAACCGTGAGGAAATAATGCATGAGCTGCGCTCGGGTCTCGGGCAGATGCCCGCCCCCGTCGCAGACGAATGCGTCAAGACACTGACAAGACTGGAGAGACTGCAATGACCAGAAGACATCTATTCTCTGCGCTCCTTTGCTCCCTGATGACGGCTGCCGGGGCATCAGCGGACAACACATTCGGAATCATCGTTGACTCCGCCACATACAGCGCATGCCGGGATGAGCTGGACGCTTATAGGGACGTGCTCCATGGCGAGGGTCTTGATGCCGTGATTGTCAGCGGCACATGGGCCAAGCCGACGGAGGTCAAGGCCGAAATCCTCAAGCTCGGAAGCCGCCGCCATCCTCTTGAAGGCATTGTCCTGGTGGGAGACATCCCTATAGCGATGGTGCGGGAGGGCCAGCACCTGACCACTGCGTTCAAGATGAACGAGCAGCGTTTCCCTCCCGAGGAGTCCAGCGTCCCCTCGGACAGGTTCTATGATGACTTCGCTCTGGAGTTTGAGGAGATAGGCCCTGACACCACATGCGCTGGGCGGTATTTCTACCGGTTGAGCGAGAAGGGAAGCCAGTCCTTGCGGCCGGACATCTATTCCGCCAGGATGCGCGTGCCCGGCACCATGCTGGCGGGACAGCCGGAGGACTTCAAATATGAGCTTATGCGCCGTTACCTGCGCAAGGTTGTGAAGGCACACCGGGAGGACAATCCGCTCGACAGGATAACATACTTTATGGGGAGCGCATACAACTCCGATGACCTCAACGTTTGGAGGAACAAGGCTCTTGAGTATCGGGAATATTTCCCTGCCGCGTTCCGCAGGGGCAGCGGCAACACTTTCCTGACGTTCCGGGAGGATCCCGAGATGAAATGGAGGCTGTACACCGAGCTGCAGCGTCCCGGCTGCGACATATTCCAGTTCTCCGAGCACGGGGCCTATGACACGCAGTACATCAATGCTTACGGTGCGGGGACAGACCTTGAGTCCAGCCTCTATCTGCTCAAGAGCGCGACGGCGCGGCAGTACCGCAAATGGCGCGGGACACCGGATGACGAGCCTTTCAAGCACGAGCTGCTGGACTCGGTGTTCCACCTGCGGCGGGAGGTGCTTTCAGACTCGGCCCTGGTGTATTACCGCATGAGGGACTCCATCACGAGCCGCAACGCCAACATCGACCAGATGGAGCTGCTCGGGGTGAAGAGCAACCCGCGTTTTGTCATTCTCAACGCATGCTACAACGGCTCATTCCACAACCCGGAGGGATATATTGCCGGAATGCACGTGTTCGGGGAGGGTGACTGCATAGTCGCGCAAGGCAACACGGTCAACGTGTTGCAGGACAAGATGGAGGACAAGCTGATCGGGCTGCTCTCTCTCGGAATCAGGGTAGGGGAATGGCAGAGAGAAGTCCCTTACCTTGAGTCCCACCTGATAGGGGATCCGACATACAGGTTTGTCCCGCAGGACGATGACGCTCGGAT
>CAZKVW010000002.1:56430-66861 GCA_964556285.1 uncultured Muribaculaceae bacterium
ACCTGATAGGGGATCCGACATACAGGTTTGTCCCGCAGGACGATGACGCTCGGATAGACAGGCTCCAGGATGACCTCGTGCGCAGGAGCCTCGATGTGCGGACGTGGAAGAAATATTTGCAGAGCGGGGATCCCATCTTGAGGGCGGCGGCAATCACCCATCTCGGCTACGCCGCGCAGCAGGGCAAACAGGCCCGCCAGACTTCGGACAAGGCTCTCGACCTCTTGCGTTATGACGATTCCAGAATCGTGAGGGCCTGCGCCCTGGACGTGCTCCGCAGTCTCGCTGACTCCAATGCCGAGGCCGCCATTGTGCTGGCTCTGAACGACCCCTACGAGGCCATTGTCCGTTACGGCTGCATCTTCGCCCAGGAATACGGCTCTGCTGGCGAGAATGACGAGGTGCTCTCCGCGCTTGAGGGAGTGCTGGACAGGCATTCGGATCTGCGGCGGGCGCAGGACCAGGCGGAGACAGCGGTGATGCTGATTTCCGGGCACGAGCATCTGGATGAGGAGATTGCCACGCTGCGTGACACAACGGCCTCTGTAAGCCATCGGATATATGCCGCCCGCACATTCAGGAACTACATGACTCCTCTCGCCAAGGACGCCCTCCTGGAAGTCGCCGAGGATCCGGATGCCGACCCGCAGCTGCGCAAGGTCGCCTGTGAGGCTCTCGGCTGGTACAGGCATTCCTCCGTCAGGGACGATATATCCAAGAGCCTTGCTCTCGCGCTGCGCCAAGGCAAAGACTTGCCCCCGGAGGTCTCGCGTGAGATGGAGAAGACCATCGTGAGATTGAGCTGCACTTTCTGACCCATGCGCCGCAGCAGACTGTTCTTGCTAATGCTTGCGCCCTGCCTTGTATGCGCTGCGGCGCGGGCTGAAGACTCCCTGCCCGCATACGTTGACAACAGCCTCAACCGCTGGTTCCCGCCCGTAATCAGCCAGACCGGAGGATCCTGCGCACAGGCATCGTATATAGGCTACATGTTCACCTACGAGATCAACCGTCTCCTTGACAGGGACGCCTCTGCCCCCGAGAACAGGTTCTCGTACCTTTACACTTGGAATTTTGTCAACGAGGGCATTGACCAGGGGTCGTTCGGCCTCGACGGGATAAGGCTCGCGCTTACCAACGGGATAATGCCCGAACACCTGTTCCCTGCGCAGTCTTACGCCGGCGCGTTCAGATGGGCGAGCGGCTATGACAAATATCTGGAGGCCATGCGGTACAAGGCCAAACGCATCCAGCCGCTTGCCGTCACGTCACAGGAGGGTATTGAGAATGCCAAAAAATGGCTTGCGGACGGGGGAGTGATGACATTCAGCGGACATTCCGGAGGCTGGACAATCGCACAGTATTCCGGCCCGTCGGGGACTTTCTACAACAGGATCATCACCACCCTGCCCACCACTGGCTCCCACGCAATGACCATCGTCGGGTATGATGACAGCGTGGAGTTCAAGGCCCCGGACGGGGAGACTTCGACAGGGGCTTTCATCATGTGCAACACCTGGGGGGACTGGTGGTGCGACCGGGGCAGGGTTTATTATCCTTACTGGTTTTTCCTCTCCTCCCGCGACCAGAGCGACCTGTCCTATGAGATGGCCACAGCGGAGGTCGAGGTCACGGAGCCGCAGGTTGTTTTCAGGGTCTCGGTGGAATCCGACTCCCGGGACGACCTCGCCTTCAAGATGGGCGTCGCGGACGGACGCTCCAAGAAAACGCCGACCCATGACTACACCGTCAGCATCGCCAACCACGCCGGAGGAGACCACCCGATGCAGGGCAGCGGCCAGAGCAGCCGGATTGAGTTTGGATTTGACTTCACGCCCTACGTGGAGAGGATGCAGGGGATGACGGATCCCAAGTTCTTCCTCACTGTGCAGCGCAACAAGCGCGGCTCTCGGGCAGCCACGTATGCGCGGCTGCTGGACTTCGGCGTGTACGACTACAGGACAGGGCAGGCAAGCTATTGGGACGGCGGGATTGAGCCCCCCGCAGAGCTCGCAAGCGGGGACAACGTCTTTTCCGTCGCCACGTCCGCCCCAGACTCTTGCTCCTGCAATCCGGCGCAGTGGCTCTCGCAGAACGGCAGCCCTCTGATAATCAAGGCCGCGGACGGCACGGCGTACAAGGTCATGTTCACTGACTACGACCGGCGTTCCGGGACAATATCATTACGTTACAAGCAAATCGATTAGGCATGGAAAGAACTGTAATGGGCATCAGGATGTCGCGCCGGAGCTTCGCTGCGGTCTGCGGGCGGCTTGCCGCAGTGGCGGCGCTGTGCCTTGTCTTTTCTTGCAATACGGGATCTCATTCCGGAAAGGGGCATGAGGAACGCGAGGTGACGCTGGAGGGGCTTTCTGCCGGCAAGTGGACATATTTCTCTTTCTCCGCTGGGGAGGCGGTAGGACAAAGCACATTCGCTGACACCCGGGAGGACTCGCTCTGGGCCGGGCGCAACGACTGGGATTTCGCAATTGCAGGCGACTTCATCAAGACAAACGGCGGATCCTCCGGCAAGGGGGAGGGCGGGATATTCCCGCTCCCCGGGTCGGACTGGGCCTCCGTCAGCGAGGCTCCAGCGGAGGGATATCTCATCGACGAGGTCAGGGCGATTAATTAGCCCTCCGGCGTTTGATTTGTCAAATCTGCTCTGTACCTTTGCAGGAACATCATCATCTTACAATTATGGCACACAAAATTTCAGCCGAAACCTGTGTGGCATGCGGAGCATGTCAGGCGGAGTGCCCTTCCGGAGCCATTTCCGAGGGCGATGTCTATTCGATTGACCCTAATGTCTGCATAGACTGCGGGGCATGCGCGGAGGCCTGCCCGACCGAGTCCATCACAGCCGAGTAGGCGGCTGGCTCAGGAGCCAGCTTGACGAAACTGTTTTAAATTGTACTGACATGAGAGTCAGCCGATTGATTGCATTTTCTGCGCTGATCAACGTATCAGCGCTTTTTGTTTGCTCCTGCTCTCCGTCTCGCGGGGGCGTGGAGTACAGCGGCATGGATGAGCCGACGGCCATTGTGCATCTATACCCTCAGGGGCAGGATGTGGACATGGGCATAGTGGAAGACGGAGTGGCCGTCACCCTCGGCCCCGCAGTCTCCAACGGCATCGACACGTTGGAGTTCTGGTGGGAGGCTGACGGCTCTCTCAACAATGTGCAGGACGCGCGGCTGCTGCTATATCTGCCCTCCTCGCCGCACAAGGACCAGATGGTAATCGCGTGTCCCGGAGGAGGCTACGGCGGGCTTACCGCAAGAACGGAGGGGCTGTATGCCGCCAAGGAGCTGACCCGCCTCGGCTATCCCGTGGCGGTGCTGTATTACCGTCTGCCCAACGGGCATCACCAGGTCCCGCTCACGGATGTGCAAAACGCGCTGCGCTACTGCCGTTATCATGCCGAAGAGTGGGGAGTCCGCCAGATAGGAGTCATGGGAGCCTCCGCCGGAGGCCACCTCGCGGCCTGCGCATCCACGCTCTATACAGATGACATCACGCGCCCTGACTTCACGGTACTGCTGTACCCGGTGACTACAGTGCTGAACGGCAAGGTCAATGGCGCAATCAAGAAGATGTCCGAAGGAGGCAAGCCTGAGCTGGTGGAGATGTTCGACTGTGTGCGCAATGTGACCGCAGACACTCCTCCCGCAGCCATGTTCCACAGCGCCAACGACGGGGTGTCACAAGAGCATTCAATTATGTACCATAGAGCGCTGTGCGCCGCCGGGGTGCAGTCCTCGCTGAACATTTTCCCATACGGGAAGCACGGATGGGGGTTCAGCACCATCCTGACCTGCGGCAAGGACCCTCTCGGGCCGTACAGGCCGATATTCTTCGAGCTGCTCACCACGTTCCTGGATGATGTCCGTGAAGCAGAGTGAAGAATCCTCGCGATCCTGCGGGATTACAGGCTTTTGTCCGGGCGGATGAGCCTGACAGACAGCTCCCCGCCGTCGTATCTGACCTCCAGCTGCTCCCCGTCCCCAGCGTCCAGTACGGCGGTGCTGGAATCCGGCCTGGGGCGTTTGCTGACAAAGCGCCTGTCCACAGCATCATACCAGTAGAGTATCCTGTCAGCGTATTTTTTGAACTCCTCGCCGTCCGGCGTCAAGGAGATGTTGCCTCGCGCCCTGTCAAAGAGCGTCACTCCGAGGGATTTCTCCAGCTCAGACACGTTCTGGCTCACGGCAGGCTGCGTGACGCCGAGCATCCTCGCCGCCACGGTGAAGCTGCGTGTCTTGCAGACCGTCACAAATGTCTTCAGCTTGAAATCTTCCAGCATATGGCAAACTTCACTTTACTAAACGCAGTGCAAAGATATTATTTTCACCGCAAATGACTTATCTTTGGAGCAAAATTCTGTAAAACATTTGTTTTAAGTATGAGAAGATTTGCACTCTCGTTCCTGGCGCTCGCCCTGTCAGCAGCGGCGTTCGCGCAGGGACCCCAGCTGCCGGAGCTCCCAATGGATCCGGCCGTGCGCAAGGGTAAGCTCGACAACGGGATGACCTATTACATCCGGCACAATGACAAGCCCGCACAGAGGGCTGAGTTCTATCTTGCCACCAATGTCGGGGCCATTCAGGAGGAGCCTGACCAGGACGGCCTGGCGCATTTCCTGGAGCACATGTGCTTCAACGGCACCAAAAATTTCCCCGGCAAGGGCATCATCAACTGGCTGGAGAGCATCGGCGCGTCGTTCGGAGGCAATGTCAACGCCTCGACCGGCGTGGAGTCCACCCAGTACATGCTCAACAACATACCGCTGGTCAGGGAGACCGTGATAGACACATGCCTGCTCATCATGCATGACTATTCGCATTTCGTGACTTGCGACCCTGCGGAGATTGACGCGGAGAGGGGAGTCATACTTGAGGAGAAGCGCAGCCGCAACAACGCCCAGTGGCGCATGTACGAGGAGATGCGCAAGTACATCTTCAAGAGGACCAAGTACGTCGGCTGCTCAATCATCGGCAGCGAGGATAATCTCAAGACATTCAAACCGGAGAGCCTCACGACATTCTACCACACATGGTACCGCCCTGACATGCAGGCGCTTGTGGTTGTAGGTGATGTCGATGTCGACCAGGTCGAGGCCAAGATCAAGGCCATTTTCGCCGACATTCCGGCTGCGGAGAATCCCAAGCAGAAGGAGGTCATCAGCATCCCGGACAACGAGAATCCCATCATCGGCATTGTGACCGACCCCGAGGCGACCTCCACACAGGTGTATGTCATGTGGAAGAGCGAGCCGCTGCCAGAGATGTTCAACAACACCGTCCAAGGCCTGACAATAGACGTGCTCAAGGATCTCATCTCCCTGATGCTCAACGAGAGGCTTGACGACATAGCCGCCGGGGCGGACGCCCCGTTCCTGCAGGCCGGCTTCGGAGTGCAGAAGATGTGCGAGACTATGGAGGCAACCCTGCTCATGGCAAGCTCGGAGGACGGCAAGATACTGCCGGCCATGGAGGCGGCCCTGACCGAGGTGGCGAGGATGCAGAAGTATGGCTTTACCGATGCCGAGCTGCAGCGCGCCAAGTCCGAGCTGCTCTCCCGCTATGAGACACGCGCCAACAAGGCGGACACCCGCAAGAATGCCGAATTTGTACGCCCGATCATCAACAATTTCTTTGACAACGGGGATGTCATGGATCCCAAGGTCAAGCTGGAGTATGTGAGCGGCATTCTGGACAATGTTGACCTGAAGACCGTCAATATGGTTGCCTCCCAGATGGTGTCTCCCGCCAATATGGTCGTCGTGTATCAGGCTCCTCAAAAGGAGGGCCTCGTGCAGCCGACCGAGGAGCAGCTCTACGCCGTGGTGGCGCAGGTGGAGAGCGCGGATATCCAGCCGCTTGACGGCGAGGAGATTCCCAGCGAGTTTGTAGACCCCGCCAGCCTCAAGGGATCCAAGGTGAAGAAGAGCCGCAGCAGCCTCTACGGCGCGACGGAATGGACGATCAGGAATGGGGTCAAGGTCGTGCTCCTGCCCACTGACTACGAGAAGGACAGGGTCAGCATCTACCTGACCAAGTCCGGCGGCCTCAGCCTGGTGGATGACAAGGACATCTCCCAGTTTGACGCCAACATCATATCCGCGTTCAGCCAGATGTCAGGCGTCTCGAAATACTCCTCGACGCAGGTGGACAAGATGCTCGCGGGCAAGCAGGTCAGTGTGTCCCCGTTCTACACGGAGACGGCTTCGGGCTTTGTCGGCAGTTCCACCCGCAAGGACATAGAGACCGCGCTCCAGCTCCTGTACCTCAACTATACCGACCCGCGTTTCGACCAGACCGAGTACGACAACGCCATAAAGTCGCTTTCGTCCGTGCTGCCCAACTTGGAGTCCAATCCCAATTACATATTGCAGAAAGAGCTGACCGAGGTGCTGTACGGCGGCAACCCCCGCGAGCGCATTCTCTCGCAGGAGACGCTCGATGAGGCCTCAATGCCTGTGCTGGAGGAGATTGTGCGCGGCATTTTGCGTAAAGATGCCGCTGGAGTGTTTGTGTACATAGTAGGAGACTTCGACTTGAAAGAGGTCAAGCCGATGGTGGAGAAGTATATAGGCAGTCTCCCCAAAGGCAAGCATCCCACGGAATGGATTGACAGGGGAGTGGAGATTACAGGCGAGCCCGTGACGGATGATTTCAAGGTGGCGATGACCACGCCCAAGGTGACCGTGGCGCAGATATTCAAGTCCGGCTCACAGTATTCGGTTGACAAGGCGTTGAGTTATTCCGCCCTGCGCTACATCCTCAATATGGTGTATGTCACCACGCTCCGCGAGGAGGAGGGCGGCACTTACGGGGCCAGCGTCAATGCAAGCCTCTACAGGGAGCCCAAGCAGTATGGCGTGCTCCAGATTTTCTTTGAAACCAACGAGGAGAAAGCCGACCGGTTGCGCGAGGTGTCTCTTGACGGGCTAAGGTCTCTTGCCAAGGACGGCCCTACCGAGGAGCAGTTTGACAAGACTGTCCAGAACCTCCGCAAGCGTGTGCCCGAGCGGCAGATCACCAACGCTTATTGGCAGGATGCGCTGCGCCGGCACTACCAGTATGGGGAGGACTATGTAGCAGAGTATCAGGCCGCGCTTGACGCCCTGACCCCGGACATGGTCAAGGCTGCGGCGCAGGAATTCCTGGACGGCAATCTCATTGAACTGGTCATGCGGCCGGAGTAGTGGCCAGCCGAGGTCATAAAAGAGGGGCGGCTCCTTGCGGGGCCGCCCCTCTTTTATTGGTCAACGAGATTCTTCGCCTCGTTCAGAATGACATTACAGCTTGCCGGCAAGGCGCTTGTAGCTGTCCAGACGTATCTTGGCGTATTCCTCGGTCTTTTGCAGCAGCTCGTCAGCCCTGTCTGGGAAGAGCTTGTAGAGGGAGGCGAAACGCACCTCGCCCTTGAGGAAGTCCTGGAACTTGGACCAGTCAGGCTCTCTGGAGTCGAGCGAGAACGGGTTCTTGTCCGTGCCCTCGAGCGTCGGGTTGAACCTGTACAGATGCCAGTAGCCGCATTCGACAGCGAGCTTCTCCTCTTTCTGGCTGAGGCCCATGCCGGCCTTGAGACCGTGGTTGATGCAAGGCGCGTAAGCAATGACAAGGGACGGGCCGTCGTAGGCCTCAGCCTCCTTGATCGCGTTCATGTACTGGACGGGGCTCGCACCCATCGCCACCTGTGCCACGTATACGTAGCCGTAGCTCATGGCCATCATGCCGAGGTCTTTCTTGCGGATCTTCTTGCCGGACGCGGCGAACTTGGCGATCGCACCGGCCGGGGTGGCCTTGGAAGACTGGCCTCCGGTGTTGGAATAGACCTCGGTGTCGAGCACGAGAATGTTGACATTCTCGCCGCTGGCGAGGACATGGTCGAGACCTCCGTAACCGATGTCATAGCTGGCGCCGTCGCCTCCGAATATCCACTGGCTGCGGGCGGGGATGTAATCCTTGAGGGCGATGAGTTGCGAGTCAGCGGCCGGATCCAGCAGGGAGACCAGCTTGTCCGCCACTTCACGTGTGGAGGCATAGCTCCCCCGGTTGTCGAGCCACTGCTGCGCAAGGGCCTTGACCTCCTCGCTGCGCTCTCCGGCGACAATCTCCTGCATCCTGGCCGCCACGGTGTCGCGCAGCCTCTCGGTCCCGAGCCTCATGCCCAGGCCAAACTCGCAGAAGTCCTCAAACAGGGAGTTGGCCCATGCCGGGCCGCGACCCTTGGAGTCCGTGCAGTAAGGCGAGGCCGGGAACGAAGCGCCATAGATGGAGGAGCATCCCGTTGCGTTGGCAATCATCATGTGATCGCCGTAGAGCTGGGTGATGTTCTTGATGTAGGGGGTCTCGCCGCAGCCCGCGCAAGCGCCGCTGAATTCAAAGAGCGGCTGGGCGAACTGGGCGTTCTTCATGTTGGCCTTCTTGTCCACGACTTCCTTGTAGCCGACCTTGCTGTTGAGCCAGTCGAAGATCACCTGCTCGTCCTTGTGGTCGTCATAGGACTCCATGACGAGGGCTTTCTCCTTGGCGGGGCACACGTCCACGCAATTGCCGCAGCCGGTGCAGTCCGCTATGGACACGCTGATGATGAACTTGTAGCCCTTGACATTGGCCTTGCCGTCTGCCGCGACAGTCCCGGCGGGGGCGGCAGCAAGCTCATCTTCTGTGAGCAGGAACGGGCGTATTGCGGCATGAGGGCAGACAAACGCGCAGGTGTTGCACTGGATGCACTTGTCAGACTCCCACTTGGGCACTTGCACGGCGACTCCGCGTTTCTCGTATGCCGCAGTGCCGGCCGGCATTGTGCCGTCCTGGTAAGGAAGGAACGCGCTCACCGGCAGCGAATCCCCGTTCTGCGAGTTGACCACGTCTGCAATCTCCTTGACAAAGGCCGGAGCGAGGCGGCTCTCGTTGGGATTGGTGAACTTGGCCGTGATCTTGGACCATTCCTCGGGCACGGTCACCTTGACATATTCTCCGCCCCGGTCGATGGCTGCATAGTTCATGTTGACGACATTCTCGCCTTTCTTGCCATAGCTCTTGAGGGCGGCGTCCTTCATGTACTTGACAGCATCCTCTTCGGGGATGATGCCGGTGATGCGGAAGAAAGCGCTCTGGAGGATGGTGTTGGTGCGCCCTCCAAGGCCTATCTCTGCGGCAATCTTGGTGGCGTTGATGATGTAGAAATTGATGTGCTTGCGCCCGATCACCCCCTTGACATATTCGGGGATGCGCTCCATGGTCTCTTTCTCGTCCCAAAGGGAGTTGAGCAGGAGGCTGCCGCCGTCCTTGATGCCCTTGAGAATGTCATATTTCTCCAGATAGCTGGGGACATGGCATGCCACGAAGTCAGGAGTGCCCACAAGGTAGGGGGCGTGGATAGGCTCCTTGCCGAAGCGCAGGTGCGAGCAGGTGTAACCGCCGGACTTCTTGGAGTCGTAATCAAAATAGGCCTGGCTGTAGAGGTCGGTGTGGGTGCCGATGATCTTGATGGTGTTCTTGTTGGCGCCGACCGTGCCGTCGGATCCCAAGCCGTAGAACTTGCACTCGGTAGTGCCGGGCTTGACGATGCTGACCTCGCTCTTGACAGGGAGGCTCTTGAATGTCACGTCATCCACGATGCCGATAGTGAAGCCGTCCTTGGGCTCGCGGAGCTCAAGGTTGTCATAGACGGCTATAATCTGCGCAGGGGAGGTGTCCTTGGAGGACAGGCCATAGCGGCCGCCAACCACGAGCGGGGCGTTCTGCACGCCCTGATACACTGTCTTGATGTCCAGGTAGAGGGGCTCTCCGAGAGATCCCGGCTCCTTGGTGCGGTCGAGGACGGCTATCTTGCGCACGCTCTTGGGCATGACCTTGAGGAGGTACTGCGCTGAGAACGGGCGGTAGAGGTGCACGGTGACAAGGCCGTACTTGCGTCCCCGCTTGGCGAGGTAGTCTATGGTCTCCTTGATAGTCTCGGTGACCGAGCCCATGGCGATGATGACATTCTCCGCGTCAGGAGCGCCGTAGTACTCGAACGGACGATAGCATCTCCCGGTAATCTCGCCAATCTCGCCCATGTAGCGCGCCACAATGTTGGGCACTTCGTCATAGACGGCGTTGCGGGACTCGGCGGCCTGGAAGTACACGTCGCCGTTCTGCGCCGTGCCTCTGGTGACAGGGGCGTTGGGATTGAGAGCCCTGCGGCGGAATGCCGCGAGAGCTTTCTCGCTGACAAGCCCCTTGAGCTTGTCCTCGTCGATGGCCTCTATCTTCTGGATCTCATGGCTGGTGCGGAAGCCGTCGAAGAAATGCAGGAACGGCACGCTGCTCTTGATGGCGGCCAGATGCGCTACCGCCGCCATGTCCTGGGCCTCCTGTACCGAGCCGGAAGCCAGCATGGCGAATCCGGTCTGGCGGCATGCCATCACGTCCT
>CAZKVW010000002.1:66961-68654 GCA_964556285.1 uncultured Muribaculaceae bacterium
ACCGAGCCGGAAGCCAGCATGGCGAATCCGGTCTGGCGGCATGCCATCACGTCCTGATGGTCTCCGAAGATGGAGAGGGCATGGGACGCCAGCGCACGTGCCGACACGTGGAACACGGCAGGGAGCATCTCACCTGCTATCTTGTACATGTTGGGAATCATGAGCAGCAGCCCCTGCGAGGCGGTGAATGTCGTGGTCAGAGCGCCTGCCTGCAGCGAACCGTGCACGGCTCCAGCCGCCCCGGCCTCGCTCTGCATCTCGGTGACCTTGACGGTCTCGCCCCAAAGGTTCTTCTTGCCGTGAGCAGCCCACTCGTCCACGTTCTCCGCCATTGTGGAGGACGGCGTGATCGGGTAGATTGCGGCATGCTCGCTGAACAGGTATGCTATGTTGGAAGCAGCCTGGTTGCCGTCACAAGTGATGAATTTCTTTTCTGTAGCCATTATATGAGTCTATATTTGATTGTAGATGTTTGCATGTCTTGTTGTCGGCGGACGCCCGCGCAGGACGTTGCGGCCCCTGTCCGGGAACGTGCACGGAAACCCTGCTCATTCCCGCAACAAAAATATAACATTTTATCCGACTTTGGTAATTTTGCCGCCCTCACTTTGCAAAAGAATCTCCCGCGCTGATCTCCACGCCGGCATCCTTGGCTATGCGAGCAATAAGTCCCTGCAGCACCTTGCCGGGGCCGAGTTCGGTGAAGACCGTCGCGCCGTCGGCAATCATCGCCCGGACGCTCTGCGTCCATCTGACAGGGGAGGTGAGCTGCGCGAGCAGGTTGCGCTTGATGGCTTGGGGGTCGGTTTCCGCCGCTGCGCTGACATTCTGGTAGACCGGGCAGCGCGGGGTCTTGAACGGGGTGGCCTCGATGGCTTTTGCCAGCTCTTTTGCGGCCGGCTCCATCAGGGGGGAGTGGAACGCGCCGCTAACCGCCAGCGGCAGCGCCCGCCGCGCCCCGGCGGCTTTAAGCTCGTCGCAAGCCTTTTGCACGGCCTCGACCGTGCCGGAAATGACGACTTGCCCCTCGCAATTGTAGTTGGCGGGGACGACTCCGCTGATGCCCTCGCACACCTGTTCCACTTTGGAGGTCGGCAGCCCGATGATTGCCGCCATCGTGCCAGGGACGCGGTCGCAGCAGATCTGCATCTGTTGTGCGCGGAGCGCGACCAGTTTGAGACCGTCTTCGAATGTGAGGGCGCCGGCCGCCACAAGGGCGGAGAATTCTCCGAGCGAATGGCCTGCGACCATGTCAGGCGCAAAGCCGTCCGTGCATCTGGCCTGGATCACCGAATCGAGGAACACTGCCGGCTGGGTGACGCGCGTGGCCTTGAGTTCCTCGGCTGTCCCATGGAACATTGTATCTGTGATGCGGAATCCGAGCAGAGCATCCGCAGTGTCGTAGAGATTTCTTGCGACAGGATTGCTCTCATACAAGTCCAGTCCCATCCCTGGGTATTGGGATCCCTGTCCCGGAAATACGTATGCGTGTTTCATTCTGCGGTGCTTTTTTTGTAATCAAACTTCCAAATATAGCAAAAATCCGTATATTTGCAGCCGTGCGGCGGCCGTCAGCAGATTGGCGAGCCGGCATTCGCCCCCTTAGTTTAATGGATAGAATGCAGGATTCCGGTTCCTGTGATAGGCGTTCGATTCGCCTAGGGGGTACTTCGTTTGACGGGGGCGCTGCCCC
>CAZKVW010000003.1:0-46675 GCA_964556285.1 uncultured Muribaculaceae bacterium
AGGTGCGCGGCATCAACCGCGTAGTCTATGACATCTCATCCAAGCCTCCGGCAACCATAGAGTGGGAATAAAGGGCTTAGTGACGGGAGCCAGAGGATGACAGCCTGATGCGCTAACTGCGTCAGGCTGTCATTTTTTTTGTCATTTTTGGTGACTGTTTTGCGGTTACGGAAAAATCCCTTATCTTTGCACGATAGTTGTAAAGGACGACGGGTTAGTTGACTTTGTGAAACTGTGAGATATAGTTTCGGAGAGCCAATGTGTTTTATGTCAGTAAGAGGTTTTTGGTTGACTTGGGCGCTGCTTTGCCTTGCTTTGATTAACTGGGATGCGTCAGCCCGGCGCGATGAGCCTTTGCAACAGGCCAGAGAGAGGAAGTTTGCCATCTGGTACCGGCTGGACTCCATCCGTGTGGACGAAACTTACCTTGATAACGCAGAGCAGCTGTCGCTGATCCGCCGTTATCTCGCCCTGTCTCCCAAGATAGACAGCATTACAATCAGCTCGTGGGCTTCCCCGGAGGGCGTGTATGAGCACAATGTCTGGCTCGCCCGCGAGAGGGGCAAGGCCGCCAAGAGGTTCTTGGTTGAAAACACCCCTCCAGGCTCAGACCTCACTGCGGACAAGATAATCCTCAAGCCGCTTGACGAGAACTGGGCGGGTCTGGAAGAGGAGATCCGTGAGCGCTATTCGCTCCAGAACCGGGACAGGGTGATGCGGATCCTCAATGCCGACATCCCCGATGACACCAAGAAATGGCGTCTCAAACATCTCGACAACGGATACACCTGGCACTACATCATCACCAGGCACATGCCGCGGCTCCGCGTGGCCACTTGGATATGCGTTTGGGTGGAGCCTGACTTGCCAGAGGTCGCCGGCATTTCCCCTGAGCCGCAGAGGCTTGGCGGGAGCGTCACGCCGAGGCCTGAACCTCAAGATATACAGCTCTGGCAGCGCCAGATGATACTCGCCGCCCGGTCCAACCTTGTGCTCCCCGGACTCAACTTTGGCGTGGAGGTGCCGATAGGCAGGCATTTCTCTGTCGGGGCGGACTATTATTACCCATGGTGGCTGGCGGACAACAACAAGTACTGCCATGAGCTGCTTGCCTGGTTCGTTGATGTCAAGTGGTGGCCGTCCAGTTACAGCGGCAAATATGCGTGGACGCGTGACGACAAGCTCAAGGGGCATGCGATAGGGGCTTATGCCGCCGCCGGTTACTATGACTATCAGTGGCGCGGGAGCGGCTATCAGGGCGAGTTTGTGGACTTCGGCGTGGATTACACCTTTGCCAAGCCTCTGGGACGCAAAGGCTTGGCTCGGCTGGAGTTTAACATAGGCGTTGGCGCTGTGCTGACCAAGGCACGCCACTACACCCCGACCTCGGATTGGGAAGACCTCATCCGGGATTACGGGGTCAAGAACTATTATTATTCGTTTTTCGGGCCGACTAGGGCGGGAGTGTCGCTGGTGCTCCCCATTACAGTCAAGCAGAGGGTCAGGGGAGGGGCCGGGAGATGACAGGCCATCCCCTTTCGGCTGCGAGATCCCTTGCCGCCGCGCTCCTCTGCGCGGCCGCTGTCTTGGCATGCTCCTGCAAGAGGCGTCCGCTCCTGGATGCCGACTACACAGTGCATGTCGTGCTGGACATCGACACAAGCATAGTCAATTACAGCTATCCCGGAGACCCGTCACTGATGAGAGTGGCTTTCTTTGACCATTCTGACGGCCATCTGATGACACAGGCGTTCTTGCCTGCCGGAGGAGGTGATGTGACCGTGATTCCCGGCAAGACATACGATATACTGGCATACAATTTTGACACGGAGGTCACGGTCATTGAGGACGGGGATGACTTTGATGACATCTCGGCGACCACCAACACCATATCTGAGGCTTTCAAGAGCAAGCTCAAGAGCCGCGGCACCAAGACCCCCGAGGAGACCAAGGGAGAGGAGACGATAGTCTATGACCCTGACCACCTCTATGTGGGGCGGCTCATATCCGAGACCATGCCGCTCCGCTCCCCTGATTCGCCCGAGGTGACGCTCGCCCTGGACTGCAAGACAGTTGTGCAGTCGTGGATAGTGGAGGTGGACAAGGTGCAAGGCGCACAGTATGTCGGTTCTGTCTCGGCGGTCATTACCGGCCTATCGCGATACAACGCCATCTCGACGGGCGCCAAATCTTCCGACTACGCTTCCGTCTACTTCGATGTGCAGAGCCTTGAGCGGAGCAGCGGGCTGCTGACCGCCCGCTTCAACACTTTCGGATATGTGCCCGGACTCTCGCAGATCCTCTCGCTCGTCATTACCGACACAGCCGGCAAGGGGTACGTCTTCAACGTGGACGTGTCAGACCAGTTCCCGGACAACCCCGAGCAGGTCATCCGTGTACGCACCGGCGACATCATCATCCCGGAGCCGGAGGATTGGGGAGGCGGAGGCTTCGCCCCTGTCCTCGACGAATGGAAAGACATATTCAGCAGGATAGAAATATGACGCGGACTCAAATCATCATCCGGACATTGCCAAACGTTTGATAAATATTTGAGAAACATTTGATACATAATAATTAACATCTCAATTCATTAATTATGAAAAAAGCAATTGCAATCATCTTGGGAGCCGCTGCGCTCGTGGCCTGCTCCAAAACCTCGACTGAGTACTCTCCGGCTTCGGAGATCTCCATCAGCCCTGTGACCAATGTCAACAAGACCCGCGCTGGAGCTGTCTCCGGCACTGATTTCCCCAGTGAGAACATCATGGTGGTGAACGGGTATTGGAACAGCGTCAACGCCCAGACCAGCGCGGTCAATTTCCTCAGCGGCGCCTCTCTCACAATGAGCAGCGTGCAGTTCAAGCAGAACGGCTCCACTTGGGCCGGCTGGGACGGCAGCGCTCATCTCGCTTACATGTGGCCCTCCACGGGATCCATGCTCTTCTCCGCTTATTCACCTGTCCTGACCTCCACGGCGGCCTATACGCTGACTGATGACAACACGACGGTCAAGGACCAGTACGTGTTCGCTGATTACGAGCAGTCCAACGAGACAGACAAGACCATCGACCTGCTCTGGAGCCCTGTCACAGCCAATTCCTATGACAAGGCAACCGCTTCCGGCGGAGTGCCGATGACATTCTCGCACGCCCTGTCCTGGATCACATTCAAGGCAGTGTCCAACAACACAGCTTCCACATTCTGCATTACCGGCATCACGCTCAAGAATGTGGCGGTAAAGGGCACCGGCACCACCTCCGGCTCGTCTATCAATTGGGTGCTTGACAACACCGCTTCGACCAAGGACATCACTGTGTACACCAACACTGACTACAGCAAAGAACTGAACAGCACTTCGGCAGTGCTTGAGAACAATGCCAACGGCACGGTGGTCATCCCCCAGTCCATCAGCGCATCCACTGTTGCGGAAATCTCATTCAGGCAGACATTTGAAGGCAGCGGCGCTTCCATTGACCAGACCAAGTCGGTGACTCTCAACACCCTCTATTCCGGGTCGAACCTCATCGACACCTGGGTGCACGGCCGTCATTACATCTATGAGCTGGTGTTCGGCGAGACTGATGAGATCCTCATCAACCCTTCGCTCACCAACTGGACGGATGTGACAGTGGATCAGGTCTCCATCAACTAATCTTCAGCAGAAGATGCTTTTTCGCTTCGGGAAACCTTTGCCGCCGGCGGCTCTCGTGCTGGTCTTGCTGACTGGATGCCTCTCCCATACCCAATACCGGGGAGACACCTCGGAGATAAGGATCAGTCCTGCGATAGCCTTGAGCACACGCACGGCAGCCGGCGGCGACGGATCCGGAGATGCTTCTTTCCCGCATGAACGGACGTTCCGTCTCTGGGCGGTGACTTCCGGCAGCGGGCGGATGTATATCGACGGCGAGGCGGCATACTATGACGGGGCTTCCGCATGGCGGCCCGAGGGCGGTGAGCATTGGCCCTCCGGCGGGAGCCTGCTCCTGTACGGCTTCTGCCCGGACTCGCTGACGGTAACTTGCAGCACGGACGGCACATTGAGGATGCAAGGCTTTGACGCGTCCCAGTCTGACTCGGACTTGCTCTACAGTGTTGCGTCCCAGCCTTACTCTGATGAGGACGGGGTGGCGGGAATGCCTTTCAGGCACGCTCTCGCTCAGGTTGATTTCCGGGTGCGGCAGGCCCTTGGCGCAGATGCTGATGTCCAGGTGCACTCCATCAGCATCAGCGGCGCGCAGACTTGCGGGGATTTTGACTCGTCATTGCCCTTGTGTTGGGAATGCACTGGAGGAAGCCGCGAGCTGGCGTTCTTTGACGGGACAGCCGCAGTGCCGGATCTCGCCCCGGTGTATGTCGGGGACGGGATGCCAGTCATCCCTCAGGAGGCGGTGTGCACGATAAGCGTCAGCTATTCGACAATGGGTGCGGCCGGGGTGAGGCTCTATGGCCAGACTGCGGGCACTTCTGCATTTGCCGCCTCATGGTCTCCCGGCAGACGCTACACTTATACGATAATCTTGCGGCCTGACGGGCTCACCTGTTCGACTGCCATTGGCTCATGGGCTCAAGAGAGATGAAAACGCGGGGAATGAATATTCGGACGCTTGCGCTGGCGGCCGCGTTGCCGCTGCTTGCAATGGCCTCTTGCACCCTTCAGAGAGCGGATAAGGATCCGGAGCAGGGGAGCGAAATCATGCTTGGCGCCTCATTCCGGAGGGAGTCCACCAAGGGGCTCATGTCATCGTCCTCGTTCCAGACAGCCGGCAACGCCCTGCGCGTGTGGGACGTGTACACCAATGACGAGACTGCCCCGCTGCTGTACATAGACGGGGCGTATGCTGTATGTGACGGCACCTCGGCGACTTGGGGGTTCAAGGAGGGCGCGGGCCTTGCCTCGGAGGATATCCATTATTACTGGACATTCACGGGGCTGCACTCGTTCTTCGGGGCGCTGGCGCGGGATTGCAGCAGCGGCTCCGCCGTTGATGTCCCCTCTGCATGGGACTTTGACGCGGGAACCATGTCTTTCGTCATTCCCCAGACCAGGGTGTCCCGGGATGAGGGACAGCTGGACTTCGTTTATTCGGACATCTTGCGCAGGGACAGGGATGCGGGCGGAAATACCGCTCCTGTGCAGCTGGAGCTTGGGCATCTGCTCTCCTCGTATGCAGTGACCCTTACCAATACCGGCTTTTATGATGTCAATGTCACTTCTGTCACCATGAGGACTGTGGAGAGCGGGAGCGCGGTCATTGATTACAGCGCGGCATGGTCACGCAGCGGGAATGCGTCAGCCAGCATAAGCCTGTCGGATGACATAGCCAGCTCCACCTATGCGGTATCCGATACCGTCGCTCATGGCAAAACTGTTGACCTTTTCACTGGGGCTGCGGTCTCCGGGACCCCGGACATCACGCTCTACAGTCTCGCCTGGCCGCAGAGCCTGCAGGACAAATACATAGACATCACCTGCTCCTCACAGGTCAATGTCGAGTTCGAGTATTGGGTTTGGGGAGGCGAGGGCGGCTACTCCCTCACCGGCGCCGATGTCGGAGACGGGGCGGGGGACTACAGCATCGAGTCCGGGCACTATGTGTATGTCGGGGCAGGAGCCGGGGCTTATACAGTAACAGCCACTGCTGATCCGTCAGGGGAGTACTCCTACAGGACTGACACCAGAGTGGAGACCGTCTCCACGACCTATTCCGTCAACCTCGGGACTGCGGATGCGGATGTGACAAGCTGGGCCTCCGGGCGCAAATACCTCTACAACCTTGTGGTCAAGGGCGTTGTGCTGGATGTGGATGTCACTGTGATGAACTGGGACGGCGGGCACGGCGGGAGCGTAACATTCGAGTGACAGGAGGACAGGATTTTATTTGGCTTTTATGAGCGTTATCAGGAGAATACTTGTGAATGTAGCGGCCACGGCAGCCGCCTCTTCTCTGCTGCTTACGGACGGATGCGTGCGGGAGGCTTCCCAGCCCGAATATCCGGACAGGGATGGCGTCCGTGCGATGCTCTCGCTGGACGTGTTATCCGGAGTCATGCCTCGTGTGCAGGTCAAGAGCTGGGAGGACAACGATAATTACGAGCGCAACGTCATCAACCTCAGGGTGTATGTGTTCTCCGAAAGCGGTGTCCTGACCGGGTACAAGCTCTTTGCGGCCGAGGACCTGTCATTCTCTGACGAGACCTCAATTGAGGGAGGGGATGTCAGCTCCTCCGCCAGCGGCATACCAGTCTCTACAGGACGCTCCTATATCTACGGCATAGCCAACGCCTCCACTTCCCAGTACTGGGTGACTGACAGCAAGTTTCTCAATGTCACTGATCTGGACAACCCGGGCTTTGACCGGGATGATTTCCTCGCCGCCACCGTGTCAAGGCAGGAGGGCGCGTACAACCCTCTGGACAACACTTTCTTGATGTCGGGGACAGTCAATGGCGGGTCGCTTGTCACCATCAGTCTCAAGGACGGCTCCGACAGCGAGGCATACATATCAGACCCTGTTGACACAGAGTCCCGCCGACTCAAGCTGTACAAAGCTGTCTCCAAGAGCAGCCTGACCATCAACACCGCTGACAGCGTCAGATTTACGCCGGACTTCATCGCTGTCAGCAACGTTCCTTCCACTTTTGCCCTGTTGCCTGCGCTTCCGTCCGCAGATGAGCCGTCCCGGCCCGCAGCGGCATCGTTTGAGGACTTCGACATGGTGGTGCTGACAGAGAGCAGCTATACGATGTATCTGCCGGAGAACCTCCAGTATTCAGCCTCTACTCCATCTTCGTTCAACGACAGGGAGCGCAACAGCTGGTCCGCTGACGGGACGGTCAAGACATTTGAGAATGCTCCCTCCAGCGCGACCTATGTGATGGTGCACGGACGGTATGAGTCTCCATGCTACGTGGGCATGGTCAGCTACACCATGCATCTGGGTGATTTCTCCTCGGACATGGGGGATTTCAAAGTGTCGCGAAACTGCAAGTACGAATACACCATCACCATTACCGGCGTCAAAAATTTCATCGCCGAGTCGGAAAAGACTGGGGACGATCCCGGTTCGGAGGGGGTTGTCATCAACAAGAATGCCGGCACGCTCTTCGAGCTGGACTCCCATTATGAGGCGCGAGTGCTTAAGGTGACCAAGAGTGAAATCAAGGAACTGATTGCCCAGAATTCGGCTTTTTCGTTCCTTGTCAACACCTGGTTCGGGGAGACCGCGCGCCCTCTGCTGGTCACGGACGAGGGCGTCTATTACGCTGCGGAGTACAAGGATGCCTTGGATCACGGCATGACCCCCACGGTACGGGCGACTCTCGGGGCTGACGGCAATCCCTCCAGCACGGATGCGCTCTTCGGCCTGGACAACGGGACTAAGGCCGAGCCTGACTATGACTGGGTGCATTTTGTGCTCAACACGGGCGAATGGACTGTGCACGGGTTTGCCACCGGCATGACAAGGGACGGCAGCCTCACCGCCGAGGAGATAGTGCACGGCGTGGAAGACGTGTGCAAGTATCCCGGTGACGGCAACACCATGAACGTGTTCCAGTTCCTGGAGAGGCTCTATGTGGCGGCGCGGGATGACGACTACACGTTCTTCAATCAGGGAGAGGGGGATGACGCCTACGCGTATGTGACTGTCTTTGTGGACGAGAGCTACTATCCGGACAAGAGCTGGACGCAGTACGTCAACAAGTCCTCCAACCGCATCATGTATCTGGGCTGTGACACTTACCAGACTTCTTCGGACGGCAAGAGTGCCTATACCGAATCCAAATATGTCCTCTCCCAGAAATCGATTTGGACGGTGTACTCCCTGGATGACCCCTCCGTGAACGCGTTTGGCACCGAGAGCGTGTCGGAAGAGGAGGAGGCCGGGCTGTCGTACCAATACCTGTCAGACACTTTCAAGAGCCCCCGCGCCGACGGGCAGAACAACAACCAGCAGGCCTGGAACGGCCGCGCTTCCGCCGTCACTAACCAGACGCCCATGGCTTCCGGGGGGCTGCGTGACCCGGGTTGGGGCAATTACGAGAATCTCACGGACTACGGCTATTCCGTATGGGAGTACCCGGGGCATCAGGACCTCTACGACCATGTGTACAAGTCATGCGCGAGCCGCAACAGGGACTCAAACGGGGACGGGCAGATCCAGGCGGACGAGATCAAATGGTATCTGGCTTCCGCTGACCAGTACCTGGGCATGTTTATCGGCGAGGATGTCCTGCCCACCGGCGTCAAAATCTTCAATCCGAGCGAAGCCAACTGGCGGGCTGTCAACGACTCCATCAACGCGCACGGCGGCCCTGCCGGAGGAGGTGAGGCATGGCTGAGGCTATGGCACTATTTCTCCTGCTCCTCCAACAACACGATTTGGGCAGAGGAGGGGGTGTCCACGTCCGGCAACTCCAACGCAGCAAAGGTGCGCTGCGTCAGGACTCTCCAGAGCGCGGGTGACGGGCTTGCGGATGCGGACATATACTACAAGGCTCTTGAGGCTGACTCTGACGGATGCGTGGGCGTGGAACTGTCCCTCGCCTCCGCCTCGTACCGCCCCTACATGAGCTCGTCAATGTCACCGTCCTACGAGAGGGGCGACGGCACGACCAACTCCCCCTACCGCAGGATACGCGTCGCTTCGAGCAATCTCAGCGGCACATACCGGAGGGGACAGATTACGAACGCCAATGACGACGCCAGCTTCATCCCCGCCAGCGAGGATGTCTGCAACAAGTCGATGGGCGGCGCATGGCGTGTGCCCAACATGGTGGAGCTCGCGCTGCTGCGTTCGGCCATCGGCAGCAATTTCGGCGGCATCATCTGGAGCAACACCTCTTTTACCGCACTCAAGCCTGGCTATTACCGCTACGGGCGCAACATCAGCAACGGCTTCAAACTTCGCACGGACGGCAACATCACCATGGCGGGCAACAACAGCAACACCTACTACGTCCGTTGCGTGAGGGATGTCCGTGACGGCGAGTGACCAGTCCCTGTCAATGGCGGGCTGTCCGGCTGTCGTTTTGGGCGGCCGCGCTTCACGAGTGTCAAGATGTTTAAAAAATTATTCAAAAAAATTTATAAAATATTTGCGCGTTAAAATTCTTTCACTAACTTTGTATCCGGGTTGAGCAAGTGATGCGTTCTGCACCCGTCAGCCCGATTGGTTATTAGTTTTAGTGTTATTAATTATGTGGTTAGTGTGAGTGTTGCTCGTGAGAGTCACACTCATTTCTTTTTATATTTTCCCCAAGTTTGCTTACCTTTGCCGCCGCTATGCTGGAACTGCTTACACAGGGAGGAACTGCGGGGACGATACTCGTCCTGGCATTAGTGATTGGCGCCGGGCTGTGGCTCGGACGTTTCAAGGTGATGGGAATATCCATAGGCTCGACATGGATCTTGTTTGTGGGCATATTGCTGAGCCATCTGGGATGCAGGGTGGATCCTGTCATGCTTGCTTTTGTCAAGGATTTCGGGCTGATACTCTTTGTGTTCGCGATAGGCCTGCAGGTGGGGCCGGGATTTTTCCGCTCTTTCCGCAAGGACGGCCTGCAGCTCAATCTGCTTGCAGTTGCCCTTGTCCTGCTCGCGGTCATCACCACTTATGGCATACATGCGCTCACAGGTGAGGACCTTGCCATAATGACCGGCGTGATGTCGGCGGCTGTCACCAACACCCCCGGCCTTGGCGCGGCCCAGCAGACATTGTCTGACGCGACCGTCGCTATGGGCGGCAGCCCCGCTACTGCTGCCGCCGCTTCGTCCTCCCTCGCATCAGCGTATGCTGTGGCCTATCCTCTGGGAGTGCTCGGAGCTATTGTGCTGCTGATGGCTCTCAAGGGGGTGTTCCGTGTGGACTTGTCCAAGGAGAGCAAGCGGGTGTCGCAGGAGTCTGACGACGAGGAGTCCAATGTGCTGCGCATAGCTTGCAAGGTGGAGAATCCAGCAGTCTTCGGCAAGAGGCTCGGGGATGTGGCCTCGGACGGGACTGGTGACCATTTTGTGGTGTCCAGGGTGATGCGCGGGGGAGAGGTGTCTGTGCCGTCGCCCGACTGGGTGCTGACGGAGGGTGACAAGCTGCTTATAGTCACGGATGTCAGGCATGAGATTCCTGTGACAATCATATTCGGGGAAGAGTGCCCCGTGGACATGCAGCAGTGGGTGCGCCCCGGGAGCAAACTGATATCCAGGAGGCTGTCCATCACCCAGTCAGCAATTACGGGCAAGAGCCTGCGCAAGCTGGACATACGCCGCCGCTTCGGAGTCACGGTGACGCGCATCTTGCGCTCCGGCATAGAGCTTCAGGCCGACCCTGACCTGATATTGCAGGTAGGGGACAGCATACAGGTCGTAGGGACTGAGGAGGGGGTCGCCGGCCTGTCCAAATTTGTGGGCAACCGTCCCGAGACCCTCTCCAAGCCCAATCTGGTGCCCATTTTCTTCGGCATTGCCTTGGGTGTGGCGGTGGGGATGATCCCGCTGCGTTTCCCCTCGATGCCCCAGCCGCTCAAGCTTGGCTTGGCTGGCGGGGCCCTTATAGTGGCGATCCTGCTCGGCCATTTCGGGCCGAAGCTCAAGATTACCACATACACCACCCTCAGCGCCAACTTGATGATACGTGAGATCGGCATATCCCTCTTTATGGCTGCAGTCGGGATCGGTGCGGGGGAGAACTTTGTCGCCAGTCTTGCCGGAGGCGGTTATGTGTGGATACTCTACGGGCTTGTGATTACGCTTGTGCCTATGACGCTGGTCGCCCTGGTGGCGCGGCTGTGCCTGAAGATGGATTTCTTCCGGGTTTGCGGGCTGCTCTCCGGCGGCACGACCGACCCCGCGCTGCTGGCTTTCTCCGAGCAGATGTACGGCAACAGCCGGATTTCCGTCAACTATGCCACGGTATATCCGTTGACGATGTTTCTGCGGGTGGTGGCAGCTCAATTGCTCATAATGATTTACATTTGACATAAAAACCTAATCATGAACAAGTTTGTTTGTGGCGCGCTGCTTGCGTCCGTCGTGTTTACGGCATGCCATAATTCGGATTCACCGTTCGAGAGGCGCATGCGTGACTATGCGGTAGTCACCGTGCCGGCTCCCGACCTGTCAGGCATCAGCGACAACGGCAAGGAAGTGCTCAACCTGTACCGCTTTGCCGCCGATGAGGTTGACTCCATCTACTGGGAGCAGTATTTCGGCGACAAGACACAGCTGGACACGATTTCCGACCTTGTGCAGCTCCAGTACGCCCGCATCAATTACGGGCCGTGGGACCGTTTCACGGGCAAGTCATTTGTCAGCGGATATGCCGACCGTCTCCCAGGCGCCGGCTTCTATCCGGCGGACATGACGCTGGAGGAGTTTGAGGCTTTTGACAATCCTGACAAGCTGAGCCCGTACACCCTTATACGCCGCGCCAAGGACGGCAGCCTCACCGCCGTCTGGTATCACGACGAGTATTCAAGGCACATCGAGAAGATATCCAATTATCTCAAGGCCGCCGCTGACATCACGATAAAGCCCAGCGTCAAGGCGTACCTGCTGAGCAAGGCGGACGCGCTGTCAAGTGACAAGTATTACAACAGTGACATCGCGTGGCTGGACATGACCGACAGCAAGATGGATCTCGTCATAGGCCCCAATGAGACCACGGATGACCAGCTGCTGGGCATCAAGCGTTCGTACGAGGCTTTCGTGCTGCTCAAGAACCTGGACCGCACAGAGATGCTCTCAAAGTTCACCGCTCGCATCCCGGAGTTCCAGAAGGAGCTGCCCTGCCCTGAGGAGTACAAGACTTTTGAGCCGGGCATCGGCTCCAACATATTCTCCTGCGATGCGCTGTACTATGCCGGACAGGCTAATGCCGGAGTCAAGGTGATTGCGCTCAACCTGCCCTTTGACGAGGATGTCCAAAGGGACAAGGGCACACGCACTATCCTGCTGGAGAATATCATACGTGCCAAGTTCAATTACATCGTCGGGCCTGCGGGGGAGACCCTGCTGGATCAGGATTATCACGAGAGGCTCTCGGACGAGGCGTTCTTCTGGAACATCGTGTTCCGTGAGGTAGCTCACGGGCTTGGGGTCAAGGAGACCGTGAACGGCAAGGGGACTGTGGAGCAGGCTCTCGGCAATGAGGCGCTGACCTTTGAGGAGATGAAGGGCAATGTGCTAGGCATGTTCCTCGTGTGCAAGCTTCAGGACCGCTTTGACCTCCCGGGCATATTCAACAAGCAGGATGCCCTGACGACATTCTTCGCGTCCCTGACCCGTTCAGGACGTTTCGGGGAGGGGTCTGCTCTCGGTCGGGCCAATATAATGATATACAACTATCTGCGTGAGCAGGGAGCGTTCTCCCGCAGTGAGGCCGGCATCTACTCTCTTGACTACGCCAAGATGGAGTCGGCAATCACCGAGCTCGCCACCATGACTCTCACGACACAGGCTCTTGGCGACATCGAGGCCGCCAGGCAGTTTGAGCAGAAGTATTCCGCGCATTCGGAGGGATATGACGTGGATGTGATGAACCTCGGGCTGGCCGGAGTCCCTGCCGACATCCGCTTCGTCTTCGAAAAGTAGGGATTCCTCCTGCACTGACAAACGGCGTCCGCCCCTGTTTCCAAGGGCGGACGCTGTCATTCTGAGGCCTCCGACCGAAGAATCTATTTCAAGAACGTCTGCAGACGCTCATAGACCTTGTGGGTGGGGAATCCCATCACGTTGTAGAACGACCCCTGTATCCCGGTGATGGCCACATAGCCTATCCATTCCTGCACTCCGTACGATCCGGCCTTGTCGTAAGGACGATAATTGTCCACATACCACTCGATTTCCTCTCCGGCCAGAGGCCGGAATGTCACGAGGGTGCTGTCGCTGAATGTCTCTTTGCGGCGGATGTCGCGTATGGTCACGGAGGTGATGACTTCGTGGGTGCGCCCCGAGAGCTCGTGCAGCATCGCCACGGCTTCCTCACGGCTGTGCGGCTTGCCGAGGATGGGGGAGAGGCCGCCCCTGTCGTGCAGCAGCACCATGGTGTCGGCGGTAATCAGTATCTCGTCCTCCTCCAGCGGCCTGTGAAATCCGGCCGACTTGCCCTCCGACATCAGCGTGGGAATGATTTCGTGCGGGGTGCCGGGGGCGTAGCACTCCTCAAAGCTGTTGCCTGTGTCAATAGTGAAAGGCAACCCCAGCCCGGCCATAAGCTCGCGCCTGCGCGGGGAGTTGCTGCCGAGGATTATATGTTTGGCAATGCCGCCGCTCATCAGAACTTCTCCTTGTACCCGTGCACGTCAAACTTCCAGCGCCCCTGCGAACGCAGGACTGCTTCGATAATCTCCCTCACGGCCCCGTGCCCGCCGGGCTTGTGCGTCACCACGTCGGCTGCCTCCAGAGCCTCGGGTACGGCGTCAGAGGGCGCGGCTCCGACTCCTGCCGCCCGCATGACAGCGAGGTCAGGGATGTCGTCCCCCATGTAGAGAGCTTCCTCCCGGCTGATGCCGTGCCTTGCGCAGAATTTGTCAAAGTCCTGCACCTTGTCCCTCGAATGCAGCCAGCAGTCCTCCTCCGGCACCCCGAACGATGCGGCGCGCGCGATGATGGTCCTTGACCTGCCACCCGTGATGACGCCCACCGGATAGCCGCCAAGCACGGCCATCCGGATGCCGAACCCGTCTTTGGCGTCAAAAGTCCTGTACAGTTCCCCCGCGAGGTCGCAGAGCAGCCCCCCTCCTGTCATCACCCCGTCCACATCGAACGCGAACGCCTTGATCTTGCTGTAATCCGTCATGCCCGGGCTATGACTTGGAGCCGCCAGCGAGGTCGGCCAGGTTGAATGTGGCTTTGGGCCCGCCCGGCAGCTCTATGCGGCCGAACTGCGACTCGTACTTGCCGATGTTTTCCTGCAATGTCAGCAGCACGCTTTTGGCGTTGGAGGGCGTCAGGATGATCCTGCTCTGCACCTCCGGCGACGGCATGCCCGGCAGCATGGAGGCGAAATCCAATGTGAACTCGTTCGCGGTGTGGCTGATGACAGCCAGGTTGGAGTAGTGTCCGCGCGCGGTCTCCTGGCTGATGTTCAGCCCCGAGACCGCCTGTTTCTTGTCATTGTTGTCCATATCTTGTATTTATTTGCTTGGGTCCCGCCTCCTCTGCCGCTGCGCTACATCAGCGCATAGCGCAGCACGAACAGCGCTGCAAGCACCCAGAGTGTTACGGATATTTTCTTGAGCTTGCCAGTAATGGCGTTGATGAGCACGTAAGCGATCATCCCTATCATTATGCCCTCGGATATGCTGTAGGCGAGGGGCATAATCAGCATGGTCAGGAATGCCGGGATAGCCTCCGAGAAGTCATCCCAGCGGATGTCCTTGACGGTCGCGGTCATCATCACGCCGACAATAACCAGCACCGGGCCTGTCGCTGCGGAGGGAATGGCGAGGAAAAGCGGGGCGAAGAGCAGCGCGAATGCGAAGCATACGGCCACCGTCATTGATGTCAGGCCGGTGCGCCCGCCTGCGGCCACGCCGGACGCGCTCTCGATATAGGTGGTCGTGGTCGATGTGCCGAACATGGCCCCGGCCACAGTGGCGACCGCATCGGACATCAGCACCTTGTTGATGCCGTCGATGTTGCCGTCCTTGTCTGTCATGCCGGAGCGTTCGGATACCCCCACGACCGTGCCGATGGTGTCGAACATGTCTATGAAGAGGAATGTGAACACCACTATAAGCATGTCCCACGAGAGGATCTGGCTCCATTCAAACTGCATGAATATGGGTGCGATGGACGGAGGGGCGGACACCAGCCCGGAGAAATGGGTCACGCCGAGGGGGATGCCGATCACCGTGATGGCGAGGATGCTTATGAGCAGGCTGCCCTTGACCCGGAGGACTTCCAGCACCGAGGCCAGCAGCAGGCCGCCGAGCGCGAGCAGCACTGTCTTGTCATGCAGGTTGCCCAGAGAGACTGAAGTGGCCTCGCTGGACACGATGATGCCGCAGGACTTGAGCCCGATGAATGCGATGTACAGGCCGATTCCCACGCTGATGGCCTTTTTGAGGCCGACGGGGATGGAGTCCACTATCAGCTTGCGCACATTGGTGAGGGTCAGCAGGATAAACAGCAGTCCCTCCAGGAACACCGCCGTGAGGGCGAACTTCCAGCTGTAGCCCATGCCGAGGCACACTGTGTAGACAAAGAACGCGTTGAGCCCCATGCCGGGAGCGAGGGCGAACGGCTTCTTGGCGTAGAGCGACATCACCAGGGTGCCCGTTATGGCTGCGAGAGCCGTGGCGGTGAACACTGCGTCCACCGGCATCCCCTGTCCCTGAAGGGAGCTGAACACGCTGGGATTGACGGCGAGGATGTACGCCATCGTGAGGAATGTCGTGAGTCCGGCGACAATCTCCGTCCTGACGCTGTTTACTGCGGGATTGAACCCGAATGCTCTTTGTATCAGCTTTGTCATGATGCTATGCGAGTGTCGTCAGCTCTCAAAATACCCATTTGATGCCGAGGCAGGGACGCACGAACAGCCCCTTGCCGGTGCCGAAGTCATAAGACACTTCAATCTCTGTGCCCACATTGAGGTTTTCAACCCCAAAATGGCGTCCCGCGTTGTACCAGAGCTGCGGCTCGGAGAGGAAGACGATGTCAGACTTCTTGCTCTTTGTGAAGTCGCGGTATCCCTCTGACTTGCTGTCCTTGTAGGGGTACACCGTGTGCCCCTCCCACCAGAAGTCCGCGAACCCGCTGAACCTCAGCCCGCGCACTCCCAGCAAGTCCTGCATCCCCCAAACCGCTGTGAGCTGGAGCGGGAGCTTGCTGCTGTTTTTCTTGCCGGAGAGGTCGTATGAGCCGTGGTAGTTGATATGCTTGTACATGACCTCCAGAGTGAGTGTGTTGCTGAAATCCGAGTTGTGCATGAACCATTCAGCCCCAAGGAGGAAGGCGTTGTTGATGGTGTAGCCCCTGTAGACTCCGCCGTTGTACTCCACATGCAGGCTCAGAGGCGCGAGAGAGGACTCTTTCCAGAAGTTGAGAGCGCGGGAAATCTCCATGTACGTGCCGCTTGGGGCGTACACCTCGTCATCGGAGTTCTTGGAGTTGAAGTCGTGGTCCACAAAGAAGAATGTGCTGCCCCACTTGTCCGAGTAGAATCCCTCGATGGTCGTGGTGACGTGCTTCCGGTCCTTGCCGAAGTCGTAGAACACTTGGATGTTGGTCTGCGCCCTCATCAGGGGAGCGGCGCACAGCACGGCGGCTGCCGCTGCGGCGAATGATTTGTGAGTCATAAAGCTGTGTGTTATGAGAGTTTGCCGAAATTGACGGATGTGTCCCCCAGCTGGTTGTCTCCGAAATTGTAGTCCTTGCCCGGGAGCACGGCGTTGAGGATTATGCCGGTCAGGGCCGCTACGGCAAGCCCCGAGAGGCTGGTGAAGCCGAGGGAGATGGAGTCGCCAGCCCCGTATTTGATGCCTATCGCGAGCACGAGTATCAGGGCTGCGATGATGACGTTGCGCGAGGCCGTGAAGTCTACCTGGTTCTCCACGATGTTGCGCACTCCCACAGCCGATATCATGCCGTAGAGCACCAGCGACACGCCCCCGATGGTGGAGGCCGGCATGCAGCCGATCACTGCGGAGAATTTGGGGCAGAACGACAGCGCTATTGCGAGCACGGCCGCGATGCGTATCACTCTGGGGTCATACACGCGGGTGAGATTGAGCACCCCGGTGTTCTCCCCGTAAGTGGTGTTGGCTGGCGCCCCGAACAGTGACGCCACGGCGGTGGCGAGGCCGTCGCCCATGAGAGTGCGGTGCAGCCCGGGGTCTTCCAGGTAGTTGATCCCGGTGGTCGATGAGATGGCGCACATGTCTCCTATATGCTCCATCATCGTGGCCAGGGAAATGGGCAGGATGGCGATGATGGCGGCCACGACCAGTCCCCAGTCAGGATGCCCGGCAAGCAGGCTGATGGCTGTGTCGCTCATCTTGAACGGAGCGCCGACCCATGCCGCCTGCTGCACCTTGGAGAAGTCGCACAGCCCGAAGCATGCCGCGACCGTGTAAGAGACTGCCACTCCCAGCAGGATCGGGATGATCTTGACCATCCCCTTGCCCCAGATGTTGCAGACGATGATGACGGCTATGGCCAGCAGGGCTATCCACCAGTTGCTCATGCAGTTGGAGATGGCGGAGCCGGACAGGGTCAGGCCGATGGCTATGATGATGGGACCTGTGACGATGGGAGGAAAGAAGCGCATCACTTTCTTGGGGCCGAACGCGGCGAACAGCGCGGCCAGCACGAAATACATCAGCCCTGCGCAGAATACCCCGATGCAGGCGTAGGGGAGCGCCTGGGCGGGCTCAAGCCCCTGGGCGAGGCCCATCTGGGTGACTGTCGCATATCCGCCGAGGAATGCGAACGACGAGCCGAGGAACGCCGGGACCTTGAACTTGGTCATGGCGTGGAAGATGAGAGTGCCAACACCGGCAAAAAGAAGGGTTGCCGACATGGACAACCCTGTAATGACTGGAACGAGCACCGTGGCGCCGAACATGGCGAACATGTGCTGCAGACCGAGCACAAGCATCTTGCCGCGTCCAAGCGAACGGGCGTCGTAAATTGCGGGATTGTTTTTCATGGGCTGAATGGCAATACTGTTAACGGGACGTAAAGGTACGGCTTTATCAGCGGCCGCCTTGCGGAGGAGGCGTGTTTTTATCAACATTCTTTTCAACAAAAATAATCGCTACTTTTGTCTGGTGTGCCTGTGCGGACAGCTCTGCACACAGCGCCGGGCGCAGCTTTGAGATTATGAAGACCTTTTATTACAGCAGTTTTGACGAGGACATGACAGTCAATCCCGGCCAAGCCAGGCAGTTGCCGGAGGACTGGCGCATAGTCCGTGACCGGTGGTGGGAGAGGGGCCTGTCCGCCGTGCTGTACAATATATTCACGCTTGTGTCCAGAGTGTATCTGCGCTTTGGGCTGCACGTCAGGTTTGTCGGCAGGGACAAGCTGCTGCGCGTCCCCCGGGAACGGGGCTATATCGTGTTCGCCAACCACACCCAGCCGTTCGGAGACCCCTTGCTCGCGATAGCCGTCGGACGCGGACGCGACCGGCGCCGCAGCCGGGCCGTATGCGCCCCGTCCAACTTCGGGCTTCCCGTGCTGGGGCCTTTGCTGCCGTATCTGGGCGGCATTCCCACAGCTTCCAGCCGAGGAGGACTGCGCAAGCTGGAGGATGCGGTGTCGCGGTACTGTGACAGGGGAGAGATAGTCGTGATATTTCCGGAGGCTCATGTATGGCCTTACTGCACATGCATCCGGCCTTTCGGGACGGCGGCATTCCATTATCCGGTGTCCCTCGGGCTGCCGTCGTTTGCCATGACTGTGACATACCAGAGCAGGGGAGAGGGGCGGCGTCCCCGCGCTGCCGTCTATGTGGACGGGCCTTTCTGGCCAGATGAGTCGCTGCCCCCCAAGCAGCGCAAGGAACGGCTCCGTGACCAGGTCCGCCTCGTGATGGAGGTCCGCTCGCAGGGCAGCAACTGCCAGTACGTACATTATCAGTATAGGCCATGACACTCATGCGCAGATTTGCGGCGGCGGGTTTCTGCCTCGCTGTCATGTCACTCGCTCCTGCAGTTGCGCAGGACTGCAGCCGCACCCTGCGGCTTGACTACATTTTCTCCGGCACGGCTGACACGCAGGAGATAGCCCTTTCCGAAATGCGTTGCTGCGGCTCTTGGGCCGGGCGGCGTGTCAACATGGACAAAGTCCTTCTGCGCGGCAACGGCCAGATTTCGCTGCGGGACACGCAGACGGGGCGTGTCCTGTACCGCAACTCTTTCTCGACCCTCTTTCAGGAGTGGCAGCGGACGGAGGAGGCCACGCGTGTGCGGAGGAGCTTTGAAAATGTATTCCTCGTTCCCATGCCCGAGAGGGAGGCGGAGGTCACCGTGGAGCTGTATGGAGTCAGGGGCGACACCGTTGCCGCTCTCACTCATCCGGTTGACCCCTCGGACATCCTCATCCGGCCCGCAGCGGGCGACAGCATCCCGTACCGTTACATCATCCGCAGCGGCAGCCCCGAGGACAAGATTGACATTGCGGTCGTCGCGGAGGGGTATACCCGGGATGAGTCGGACTTGTTCTATGAGGATGCGCGGGAGGCCGTGCGGAGCATATTCTCCCATGAGCCTTTCAAGAGCCTGCAGGACAGGTTCAATGTGGTGGCTGTCGCTGTCCCGTCCAGGGAGAGCGGGGTTAGCGTCCCGCACGAGCGCCTGTGGCGGGACACGGCTCTGGGAGCGCATTTTGACACGTTCTATTCGGAGAGGTATCTGACCACGCTGCACCTCTCGGCGCTGCACGATGCGCTATCAGGAGTCCCTTACGAGCATATCATCGTCCTTGCCAACACCTCGACATACGGCGGGGGAGGCATATTCAACTCCTACGTGCTTTCGGCGGCTCACAACAAATGGTCCTCTGCGGTGGTGGCGCATGAGTTCGGACACAGTTTCGCCGGGCTGGCTGACGAGTACTACTATGATGACCAGTACTCCCAGTATTATCTAGCCGGAGTGGAGCCATGGGAGCCCAACATCACTACGTTGGCGGATTTCGCTTCCAAATGGGAGGATATGATGGGGGAGAGCGGAGTGGGGCTGCATGAGGGTGGCGGCTATATGTCAAAAGGTGTCTGGAGGGCAGCCAAGGACTGCAGGATGAAGACCAACACCAATCCCGTGTTTTGCCCTGTCTGCCAGCGGGCCATCAGGAGGCTGGTTGAATTTTATACTGCTTTTTGATTCTTCAAATGATTGTCAGCTGAAAATTGCCGTCAAACAGCATTTTGGGTAATATTTTCCGCAAAATGAGCTGCGTTTTGCTGCGGCAGATGCTGTACCTTTGTGAAACGATTAATGAATGAGAATTATGAGAAAATTACAGTGTGCCACAATGTTAGCCGCCAGCATGCTGGCATGCGCCTCGTGCTTTGGCGGCAACAGCAGCAATAACCAAAATAAAGACAACACTATGACAGACGTTAATGATTCAACGGCGAAAGCCGGTACAAACATCCTTGTAGTCTTTTTCTCACATGCGGGTGAGAACTACAGCGTTGGGAACATCAAAGTGGGCAACACCAAACTGGTCGCCGATGAGATCCGGAGGCTGACGGGGGCTGACGAATTCGAGATTGTGGCGGAGAAGAGCTACGACATGCCATACAATCAGCTCATCCGGGTGGCGCAGGAGGAGACTCGTGCGGGAGAACTCCCTCCTTTCAAGGGGGAAGTGGAGAATATTGCCAAGTACGACACCGTCTTTGTAGGCGGCCCCATCTGGTGGGGGACATACCCGCAGGTGATGTTCACATTCTTCAACAAATACGACCTTAACGGCAAGACGGTCATTCCGTTCACAACGCATGAGGGGAGCGGCTTGGGCAGCGTGGTGGAGGACTTGAAGCGGCAATACCCCGAGGCCAAGGTCACAAGCCCTTTCTCAATCGCCGGCCACAGTGTCCGCAGCGGGATGGACAAGGTGGACAAGTGGGTCAAGTCGGTGATTAAGTAAATCATGACAGAAAAGCACCCTTTCCAGCCATTTCTTCCCGGAAACGCGAGGATACTTTTTCTTGGAACATTCCCGCCGCAGCCGAAAAGATGGACAATGGATTTCTATTATCCCAACTTCATTAACGACATGTGGAGAATCATGGGAGAAATCTATTTCGAGGACAAATCGCATTTCATTACCGGGAAACGGTTCGACAAGGATGCATTAACCGAATTCTGCTCGGCGAAAGGCATAGCCTTATATGATACAGCGGTTGAAATCAGGCGGTTGAGGGACAATGCCTCAGATAAATTCCTTGAAATCGTGACGCAGGCAGACATCCCCGCTCTGCTGGACAAGATTCCGCTCTGCGGCACTGTAGCGGCGACAGGGACAAAAGCTGCGGAGGCCCTGGCAGAGGAGCTGGGCTGCGGCGTGCCGAGAATGGGCGAATCCGTCAATTTGACGTTGCCCGCAGCACATAGCAACCCCAATGGTGAGCGCCTTAACCGCACTCTCAGAGTCTACCGTATGCCATCGACATCGAGAGCCTATCCTCTCTCCCTTGAGAGGAAAGCGGAATACTATCGCCGCATGCTCTCCGAAACTGGGATGCTCTCCCAGTCTTTTTTGTCCGAATAGAGCATGAGATTCTGATCTGACAGCTTGCTCAGGGGACCGGACAATGATGCAGAGGCATAGCATCGGCTCCCCAATTCAGCGGACTTGCGCCTCAACATCATACGGCCCGGACAGCCGTGGCACACTCATTGCTATAGTAGATTTTCTATTAAATCTTTTCAGTAATGATAGAATATTTACTATATTTGCGTTGCTGAACAATAACGGCATGAAGTCAGACGAGTTGCATAGGCTTGTGGCCAGGAACGGATGGACAGTCCTGCGTCAGGCGGGCAGCCATGTGATTTACAGGAAGGGCGCAAGGACTTACCCAGTGCCGCACCATCGCGGCAAGGAGGTGGCTCCGGGACTCGCGAGGAAAATAATCAAGGAGATGGGGCTGAAATAGCCTTGGCCTCCGTAAACTAATAAGGACATGAAAAAGATTCCAGCTGTAATTGAGAGGGCCTCAGACGGGACTTACTCCGTCTATTGCAAGGACGAGATATTTTCCGGCATGGGCGGTTCCGTCGGGGAGGCTGTGCAAGACATGACGCGCCAGATGCGGGCTTACAGGGAGACCGCCGTCAAGGAGGGTTTCAGGTACCCTGACTTTCTGGACGGGGAGTATGAGGTGGAGTACTCCGTGGACGCGTTGAGCTTGATGAACTACTACCTTGGCAAGGGGTGGCTCACCTTGTCGTCACTTGAGAGGATCACGGGGATTCCGCAGAAGCAGCTATGGTCGTACACTCATGGGACGAAACCACGGAAAGCGCAGCTCGAGCGGATTATGAAAGGGTTCTCCGAGTTGTCGAAAGACCTTGATGCCGTGTTCGCGTGACTGTTCGGCTCATCTCTTCATTTGTGGCGGCCTCCGACGGGAGGCCTTTCTTTTTAGCTATAAAGCCGTCCCAGCATGCCTCAGGGGCGGCTTTTTTGGGTATTATATGCTTTGCTATATGGACATGAGACAACGAATCGGGAAGTCCGGGTCGCGGACACCATCCTCGTGGCCGTGCGCGACACGGTGACGATACGTGACCCCCCTCTGGCTGGAGCAGCCCCGCGAAGTTTGCTTTCTTGGCAAGGAGAACTTAAAACTGATGTCTTGGGGGGGGTAATGCTATGCTTTATTTTTTCATTAGCATGACCGCAGGTACGGTTTTCCATACCTCTTCTTTGGTTTTGTACCGATATGTCCCAACTTGATAGAATTTTGTCTTTGCAGAAGATTTAATTTCCAAGCCATCATAGAAATTGGATTTTTCATTGCCAATAAGATACACGGCGGTATTAATGGATGAAGGAATATTTATGAAAGTTGAAAGAGCGAGCATGTCTGAATCAACGGCTAATGCATGATTGTTGTCGTGAGTCTGAATAATCGTATATGATTCAGCATTCATTATTTTACCTCGCTCCTTAAACATCGTAAGCTCACCGGAAGAGGAATTAGTCTTATTGACAACGAAAACCGCAGCGATGGTAAGTGCAATTCCCGTTAATATGCCGAGAAAATAAGAAACGACCTTACCCATGTTATAAAGAATGTTTAGCAACCATAACAATCACGAAATTAATAAAATACCAGATACAATAGCAAGAATCCGCATAAAATCTTTGCAAACAGCGCAGTGTATCCAATTGACCCAATCCTAGGGAATCATCAGGGACGAAAGCCTTTGAGTCCCTGTCGTACTGACATTCATCGGACTCGGTGGCTGCGAAATTGGCACTGAAAATCAGGTGTTTATATTTAGCGTCGTGGACAATCCGCCTTGCTCGGGAGGATTGGCCCCGCCTACCCCTTCCAGGCTGCCCAGCAACGGGGTGCGGCGGTCTCGGTGATTTGCACGAGCCAGGTGTGGCACAACGGTTTGAATGAGACGGAGCTGTGATTGGAGTCAGTTATAGGGATTAAGCTTGCTGCGCAAGCTTTTTCCCTGTGTGTCCGGGAGCAATGCGATTGCACCGACGGCTGCGCCGCCGGCACTGTGTATGTGCGCTTTCGCTTTTGCGAGCAAGCTCGTGCGCTTCCGCGCACAAACACAGAACGCCGCACAATTCTGTGCGGCGTCACAATCGCATTGCATAGCGCGGAGAGATAGGGATTCGAACCCTAGAACCGATTTTGTCGGTCACACGATTTCCAATCGTGCCTCTTCAGCCACTCGAGCATCTCTCCTAAAGAAAGTTTGGCAAATATCGTAAAAAAATTCTAATATCTAATGTTTCGGAGAAAAAACTTTCTACCTTTGCCGCCACTTTATGGGCATGTGGCTTGTTGATCTCATACGGGAGCCGTCTTATTTGCAGATGGTCATCTTGATATCCCTGATTTCGGCCATAGGGCTTGCTCTGGGGGAGATCAAGTTTGGCGGGGTGTCCCTCGGCACTGCATTCGTGTTCTTCACCGGCATCGCCGCCGGTCATGTTTGCAGCCGCATTGGGGTGACGGTTGATCCCCAGATGCTCGTGTTCGCCCAGAATTTCGGGCTCATCATCTTTGTCTATGCGCTTGGAGTGCAGGTCGGGCCGGGATTCTTCCCGTCGCTCAAGAAAGGAGGCATCAAGTACAACCTCTTCGGTCTGCTCACCATTGCCTTGACGACCATTGCGGCCCTGCTCATTTACGCATTTGGCGGCGCGTCCCCTGCCGATGCAATCGGCTTGCTCTGCGGGGCGGTCACAAATACCCCGATGCTGGGAGCTGCGCAGCAGTCGCTGCTGGACATTCGCCCCGAGGCCATCGGGCAGACCGGCAGCATGGCCACGGCATGTGCGCTGGCATATCCTTGCGGAGTGATAGGTGTGCTTGGATGCATGGTGTTTCTCCGGCGCGTATCGAGAGGGGAGAAGCCGCAGCCGTACGACCCGGCAGGGGAGACCTATGTCGCCGAATTCCACATCAGCAACCCCGCCGTGTTCAATGTGACTGTCGGAGATCTGCACAAACTGACTGACAAGCACATAATCATCTCCCGCATCACAAAAGGGGAGAGGGTGCTCATCCCCAGCTCGTCCACGGTGCTGGAGCAGGACGACCATATCCTCGCGGTGCTCAAGCGTGATGACCTCACCTCATTCAAGATACTGTTCGGCGAGCAGGACAATGTGGATCTCAACCGTCCCGACATAGACTGGAACAACATAGATGACAGCCATCTGGTGTCCAAGCATATCCTCGTGACCCGCAAGGAGCTGAACGGCGTCAAGATAGGCTCGCTGCACCTGCGCAACTCCTTTGACATCAACATCACGCGGGTCAACCGTGCTGGCGTGCAGCTTGTCGCATGGCCGGGGCTTCGTCTCCAGTTGGGGGACCGGCTGACCGTTGTAGGGACTGAAGCGGCGATAAGCAAGGTTGGAGAAATCCTCGGCAATGAGGAGCGTGTGCTCAACCGTCCCAACCTGGTTGCAATTTTTGTGGGACTGCTGCTCGGAGTCGTGCTCGGTGCGGCCCCGCTTGTCCTGCCCGGTATCAGTGTCCCGGTCAAGCTCGGCGTGGCGGGAGGGCCTATCATCGTAGGTATCCTCATGGGAGCGTTCGGCTCGCGCCTGCACCTGTCCACGTATACGACCCGCAGCGCTAACCTCATGCTGCGGCAGTTCGGGATAGTCGTATATCTCGCCTGCCTTGGCTACAGCGCCGGCCCCGGGTTTGCGGATACTGCATTCAGCCTGCGCGGGCTGGAGTGGGCAGGGTTCAGCCTGCTTATCGCCATCGTGCCTGTTATTGTCACCGGCCTGATAGCAAGGCGTTACGGGCGGCTTGATTACGCAGCCAACGCCGGGATGCTCTGCGCGGCTATGGCCAACCCCATGGCATTGACATACGCCAATGCCAACAGCGACGAGTCGGAGGCCTCAGAGGCATACGCGACGGTCTACCCGCTCAGCATGTTCATCAGGGTGATATCCGCCCAGTTGCTGGTGATGGCTCTCGCTTGAGCGGGCCGCCTCCGGAATGAGGCATTCGAAGTTCAGGCAGCGAGTCTGCAAAAGCCTAATACCATACCCTGTCCATGCGCACATCCCAAGGATCCGTCGGCAACGAGTCAAATATCTGGGCCTTTAGCGCAAGTCCCCATTTGGGGCATTTCAGGGCGGGCAACAGCCGGTCATAGTACCCGCCGCCGCGCCCTGTCCTGCGCCCGTCAGGAGTGAACGCCCTGCCGGGAATGAATGCCAGGTCTATGCTGTCAAGGTCTTTTATCTCTATGTCTTCCCCAAAGGGCTCCGCAATGCCGAAACGGCCTTTGCGCAGTTCGCCGCCTGGCTTGTGCGGGAAAATTCTGATTGTCTCGCCTTCCACGGCAGGCAGGCAGACCTCCTTGCCCTCCTCCCAGGCCCTGGAGATAAGGCCGTCAGCGCTGGCTTCGTCGCCAAGTGCGCTGTACAGCAGAATGCGCCGCGCCGACAGCCATTGCGCCGAACTGAATATCATGGACAAGGTGCTCTCGGGCAGTTCCCTTGACTGCGGGGCGTCAGCCAGACGGCGTCTCACCTCGTCTCGTATGTCTTTTTTGGTCATCATCCGCTGCGCCGGTATTGACGGCAAAAATAGCAAAACTCAAAAACATGTACATTTGTCCGGCAGACATTTGCTATATTTGTTCCATTCAAGTACAGCTCTTATGCAGACAAATGAGGAGGAACATTGGTTTGTCGCCTATGTGCGGCCGAGCCATGAGCGGGTGGCGGCCAGGACGCTGTCTGCTCTTGGCTTTGTGCACTGGCTGCCCGTGCAGCGGGTGAGGCGCAGGTGGAGCGACCGCTTCAAGATTGTCGAGCAGCTGGTGCTGCCTCACATGATATTCGTACGCGCTGACGAGCGCGGCCGCATCCGTTCCCTCAAAGAAGTCCCCCAGATCCCACGGTACATGTTCGACAGGGCCACTGGTCACGCGGCATTTGTGCCGGACGCGCAGATGGAAGTGTTCAGGAGGATGGTGGAGCAGTCCTCGGCGCCTGTGACCGTCACGGAAGCCCCGCTCGCTCCTGGTGATATGGTCGAAGTCATCAACGGCCCGCTGGCGGGTTCAGTATGCGAGCTGGTCGATTTCAACGGGTCCAAGCGCATAGCCGTGCGCCTCAGCATGCTCGGGGCTGCTCTGGTGGAGGTGCCGCTGGCCGACATCCGCAAAAAGGTGTGACTCTGCCATCCGGCGGCCTTGCCGTCAGCTCTCCAGGTCGTATGCTATGAGGCTTCTCTTGACCTTGCGCCCGAGGCCGTATTCACCCATGTCGAAAGTGTCAAACACATAGAGGTCACGTCCCTTGAATATGGTATCTATGGCTTCTTCATACGCTTCCTCTATCCGCCTGAGGCTCTCAATGGGCACTATGAGATGGCAGGGGATGATGTAGTTGATGGGGTTTAGTCCTACCGCATGCGCCACAGCCCTGATGGCCTTGGTGTTGCCGCACCTGCGGGCGAATTCGGTGTAACTGAAGATTCCCGGAGCGACCCTGACGGGATGCGTCAGAGCGAACAGCGTCCGCCACACGCTCTGCTGGAACTCCGTGCCCATCAGCACGAGGTCATCGGGTCCGACAGAACGGTCTATAGAACGGAGCTCGTTCATGCCGACCCTCTGGGTGTGCACCTCGCAAGCCTGGTTTCTGCCGGAGGCAATCCATTTTGCAGTGCGCTCCAACCCTTTCCAGCCGAGGTCTACAGACGCGATTTTGCCGTCTGCCCAAGTAATAATCCAGTTCAGGTCTTCAGCTTTCATGTTATGTGGTTTTGTTGTTGTTTTCAAGCGAGGTTTTATCCAGGTCCAGAGCCTCGGCAAGTATGCTGACAGGATTTTTGACTGGGAATGCTGTGCTGCCCTCAATCTGCCATTTGCAGGTCTCGCATTCGCACGCGACATAGTCCGGATGCAGCTCCTTGATCTGGCGGAACAAGGGGGCGCCTATCCTCTGCGACACCTCGTAATTCTCTTTTTTGAAACCGTAAGTTCCCGCTATGCCGCAGCAGTTGCTGTCCAGCTCGGTCAGCTCCAGCCCCGGAATCATCCCAAGGAGACGGGTGGTGAACACGCCCCATCCGAGCCGCTCCTGATGGCAGGGGCAGTGGTACGCAGCCCTGGCCTTGTAGTCCTGCTTCCATACGGCCTTGGCTCTGCCATCCGAGAGAGCCTCGCAGACAAATCGTTCAAAAAGGCTGATGTGCCCCCTGACATCTGAATTGTCCACTCCGAGCAGGTGCGGGTACTCTTCCAGCATTGTCAGCGTGCAGGAAGTGGACACGGTGATGATGTCCCGCCCCTCGCGGATTGACTGGCGCATGAGGGAGATGTTGTGCCTTGCGTCCTTTGCGGCCAGGTCCTCCATGCCGTTTGATATTTTGGCCACGCCGCAGCAGCGTTCGCCCTTAAGCAGGTGCACCCCGTAGCCCAGAGCGTTCATCACGGTGACAAAGTCCTTGCCGAGCTGGGGATAGTTGTAGTTGGCGTAGCACCCGTGGAAATAGCTGATATGCCTCGGGAACGAGTCCTGCCTCGCGCGGGCGTGCCTGTTGAACCACGAGGTGAATGTCTCCTTGGCGTACCTGGGCATCGGGGCATTCTTCGCAATGCCGACAGTCTTGTCCAGCATGGCCTTGGCGGGCTTCAGGGAAAGCCCCCAGTTGACGATGGGGGAGAACGGCACGGCGAGGGAGCCGACCAGGTCAGTGCTTGCGACCATCATTTCCCTGATTCCGGGGGAATGGCCGTATTGGAGCTTGGCAGCCTGGACGAGGTCGGCTATCTTGATGCCGCTCGGGCAGGCGACCTCGCAGCGTTTGCAGTTGAGGCAGTATTTGATGGCGTCATCATAGAACAGGCCGTTGATGAGCCTGTACCGCTCCTGGTCCGGCCCGGACTGCTTCGGGCCGGCGTATCGGGGATTGTTGGCCATCACTGGGCACACGGTCGTGCAGATTGCGCACTTCTGGCAGTGTTCGAAATTAAACCTGCTGCTCTCTCTGTCTTGCATGTCTGATTATGCTTTGCGCGACTCTTTGCGCGCTGTCCAGTATCTGTCTGTCAGAGTCTTTGTCCGCAGCCGATATGCCGCAGAGTATCTCCCCGCAAGCGTATATGTGCGGAACGGGCGAGCCGTCTTTGGTCACGTGGCCTTCATCATCAGTCACCACCCCGAACCTCATAAACGGCTGCTCGTCCATAAACCGCTCCGCAAACATCTTCTCGCCCTGCCTCACATCGGCCCCGGCAAGCGGCTCTCTGATGCCGTCCATGTCAGAGACCAGGCCGCCGCCGAAGAACTTGCCTCCTGCAAGAACGATATAAGCGGCTCTCAAGGGCGTCTCTTCCCCGAGATTGGCTGTATAGAGAGCATCCCCATCAATCCTTTCCACCTTGTCCCCCAGCAACAATGTGCCGCCGGCATCCTTGAACTCCTTGTAATCCACATTGTGGATGGAGCGCCCCGCGCTGATGACTGCCGTGTCAAAACCGCCGCGCTGCAACGCCAGCGCGGCATGCATCCCGGCCAGGCCGCCTCCCACGACCGCAATGTCAAATTTCATCACCATAGCTGTCCGGTTTAGCGTTTTTGTAAACTCTCTGCATAAACTCCATTTCCCGCAGGGTCTCCCCCCAGCCGACAGGCATCATTCCTTTCCATCTCTCGTTCAAGTACGGGCCGGCCAGCTCGTCAGCCTTGGACGGGTCGCCAAGCGCCGTGGCGAGGGCGCGGGCTGCTTTCCAGATGCAGAATGTGCCCTGGCAGGTGCCCATTCCCGTGCGAGTGCGTCTCCGGAGGTCTTCGAGAGTCTTGACTCCTAATGACTTGACTGCATGTTTTATCTCCCCGGCGGTCACCTGTTCGCATTCGCACACCACCCTCCTGTCCTCCGGGCTTGTGTAGCTGACATCAGTCACCATGCTCCCGAGCCGCTGCGCCGCCGCCTTTTGACCCAGGTTGGCTTTGCCGCCAAACACTTTCTTTACAATTCCCGGCAGGGTCCCGCTTTTGCCTGGCGCGGAGCCCGCAAGGGGAGTGACTGCCGTGCGGCATTCTCTTGATACGCCGAGCTTGCGGCAGACAGTGTCAGTGGCCATCTGCGCCATCAGGCGATAAGTCATAAGCTTGCCGCCGGTGATGGTCACCAGGCCGTCTATGGAGTCCCGGGTCTTGTGGTCGATGCATACTATGCCGCGGCTGATGTTGCGTCCGGTGGGGTCACTGTCGTCGGCAACCAGCGGGCGCACGCCGCCGTATGCGCGGAGTATCCGGGTGGTGGCGAGCGACGGGGCCAGCTTGCAGCCTTCACGCAGCAGGAGCCTGACCTCGTCCGGAGTGACCCGCACATTGTCGCACTCCTCGTAAGGAATCCTGGTGGATGTAGTGCCTATTACGGTGACGCTTACTCCGGGGACAAGAATGTCACCGTCGGCTGATTTGCGGCAGCGGTTGAGCGCCACGTTGTTGACCCTGTGCCCGAACACGAGCAGGGCCCCCTTTGCCGGGTACATGCTCAATTTGATGCCGGCAAGGGACGCTATCCCGTGCCCCCAGATGCCGGCGGCATTGACTGTCACCGGGGCAAGGAAGCGGCAGGGAGTGCCGCTTGACTTGTCTACGGCCTCCACACCGATGATGCTGTCCGCTTCGCGCACAAACGAGGTGACCTCGTGCCTTGTCAGTATTTCGGCGCCGTGCATCTGCGCGTCCAGCACATTGGCGCAGCACAGCCTGAACGGGTCAACCGAACCGTCAGGCACCTTGACGGCGCCAATCAGCGCCGGGTTTGCGGACGGCTCCATCTTGAGGGCCTGCCTTGGAGTGACAGGCTCTGCGTCTATGCCCGCGTCCCGGCAGGCGGACACGAACTTGGACTGGTAGTCCAGCCCATAGCCGGCCTCTTCATCCTCCGGCAGGGTGATGAACAGCCCTCCTGTGTCTTCAATGCAGGAAGACGCTATCCTGCGGAGAATCTTGTTCTCCTTGATGCATTCCCTGGCTGACTCCGCATCCTTTACGGCATATCTTGCCCCGCTGTGCAGCAGCCCGTGGTTGCGCCCCGTCGCGCCGTCCGCTATGTCCTCACGCTCAAGGAGGAGCGTCCTCAAGCCTCTCATCGCGCAGTCACGCGCAGTCCCGGCCCCGGTGATGCCCCCGCCGATCACTATCACGTCAAAATGCCGTTCCGTCATGTTGTTGCAGATGGTTGCCGGACAATGTCCGGAAAAAAGTCTTGCTGCCGCAAAAAACTGTGTGCAGACACGCTGCACCTGTGTTTTTCGTTTTGCGAATATAGCAATTTTCGTCATATTTTTATAAATTGCGTGGCACAAACGTATTGCCAATGAAAGGAATTGTCCTGGCGGGAGGCAGCGGCACCCGTCTCTACCCGATTACCAAGGGCGTCAGCAAGCAGTTGCTCCCGATATACGACAAGCCGATGATCTACTATCCTGTCAGCGTGCTCATGCTTGCTGGCATCAGGGACATTCTCGTCATATCCACCCCTGAAGACCTGCCTTCGTTCCGGCGCCTGCTCGGGGACGGCCGTGAGGTGGGGGTGCGTTTCGGCTATGCCGAGCAGCCCAGGCCGCTGGGGCTCGCGCAGGCGTTCACTATCGGAGCTGACTTTATAGGGACGGACAGCGTGTGCCTGGTGCTCGGGGACAACATATTTCAGGGGGCCGGTTTTTCCGCCCTGCTCCATGACGCTGTACGCCGCGCCGAAGATGACGCTCTGGCTACGGTATTCGGATACAGGGTGCAGGATCCCTCCCGCTACGGGGTCGCGGAGTTTGACTCGCAAGGCAACTGTCTGGGGATAGAGGAGAAACCTCAGCATCCCAAGAGCAACTACGCCGTCACAGGGTTGTATTTCTATCCCAATGAGGTGGTCTCTGTGGCGCGTGGGGTCAGGCCGTCAGAACGTGGGGAATATGAGATCACCAGCGTCAACCAGGCGTTCCTCAAGATGGGACGTCTCCGTGTGAGCGTGCTGGGGCGCGGTTTTGCCTGGCTGGACACAGGTACGCACGACAGTCTCGCCGAGGCGTCGACATATATAGAAGTGCTGGAGAAACGTACAGGCCTCAAGGTGGGGTGCATTGAGGAAGCGGCATTCGAGCAGGGATGGATAGACGCTGACGCCTTGAGGCGTGCCGCGTCCGCCATGAGCAACAGCCAGTACGGAAAATATCTGCTTGGACTTGCGGGAGGGGCGGGAAGATGAGACGCTGCATACTCATAAGCGGGGGGGCCGGGTTTATCGGCAGCCATGTGGTCAGGCTGTTTGTGGACAAATATCCGGACGTGCGCGTCATCAATGTGGACAAGCTGACCTACGCCGGCAATTTGGCCAATGTCGCGGACATTGAGGGGAGGCCGAACTACTCTTTTGTCAAGGCGGACATCTGTGATTTTGACGCAATGCTCTCCCTTATGCAACGGGAGGGCGTTGACGGGGTCATCCATCTTGCGGCGGAGTCGCATGTGGACAGGAGCATCCGTGACCCTTTTGTGTTTGCCAGGACAAATGTCATGGGCACGCTCAGCCTCCTGGAGGCCGCCCGCCGCTGTTGGGAGCCTCTCGGCTGGGACGGATGCCGCTTCTGCCACATCTCCACAGATGAGGTCTATGGCGCCCTGCCGTTTGGGCACGGGACATTCACCGAAGAGAGCCGCTATGACCCTCACAGCCCGTACAGCGCATCCAAGGCCAGCTCCGACCACTTTGTCAGGGCATACCATGACACGTACGGCATGCCGGCCATTGTGACCAACTGCTCCAACAACTACGGGCCGTACCAGTTCCCGGAGAAACTGATACCATTGTTTATCAACAATATACGCCTGCGCCGGCCGCTGCCTGTCTATGGCCGGGGAGAAAATGTCAGGGACTGGCTCTACGTGGAGGATCATGCCAGGGCCATCGACCTCATTTTCCATGAGGGCGCGGCGGGGGAGACCTACAATATCGGCGGCGCCAACGAATGGCGCAACATAGACCTCGTGCGTCTGCTTGTGCGCACGGTTGACCGCGCCCTCGGACGCGCCGAAGACGAGGATATGTCCCTTATCAGTTTCGTGGGAGACCGTCCCGGGCATGACTTGAGGTATTCGATGGACGCCTCCAAGTTGAGACGGGAGCTGGGCTGGAAGCCCGAGATGACATTTGAGGAGGGGATTGAGAGGACGGTGCAGTGGTATCTGGAGCATCAGGACTGGGTGGACAGTGTCACAAGCGGGGAGTACATGGGCTACTACGACTCCATGTACAAGGACAGATAGAGTTAAGTAAGAGTGTATTACAAATCATTTATGTTTCATTTCTAAATTATCGGCTTATGGAAAAGAATGCGAAAAAATTTGTTGATTCCTTTATGGCGGCCCTGATTGCCAAAAACCCGGGCGAGAGCGAGTTCCATCAGGCCGTGAGGGAGGTGGTCGAGAGCGTGGCGTCTTATGTGATGTCCGACCCTTACCTCATGGACATCAAGATATTGGAACGTATGGTAGAGCCGGAGAGGGTAATCATGTTCAGGGTGCCTTGGACGGATGACCAGGGGGAGATCCATATCAACAGGGGCTATCGTGTGCAGATGAACAGCGCACTCGGCCCGTACAAGGGTGGGCTGCGCTTCCATTCCAGCGTCAACCTCAGCATAATGAAATTTCTCGCCTTTGAGCAGACATTCAAGAACGCCCTCACGACCTTGCCGATGGGCGGAGCCAAGGGTGGTTCTGATTTCAGCCCGAGAGGGAAGTCCGATGCGGAGGTGATGCGGTTCTGCCAGAGCTTTATGACCGAGTTGTGCAAATACATCGGACAGGATACGGATATTCCTGCAGGGGACATAGGAGTAGGAGGACGTGAGGTGGGTTACCTCTTCGGCCAGTACAAGCGGCTGCGCGGCGAGTTCACAGGGACATTGACGGGCAAGGGTCTTGCTTGGGGAGGCAGCCTGTTGCGTCCCGAGGCCACCGGATATGGCGCTTGCTACTTTGCGCAGGAGATGCTCGCCACCAGGGGCGAGAGCTTTGAGGGCAGGACGGTCTGCGTGTCCGGATCAGGCAACGTGGCGCAGTACGCCGCGCAGAAGGCTATGCGTCTCGGCGGCAAGGTGGTGACGCTCTCTGACTCGGACGGGTACGTGTATGACCCGCAAGGCCTGGATGAGGACAAGATGTCCTATGTGATGTATCTCAAGAACGTGCTGCGCGGCCGCATCAAGGAGTACGCCGCCAAATATCCCGAGGCCAAGTATTTCCCCGGGCAGCGTCCTTGGGCTGTGCCTTGCGACATCGCAATGCCTTGCGCCACCCAGAATGAGATTGGCAGGGATGACGCGCAGAGCCTGATTGACGGAGGCTGCCGCTGCATCGTGGAGGGAGCCAACATGCCTACGACCCCGGAGGCTATTGAGCTGATCCAGGGCGCAAGGCTGCTCTATTCCCCCGGCAAGGCCTCCAATGCCGGCGGAGTGGCGACATCGGGGCTGGAGATGACCCAGAACAGCATACGCCTGCAATGGACACGCGATGAAGTGGATGAGCGTCTGCATGCCATCATGTCCAACATCCACGCTGCATGCCTCAAATACGGCACTCGTGAGGACGGCTATGTCGATTATGTCAAGGGCGCCAATATAGCCGGATTTATCAAGGTGGCGGGAGCTATGGCAGATCAAGGGCTGGTATGACCCTGTCCATCCGCATGCCGTGGGACCCTTTGATCAGAATGGTGCACCCTCGGAGCGGATGGTCTTTGAGATACGCCGCTAAGGCGTCCGCATCGGGGAACGTGCGCGGGGACAGGGAAGTCCCGTTGGATTCCAGGTCCGGCACCCCCGAGATTGCTGACAGCGCAGAGGCGAATTCGCTCCCCACAAAATAAGCAGAGTAGTCGCCCGCCATAGCTTTGCGGGCGACTGCCATATGCTCCCTTAGGGAGTCCTCGCCGAGTTCCAGCATGTCACCCAGAAGGGCGACCTTGCGCTGCGCCTCCATCGAGGCGAAATTGTCAAGCGCGGCATCCATGCTGCTCGGGTTGGCGTTGTAACAGTCCAGTATGAGCCTGTTTGACCCGCTCTCGACAATTTGTGAGCGCTTGCCCTGCGGGACGTATTCGGAGACAGCCTTGGCTGCCTTGTCTATGGGGATTCCGAAGTGCATGCCCACGGTCAGTGCCGCCAGGACGTTGGGGGCGTTGTAACTCCCCGCCAGACGTGTCTGGAGAATGCCGTATCCGTCAATATCCATTGCCAGGCATGGGCGCTCTGCAGTGGGATTGAGCACTTTGGCACCCTGCACGTAGGGGATGACCCTCATGCCTTCACGCTCTTCAGCCATGCTTCGGATGGTGTTGTCAGCCATGTTGACGAATGCGCCCCCTCCGTGCGAGGAAAGCCAGTCGTACAGCTGGCCCTTTGCCGCCCTGACACCCTCGATGCCGCCGAAGCCTTGCAGGTGCGCCTTGCCGATATTGGTGATGAGGCCGAAGTCAGGCCGCACAATCTCCGAGAGCCTGGATATGTCGTCAGGATGGCTTGCTCCCATCTCTATGACAGCGATGTCAGTCTCCTCGGGCCTGATTCCGAGCAGGGTGAGAGGTACGCCAATGTCATTATTGAGGTTGCCTTGGGTAGCGGCGGTGCGCAGCCCGGTGCCGAGGACCGCATGAATGAGATCCTTGGTCGTTGTCTTGCCGCTTGTGCCGGTAAGCGCAATGACCGGGAATCCGAATGTGAGCCTGTGTCGCTGCGCGAGGCCTCCAAGCGCAGCCAGGGTGTCCGGCACTGCTATTACGCGGGAGTCGCCGGATTGCGCGATGCCGCTGCCGGCCGATACCACGGCGCATGCCGCCCCGTTGTCCAAGGCGGCCCGGGCGAAAGCGTTGCCGTCAAAATTGTCTCCCTTGAGGGCGAAGAACATCTCCCCGCCCGTTATGGAACGGCTGTCGGTGGACACGCGCCCGCCGCAGCGAAGATATATCTCGTACAGCTTGTCAGTCATCTCATCTTGTGCCGGTTGAGCCGAATCCGCCCTCTCCTCTGGAACTGTCATCGAGGATGTCGGCATTCTCAAATCCCGCTTGCTCATGTCTTGCGAACACCATCTGCGCTATCCTGTCCCCGTCGGCTATATCGAAAGGCTTGTCGGACAAGTTGATGAGCAGGACGCGGATCTCTCCGCGATAGTCGGAGTCAATGGTGCCGGGGGTGTTGAGGACCGTTATCCCGTGCTTGGCGGCCAGGCCGCTGCGGGGTCTTACCTGTCCCTCGAAGCCTGAAGGGATCTGCATGTACAGCCCTGTCGGTATTACCGCCCGCTGGAGGGGCTGCAATGTGACGGGAGACGGCAGGCAGGCCCTGAGATCCACTCCGGCCGACTGCGGCGTGGCGTATGACGGCAGGGGATTGGAAGAACGGTTGATAATCTTGACTGTCATTTCTGTGCGGTCTTGTAGAGGAATGCCGTAATGACGGCGAATATCACATTGGGCAGCCATAGCGCGACGAAAGCCGACATGGTGCCCGTATATACAAACATCTGGCTGAATTTGAGGAAGAGAATGTAGGAGAATGCCAGCGCGATGCCTATCGCGAGATTCCACCCGATGCCGCCGCGCCGCTTGCGGGAGGACAGTGTCACCCCCATAATGGTCAGTATGAAAGCCGAGAACGGCAGCGCCACCCTCGTGTGCTTCTCAATCTCGGCGTACATCACGTTGGCGTCGCCCCTCATCTTCTGCACCTTTATCAGCTCGTCCAGCTGTTTTGCCGGCAGGGTCTCCACCGTGTGCTTGTTGCGGTAGAAGTCAGCCTTGACGAGGTTGATTACGGTGTCAATCTGCTCGCAGGTCGAGACCCTGTCCTGCACGTCATCAACGTATTCGCGGATGAAGCATTTGCGGAGCCTCCATCCGGAGGTGGTGCTGTCCCAGACGGCTGTCTCCGCCGAAATCTTCTTTTGCAGACGGTTGTCGCGTATCTCTTCGAGTGTGAATTTGTAGGCGGTGTTGTTCCAAGTGCTGAAAGACTCAACATACACAAATGTCCCGGGGTCTATCTGGTAGTGCACGTACCTGTTGGAGACGGACTTGTGCTTCATGTATTTCGCCTGGAACTCAAGACGCGTCTGGTTGGAGTTAGGTATGACGAACAAGTTGAGCCCCAGCGACAATGCTGCGATGATGCCTGCCGCCGCCATGTAAGGCACGAGCAGACGGCGGTAGCTGACGCCTCCGCAGAGAATCGCGATGATCTCCGAGTTGGCGGCCATCTTGCTCGTGAAAAATATCACCGTAATGAACACGAACAGAGGGCTGAACATGTTGATGAAATACGGTATGAAATTGACGTAGTAGTCAAATATGATGGCGTGCAGCGGGGCGTCGTGCGACACGAAGTCGTCTATCTTCTCGCTGATGTCAAATATGATGACTATGCCGATGATGAGCAGCAGCGCGACAAAGAAAGTCACGATGAACTTCCTGAAGATGTACCAGTCCAGTTTGCGTATCCCCATCATAGGCGGCTGCTTACTTTGCGGACGGCGTCATCTTTCCAGCTGGCGAAGTCGCCCTTCTCAATGTGCAATCTGGACTGCCGCGCCAGATCCAAATAGAATGCGAGATTGTGCTCGGAGGCTATCATTGCGGCTGACATTTCTCCTGAAGCGAACAGATGCCGCAGGTATGCCTTGGAGTATGTCCTGTCCACAAATGAGGTCCCGTCAGGGTCAAGAGGGGAGAAGTCATGCGCCCATTTGGCGTTGCGCATGTTCATCACGCCCCTCCAGGTGAAGAGCATCCCGTTGCGGGCGTTGCGCGTGGGCATGACGCAGTCAAACATGTCAACCCCTCGGGCAATGCCCTCCAGCAGGTTGGCGGGGGTGCCCACGCCCATCAGATATCTGGCCTTGTCTTGCGGGATGAGGCCGTTCAGGAGTTCCAGCATCTCGTACATGACCTCCGTGGGTTCCCCGACCGCGAGGCCGCCGATGGCGATGCCGGCATCCGCGTAGCGGAGGGCGTGCTCGGCCGCACGGGCCCGCAGGTCGGGCCATGTGCATCCCTGGATGATGGGGAAGAATGTCTGGCTGTAGCCGTACAGCGGCTCCGTCTCTGCGAAATGCTTGGCGTAGCGTTCCAGCCATGCCTGGGTCAGGTCCAGAGATTTGGCGGCATACTCATGGTCAGCGTCTCCGGGGCAGCATTCGTCGAGAGCCATCATAATGTCGGCCCCGATAATGCGCTGGGTCTCCACATTGTTTTCCGGGGTGAACACATGGCGCGAGCCGTCTATGTGGCTCCGGAATGTGCAGCCCTCGGGGGTTATCTTGCGTATCTCGCTGAGCGAGAATATCTGGAATCCTCCGCTGTCGGTGAGTATGGGCCTGTCCCAGCTCTCAAACTTGTGCAGCCCGCCAGCTTCGCGCAGGATGTCCAGCCCCGGGCGCAGGTACAGGTGATAGGTGTTGCCGAGTATGATTTCCGCGCCTATGTCCTCCACGAGGTCCCGATGGTACACGCCCTTGACAGAGCCGGCTGTGCCTACCGGCATGAATATGGGGGTGCGTATCTCGCCGTGGGCAGTGGTCACCACGCCCGTGCGGGCCGCGCTTGCGGGATCTTTGGCTGCGATGCGGAATGTCATGTTCTCGTCTCTCTCTGTCTCTCTGATGCCCCGTACGGGGACAAAGCCCCCAAAGTTAGTCATTTTTCAAGACAAGTGACCTCCAAATTGTGCGCAGTCCGTGCGCCAGCGTATTTTTTCGGTTCCGGAAAACTTGTAATTTTGCATGTTGCACGGATGGCAAAAGACAAACGACATAATATTCTGACATGACTAATTTTTCTACACGGCTCAAGCTCATTGTCATGCTCTTCCTCGAATTCGGGGTGTGGGGCGCTTATCTGACGTCAATGGGCAGTTATCTCGGCAGCATCGGCCTTGGGACCAAGATCGGGCTTTTCTTTGCGATGCAGGGCATTGTCTCCATCTTCATGCCCACTCTGATAGGCATAGTGGCGGACAGGTTCATCCCTGCGCAGAAAGTCCTGTCCCTGTGCCATGCGCTGGCCGGCGTGTTCATGCTGGGCGCGGGGTTCTATTGCGCCTCCTCCCCGGAGCCTTCTTTCGGGCCGCTCTTCACCCTGTACTCACTGAGCATCGCTTTCTTCATGCCCACCATCGGCCTTACCAACTCGGTGTCGTACAAGGCTCTTGAGCACGGCGGCATGGATCCTGTGTCGGATTATCCGCCGCTGCGGGTGTTCGGTACGGTAGGCTTTATCTGCACAATGCTGTTCGTCAACTTTATGCGCGGCTCTGACGGGGTGCAGTTCCAGAACAGCTATGCCCAGTTCTATGTCTCCGGTGCGCTCAGCATCGTGCTGTGCCTGTACGCGCTCACCATGCCCAACTGCCCCGTCAGCAGGGGAGAGAATGGGCAGAGCGTCGCGGAGGCGTTCGGTCTCAAGGCTTTCAGCCTCTTCAAGCGCAAGGAGATGGCTCTGTTTTTCTTGTTTTCCATGCTGCTCGGGGCGGCCTTGCAGATAACCAACGGGTATGCCAACCCGTTCATCTCCTCGTTCAAGGACAATCCGGCCTACGCTTCGACATGGGGCGCCAACAATGCCAACGCCCTCATCTCCATCTCTCAGCTCTCGGAGACCTTGTGCATACTGCTGATACCGTTCTTTATGAAAAGGTTCGGCATCAAGGGGGTGATGAGCATCTCGATGCTGGCGTGGGTGTTCCGTTTCGGCCTTTTCGGGGCGGGCAATCCCGGCTCGGGAGTGTGGATGTTCATCTTGAGCTGCATAGTGTACGGCGTGGCCTTTGATTTCTTCAACATCTCAGGCTCTCTCTTTGTCAACCAGCAGACGGACAAGGATGTGCAGTCAAGCGCGCAAGGGCTGTTCATGCTTATGACCAACGGCCTTGGCGCCACAATCGGCACTCTTGCGGCGGGGCAGGTTGTCAATCACTTTGTCTACAACGCCGCGACGCCGTCATGGAGCACAGCGTGGTATATCTTTGCCGCTTATTCCCTCGTGGTGGCGGCGCTGTTCATAATATTTTTCCGCGCCCCAAAGCCCTCCGCACAGGGATAGTGCAGTTTCGGATAGCAAAAACCGGGTTAGCGACGCCTATTTGTGTTTTTTGCTTGTCGCTAACCCCCTTTTCCTGATTTTCTCTCCCTGTTTTACGAAGCAGTCAATCTTCACGTTGCGTATGCCGCTTGCATTTTTTTGCCTGTCGTCCGTAACTTCGTAGCTTTAGTAAGTAAACTTCAAAATCTGAGGCAACTTGTTTTTTAACTTTACTAAGGGCATTTTGGGGATGATTGTCAAATGAATGATTTCAAACAGGCATTCAAGTTGTCCCTGCCCATTCTGGGGGCGTTCTGGTTCCTGGGGCTGTCGTACGGTCTCCTTGCGGCCTCAATGGGCTATCCGGTCTGGATTCCGCTCCTGATGGCAAGCGTGGTGTTCAGCGGGTCGGTAGAGTTCATCGCCCTGACCATGCTTACGGGAGCTTTCAATCCTTTCGCGGCGCTCGCCATGGCTCTCATGGTGGGCGCGAGGCATATCTTCTACGGCATCTCCATGCTTGACCGCTGGAGGGATGCGGGCTGGAGGAAGCCGCTGCTGATCTTCTGGATGTGCGACGAGACATTCGCCATCAACTACAGCAACGGAGGGAGTTTCCGCCAGCAGCTCTGGCTTTCCGCGTTGAATTATATGTATTGGATAAGCGGAGGCCTGATTGGATATTATCTCGGGGCTGCCGTCGGAGCAAATGCGATGCAGTATATGGAGGGGCTGGATTTTGTGGTCACGGCGATGTTCGTCAGCATATTCATGGATGATTTTCTCCGGCATCCGCACGGCCATGCCTCCGCGTGGCTTGGCATCTTGGCTTCGGTCGCTTGCCTGGTGTTGTTCGGGGCTTCCAATTTCGTCGTTCCCGCCATGTTCGTGATGTTGGGAGTGCTGTATTTCACCTATAGGAGAGAGAGGAGGACGTACGGATGACAGCAGTCCAGCAACTGATAACCATCGGGATCATGGCGGCCGCAGTCATGGCGACCCGTTTTGTCAGTTTTATCGTGTTCCCCTCGGCGGAGAAGACCCCGAAGTTTGTCCATTATCTCAGCAAATATCTTCCGAGCGCGGTGTTCGGGATGCTTGTGATTTACTGTGTCAAGGATATAGACTTCCTGGACAGTCCCCACGGCCTCCCTCAAGCCATCGGGATCTTGGCATGCGTACTCCTGCACCTGTGGAAAAGGAAGATGCTCCTGTCCATCGCAGGCAGCACCGTCGTGTATATGTTTATTGTCCAAGTGTTCTTTTGATTTCGGCCCGGACTCCTACCCGGCAAAGCTGGCGAAGTACCCCGGGAACAGCACGCAGGTGATCAGGTAGCCGACGACGGTCGCAACAGCCGTGCTGATGAGGCCCGGCATCATGAAACTGTGGTTGAGCAGGTATTTGCCTATCACGGTGGTGCCGCTGCGGTCAAAATTGACTGTGGCTATGTCGGAGGGGTAGTTGGGAATGAAGAAATATCCATACACGCTGGGCAGCACGCCGAGCAGCACCGCGCCGGGTATGCCAAGAGAGTAGGCGAGCGGCAGCATTGACACCACGACAGCCCCTTGGGAGTTGATGAGCACAGACACGAGGAAGAACACCAGGGCTATGCTCCACGGGTATTTGGCGACCACTCCGGACAGGGCCGTCTGCATCTGGTCCATGTAGTTGCCGAAGTAGGTGTTGGCGAGCCACGCTATGCCGTATATGGCCACAACCGCCACCATGCCCGACTGCCACACCGCTCCGCCCACGGCCTTTTTGGGGCTGGCCCCGCAGAATATCACCATCAGCGCGGCGGCTGTCAGCATGATGATCTGGATGACTATATTCATCTTGGGGATGCGCGTGATTGTCGCGAGGGTCTCCTTGTCGATGAATATCTGGGTGAACGCGAAGCAGACGATGACCGCCAGCGAGCCGAGGAAGATGTACACCGCAGCCTTGGCCTTGGGGCTGATGACCTTGTCGAGGGTCGTCACGGTCTCTCCGTACATGTACTTGCGCATCTCGGGGTCGGCGAGCCTCTTCTGGAAGGCCGGGTCTTTGTCGAGGTCCTTGCCGCGCCGGTACGAGGCCGCAGAGGCGCAGAACAGCCCGCACAGGCAGGCCGGGATGGTCACCATCAGCACCTGGGGGATGGTCACGCCATAGCCGTTGGCGTTGGAGATGGACACGAAAGCCACCACTGCGGCCGCTATCGGCGAGCAGGTGATGCCGACCTGCGAGGCTATGGAAGCCACGGCGCAGGGGCGTTCGGGACGGATGCCCTTTTTGAGGGAAATGTCGCAGATTATGGGCATCAGGGTGTACACGACATGCCCTGTGCCTACCAGCACTGTCAGGAAGAATGTGCAGAGCGGCGCGAGGAATGTGATCCTGTCCGGATGCTTGCGCAGCATCCTCTCCGCGACCTGGATCATCCAGTCCATGCCTCCGGAGGCCTGCAGCACGCCGGCGCAGGTAACGGCGGCTATGATGATATAGATGACGTCAGTCGGGGGAGTGCCGGGCGTCATGCCGAAGCCGAACACCAGTATCGCCAGGCCAATCCCGGAGATGGCCCCGAGAGCGAGCGATCCGTACCTTGAGCCAACGTATAGAGCCCCCAGCACTATCAGGAGCTGCACAATCATGAGTGTCATAGAAAAAGAGGTCAGTAATCGGTTATTCAGTACGGCAAATATATGCAAATTCCGAAGAAAAGCGCCACCTTGCGCGGCAGCTTTCACCTTGCGGCCGCCTCGCGCCTCCATTTGCGCCAGCCGGCCACGGCGAGCGCGGTGTACAGCAGATAGAGGCAGGCGGTCAGCGGGATGCCCTTGTACAGGTACAGTGCGACTGTAGCGGCATCTGCCACGCACCACAGCAGCCACTGCTCCACGTATTTTCTGGACAGCATCCACATGGCCACTACGCTGACTGCGGTGGTGAATGCGTCCCAGAACGGCACAGTAGAGTCCGTGCATCGTGACAGGGACAAATACAGCGCAAGATGCAGCGCGGCGTACGCCGCAGCCACAGGCAGCCACACCCTGCGCGGGGTAAACCGTATCCCTGCCGCGCCAGTCTTTTCCGCAGCCGGTTTCGCGTCTGCGCCCGTCTTGCCGCGCCTGTCCGCGACAATCCACGCAGCCATCCCGTAGATTCCCGCCGCGACGTAATACATCTGCATCCCGAAATCAGCGTACAGCCCCGAGCGGAAATACAGCGCCCCGTGCACGAGCGGCATCAGCAGCCCGACAATCCACAGCCGGATGTCCGCCTTGTATTCCAAGTACAGGTACAGGAGCCCCAGGACGACCCCGACAATCTGCAAGACGAGTTTCCAGTCCATTCCCCTGCGGCCTTGTCAGAATGATACGGTCACGTTGGCGAGCACGTTGGTGCAGGCCTGGGGGAAATAATACGACCACGACTTGCGGCTCTCCAGAGTGTCCCCCTCCAGCCATGAGCCGCCGTAGCCATAGCTGAAGTATTTCTTGTCAAAGAGGTTGCCGACCTGCAGGCCGAAGCGCACGGACTTTATGCCTGTGCAGCATGCGGAGGCGCGGCATCTCCCCGGTGTCATGGTGTAGCCCAGATTGAGATTGGTAACGCTGTATGAGGGCAGGGAGAGGTCATCGAAATTGCCGCCTCCCATGTACTGCTTGGACACATGCTGGGTGCGTATCACCGCGTCAACGGCCTTGTAGTGGAAGTCCGCCGCTACAGAAGCGATTACGGAGGGGGAGTAGGCGATTGTGGTCTCGCCGAGGCTGAATTCCTTGTCCCCTATGGTCTCCACGTAGTCCTTGATCCTGTTCTGGGAGAGAGTGCAAGAACCCAGCAGCGAGAGCCATTTCAGAGGCCGCACGTCAGCCGAGAGTTCCACGCCCCGGCGGAACGAGTCGTCCACATTGATGTTGAGATTGTCTTCCGAGTCATTGACAATTCCGGTCGGCACCAGCTGGTCCTTGTACCACATGTAATAGAAATTGACATTGAGATTCGCAAGGGCGCTGTTGAAGCCGTATGAGAGCTCCGCGTCATAGAGGGTCTCAGGCTTGGGCTCGGAAGTCAGGGATGAGAAGTTGTACCTGTCCGTGAAGTCAGAGCGGGTCGGCTCCTTGTGCGCCACCGCAAAGGAGGCGCTGGCGGAATGCCGCCGCGCGAACTCATACCTGACGCCGGCTCTGGGGTTGAAGAACCCCCAAGTCTTGTCCACGTCTATGGGCTGCATCTGGCCGAGATTCCAGTCGTAGTTGTCATTGACTCCTGAGACCTCGTAATGCACAATCCTGTATTGGAGGTCGGCGTACAGGTTGAGCCCTCCGGCGGGCCGCCATGAGGCTTTGGCGAACAGGTTGGCGTCGGTCTTCTGAACGTCGTTGTCATACCAGCGCAGTCCCTCATATACGGACTTGTCCATCCCGTCCACCCAGTCAAGCGTGCCGTAGTGCGGCCCCCGGTAGTCACTTGCCGAGCCGCCGAATACCAGATCGTAAGCGTTTCCCTTGCACACTGCTGTGGCGTTGAGACCGAAGCGGTTGTTACGCATTTTCTTCTCGCGGATGAGGTCGGCGCGGTCGCTGGCGGACACCATGTTGTCGTAGCTCATCAGCCACGCGTCGTCCTTGTACTGCTTGTACCAGCCGAATCCCCAGGTGTGGAACGCCGTGAGGTTGAGTGACCATCTCTGCGAGAACGAATGGTTGAATATCAGCTGGTTGTTGACCTGCTCGTAGTTGTCTGTGTGGTCATCGTAATACGCCACGTGGCTGCCGTCCTTGAGCACGTCCGGCCCGGAGTCAGTAGAGTATTGCCCGGAGGTGTGGTAGCGCCTGCCGTAGTCCGCGATGTCGTCAAGGGTGACTCCATTGTAGGTGAGGTAAGTCTTGGTCTTGCCCCCGAAAGAGACCAGCTTGATGACCGTGCCCCCGTCATACCAGGCCGTCTGGAACATGTATGAGCCCATGTCGGTAGAGCCTCTGTCAATGTAGCCGTCCGAGCCGATATGCGTCAGCCGCAGGTCGGTGAGCCAGTGCCCGCCAATCAGCCCCGAGCTGACGTGGACGGCCTCCTTGTTGGTGCCGAATGAGCCGTATGACATTGAGGCCTCGCCTCCGCAAGTCAGGGGGATGGCCGCGCTGGTCATGCTCACCGCGCCTCCGAACGCTCCAGTGCCGTTGGTGGACGCCCCGGCCCCGCGCTGTATCTGCATGCTGCCCACCGAAGAGGAGAGGTCAGGTGTGTCGTACCAGTACATGGCGTGTGAGTCGGGGTCGTTGAGCGGCACTCCGTTCATCGTCACGTTGATGCGTGTGGCATCAGTGCCGCGCAGACGTATGGATGTGCCCCCGATTGCGATTCCGGTCTCCGTGCTGGCCACAACGCTGGGCGTGAGCGACAGCAGGGACGGGATGTCGTAGCCGTAACTGTTGCGGGCTATTTGCGCCGCATTCAGCTCCGAATGCGCCACAGGGGCATCCGGAGCGACGCGTGTGGCGACCACCTCCACTCCTTGCAACTCATAGAAGAGCGAATCTGTCCGCTCCTGCGCGGAAAGCGCGGCCGTGGCCGCGAGAGCGCCGCATGCAGCGGCTGCAAAACACAAAACCCTTTTCATCATATAGTTCTTCAAATAATCAGTCTCTGGCCTGAGGGAGCGCAGCCCTGCGCGGCTTTTGGCAGCTCCAGCCTGTTGCAGAAAAGGGGAATTGTCGGATTGTGCTCCCGTTCCAGCATTGCCTGTTTCGGTTGTGCGGGTATAATCTCAGCCTGCCCGGCGGGCAAGCACCCCTTTATCCAAGGCGCAAATTTATGCAATTAATCCGAGAATGCACTGCCTTGTCCTGCAAAATGGCTAAATTTGCAAAATGTATTACTGCTAAAAACTGCTTTAAAAGCCAATGAGAACAAAACGCGTCATCATCGCCGCAGCAGCGGCTGCACTGCTGTCGGCCCCTCTGTCAGCGAGGGTAGAGCCGACATCCTCCACCCCGCCTGCCCTGTACGGCGGACTGCCGGTGAGCAATTTCGCAATTGCTGCGCAGGTCCCCGCTGACGGGAGCCTGTTCGGCCATGTCTGGAGGGATACAGGCAAGCTCGGTGACTGGCTGATAGACAGCGGCACTCTCTCGGTGACCGTCCACAAGGACGGCAAGGATTGGCAGCTCTCGGAATTCAAGGGCAAGTCCGTTGACAGGAACGCGCCCGTTGTCCGTGCCGAGTACAAGGACAAGTCCAAGATATGCGCGTCGCTCCAGATGACGGCATTCTGTCCCATTGTCGCCCAGAATGCGTATGATACGGCCCTGCCTTGCATATTGCTGCAGATAGACGCCACTGCGTTTGCCGACGGGCAGTTCAGCGTATGCATCGCTCCCGAGGACAAGGCCTTGAACGTGTTCTGTGACAGCAAGTCCGCATCCATGACGGCTGACGGGGCGACGGTGGTGCCTTTTGACCTGGGAAAGGGGGACTCCGGGCGGGTGCGTGTGGTGATAGTCTCGCATGACCCCCGCTGGGCCGCTTCTGCCCGTTTTGAAGACGCATCGGCGACTGCCGCATACGCCCTTGGAGTCTGGGACTACCTCTATGCGTCCACGGTGCAGTTTTCCAAGCTGATGCCCGTCAGCGGGGACAAGGTCATAGACCGCAACTTGCAGTATTATGTGCTGCCGGCTCTCATACTCACCAGAATGACAGCCAAGGGGCAGGCTCTTACTATGGGTTATGTGGAGCTCAACCAGAGGGACAGCTTCTGGACGACCTGGATGCACTTGATGCTGTACAAGGACCTGGAATGGAAGATGATAGACGAGAGCTACGGCTATATGAGGGATTCCGGCAAGATTCCCACCTGCATACTGCCCAGGCTGGACCGCAAGGACGACCTTGACATCAACCTGTTCCTGATACTCAGGACCGCGCGTTACTATGCTGTCTGGCACAACACTGACGATCTGGCCGCTTTGTGGCCAAAGGTCAAGCAGGTCATGGACTGGGTCGTCGGGAGGGATTTTGACGGGGCCGGGCTGCCCCAGCAGGTGTCCGAATGGTGCGACTGGAAGGACGTGACCTTTATGAGAGAGCGCAAATATTCCGCGTTCGTGTCGCTGCTGTATCTGGCCGCACTGGACCAGATGCGCAAGATGGCGGTCATTTGCGGGGATGCCGAGGCGCAGCGGAAATACGCCTCCCTGTATGACAAGGCGTATGACAAGGTCAACCGTCCGGTGGAGGAAGGCGGCCTGTGGAACGGCAAGTACTATGTGCAGATCATGAAAGACGGGACTGCGCAGAAACAGCTGCACCAGGACCAGATGATAGGGGTGATGTACGGCGTGGTGCCCTCCGAGCGTGCCGAGAGCATCATGAACTGCCTCAATGAGATGTCC
>CAZKVW010000003.1:46775-54661 GCA_964556285.1 uncultured Muribaculaceae bacterium
CGTGGTGCCCTCCGAGCGTGCCGAGAGCATCATGAACTGCCTCAATGAGATGTCCATGACCCCTTACGGGATCTGCAACATGTACCCTTATATAGAGGAGGTCGAGTATCCGGAGGGCGTATACCACAACGGAGCGATGTGGCCCTGGCTCAGCTTTATGGACTGCTGGGGGCGTGTCGAAGCCGGACGGCGGAGCGAGGCTGTGAAGCTGGTCAAGACAGTGTTCCGGGCCGACCTCTTCGAGGGGGACTATGTTCCCAATGAGAATGTCAACACGCTGAACGGCGACAATATCGGCCCTGCCATCCAGGGCTGGAACGCCGACCTGTTCGGCCTGGTCTGGTTCGGCTTGCAGCATACTGGCCAGCCGTTCAAGCTGTAATTTCAAAACAGCTTCGAAATTGCTATCTTCGCGAGATTTTGAAAGAGAATGAAAATGGAGACACAAGCCAAATACAACCCCTCGGAGGTCGAGGACAAATGGTACGGATGGTGGCTGGAGCACAAGTTTTTCCATTCGGAGCCGGATGACAGGGAGCCTTACACGGTAGTCATCCCCCCGCCCAATGTGACAGGCATCCTGCACATGGGACACGTGCTCAACAACACGCTCAACGACGTGCTGGTCCGCAAGGCCCGCATGGACGGCAAGAACGCGTGCTGGGTGCCGGGCACCGATCATGCCTCCATCGCTACCGAGAACAAGGTCGTCGCCAAGCTCAAGGAGATGGGCATCTCCAAGGAGGACTTGACGCGCGAGGAATTCCTCAAATACGCCTGGGAGTGGAAAGAAGAGCATGGAGGCATCATACTCAAGCAGCTGCGCAAGCTCGGGGCCTCATGCGACTGGGACCGCACCCGTTTCACCATGGACCCGGACATGTCCGAGGCGGTGATCAACACATTCGTGTACCTGTACAAGCAGGGGCTCATCTACAGGGGAGTGCGCATGGTCAACTGGGACCCGGTGGGGCTCACTGCTGTCTCAGATGAGGAGGTGGTGCACCGGGACACGGCCAGCAAGTTCTACCATCTCAAGTATTTCATCTCCGACGGGCACGGACATCCCACTGACGAGTACATAGTGGTGGCCACCACGCGTCCCGAAACCATCATGGCGGATGCGGCGGTGTGCGTCAACCCCGCCGATGAGAGGCACAAGTGGCTGCATGGCAAGAAAGTCCTCATCCCTCTGATAAACAAGGAGATCCCCATCATTGAGGATGACTATGTGGAAATGGATTTCGGCACCGGCTGCCTCAAGGTGACCCCTGCGCACGACGCGCATGACTATGAGATCGGCCTGAGGCACCACCTGCCTGTGACGGACATCATTGACGAGCACGGGCGGCTCAATGCAGAGGCGCAGATACTGGTCGGGGAAGACCGTTTCGAAGCCCGCAAGAAGATAGCCGTCATGCTGGAGGAGTCCGGCAATTTGGATCATGTAGAGGACTATGTCTCTCCCGTGGGATACAGCGAAAGGACGAACGCCGTCATTGAGCCGAGGCTTTCCGCGCAGTGGTTCCTCAAGATGGACAAGCTCGCCGCCATGGCCCTGGACTCGGTGGAGAGCGGCAAAGTCAGGCTCATCCCGGACAAATACCGCAACACATACCGCCATTGGATGGAGAATGTGCGCGACTGGTGCATCTCCCGCCAGTTGTGGTGGGGGCAGCAGATACCGGCATGGTACCTCCCCGACGGCAAGGTGGTGGTGGAGCCGGACGCCCAGTCCGCGCTCAAGGCGGCGCGGGAAATCAACCCGTCCTGTACGGCCGATGACCTCCAGCAGGACCCGGATGTGCTGGACACTTGGTTCTCGAGCTGGCTCTGGCCTATTTCGGTCTTTGACCCCGCCAAGCCCGGACATCCGGACGCCAAGCCCAACAAGGATCTCGCGTACTATTACCCCACAAATGACCTTGTCACCGGACCGGACATTCTGTTCTTCTGGGTGGCGAGAATGATTATGGCTGGGGACGAGTTTATGGGTGAAGTCCCGTTCCGCAATGTCTATTTGACTGGCATTGTCCGCGACAAGCTCGGACGCAAGATGAGCAAGACGCTTGGCAACTCCCCGGACCCGCTTGTACTAATTGAGAAATATGGGGCGGATGCCGTGCGCATAGGCATGCTGCTCTGCTCCTCGGCGGGGAACGACATATTCTACGACGAAAGGCAGGTGGAGCAGGGGCGCAACTTCTGCGGCAAGATTTGGAACTCCTGGCGGCTGGTCAGCGGCTGGAGCGTATCTGATGACGCTGTGCAGCCGGAGGCTTCCGCCGTCGCCATCGAGTGGTTCCGCAACCGGCTCTCGCATGCGGTTGAGACAGTGGAGGACGACTATTCCAAGTTCCGCATCTCGGATGCGCTGATGACCATCTACAGGCTGTTTTGGGACGATTTCTGCTCGTGGTATCTGGAGGCTGTCAAGCCTGCGAGGGGATGCGGCGTTGACAAGGCGACCTATGACGAGACGGTCTCGTTCTTTGAGTCCCTGCTCAAGCTTATCCATCCGGTCATGCCGTTCATCACTGAGGAGCTGTGGCATGCGACAGCTCCGAGAGGGGAGGGCGAGTCCATAATGTTCCAGCATTCGCCTGTGTCTGCGGGGTATGACGAGAGCGTGCTCGCTGACTTCGGCATGGCGCAGGAGCTTGTCAACGGCATGCGCTCGGTGCGCAAGCAGAAGAACATCCCGCCCAAGGAGCGTCTCTCGGCAGCTGTGGACAGCCGTTTTCCCGCCAGAGTCCTTCCGGTCGCGTCCAAACTCTCCGACACAGACTTTGTCTTGGGCATTCCTGACGGGGCCGCGACATCGTTTATGGTCGGGGTGCACCCTGTGAGCGTGACCCTGTCCGGGCATGTCGATGTCGGGGAGGAGCGCTCGCGAATACTCAAGGACCTTGAGTACCAGAGGGGGTTCCTTGCGGCAGTGCGCGGCAAGTTGTCAAACGCGTCATTTGTGGCGCACGCCCCCGCGAAAGTTGTCGAGATGGAGCGCCGCAAAGAGGCTGACAGCCTCTCCAAGATAGAGGCCTACGAGGCTGCGCTCAAGGCTTTGGAGCGCTGATGGTATCGCTGGACAACATCACGGTCGCGTTTGGCGGCAGCGTGTTGCTGGACCGGGTCAGTTTCCACATCAATGATGGTGACAAGATAGGTCTTGTCGGCAAGAACGGGGCGGGCAAGTCCACCCTGATGAAGATAATATCCGGCCTGCAGTCCCCGGCATCGGGACGTGTGGACAAGTCTTCAGGCCTCACTATAGGCTATCTTCCTCAGATTATGGAGCATCACAAAGGGAGGACGGTGATAGAGGAGGCGATGACCGCGTTCGAGCCGCTGCTCAGAGTCGAGAGGGAGATTGAGGAGGTGTCTCGTGAGCTTGCCCGGCGCACCGACTATGAGTCCAAGTCCTACATCAGCCTCATCTCGAGGCTCAATGACCTCAATGACCACATTGACATCAATATGGGTGAACCGATGGAGGTCACTGCCCGCAAGACTCTACTGGGCCTGGGCTTCAGGGACTCGGAGCTCTCTCGCAGGACGGAGACATTCAGCCAAGGCTGGAACATGCGCATTGAGCTTGCCAAGATCCTGCTCTCGCGCCCGTCCCTGATGCTGCTCGACGAGCCTACAAACCATCTCGACATAGAGTCAATAGAATGGCTTGAGAACTATCTCAAGACGTGTCCCTCGTCGATACTGCTGGTCTCCCATGACCGCAAGTTCCTCGACAATGTCACGACCCGTACGGTGGAGATCATGCTGGGGCATATACACGATTACAAGGTGCCGTACAGCCAGTATCTGGCGCTCCGGCAGGAACGGCTCGCCCAGCAGAGAGCCGCATACGAGAACCAGCGGCGCATGATAGAGAAGACCGAGGACTTTATAGAGAAGTTCCGTTACAAGCCCACCAAATCCAACCAGGTCCAGTCCCGCATCAAGGCTCTTGAGCGTGTGGAGCGCATTGAGATTGACGAGACGGACACGAGCAGGCTCAATGTCAAGTTTCCTCCGGCACCTCGCTCGGGCGACGTGGTGTTCAAGGCCACGGACTTGAGCGCAGGATACTCGGGTAAAGTTGTGTTCAGCCATGCGGACATAGAGATCAAGAGAGGGGAGAGGGTCGCCTTGGTCGGGCGCAACGGTGAGGGAAAGACCACGCTCATGCGGGTGATTATGCGCGAGATCATGCCGCTTGCCGGCACAGCTGTCATAGGGCACAATGTGGATATAGGGTATTTTGCCCAGAACCAGGAAGATGTGCTGGACAAGAACGAAACCGTGCTTGGCACCCTTGACCGCATTGCGGTTGGAGAGGTGCGCACCAAGCTGAGGGATATTCTCGCGTCATTCCTCTTCAGGGGGGAGGACATTGACAAGCGGGTGTCAGTGCTGAGCGGAGGGGAGCGGGCGCGTCTTGGCATGGCCAAGCTTATGCTCCAGAGCCACAACCTGCTTGCCCTCGATGAACCCACCAATCACATGGACATCCAGTCCAAGGATGTGCTCAAGCAGGCGCTGCTCTCATACGGCGGCGCCCTCGTTGTGGTCTCGCATGACAGGGATTTTCTCGAAGGCCTGGTGCAGAAGATATACGAGTTCCGGGACGGCAGGGTCTATGAGCACCTCGGATCCGTGTCAGATTTCCTCGCCCGCCGTGCCATCAGCTCCTTTGGGGATCTTGAGAGCAGATCCGCCGAAACTCCCGCTCCGGCCAAACCGGCTTCCACGGGTGAACGGACCGCTTTTGAGCGGGACAAGGCCAAGTCCCGTGCCGAAAAAAAAGCCAAGGACAGGGTTAAATTCTTGGAAAAAGAAATCGAAAAGCTCGAGTCCCGCATGAAGAGCATCGAGTTAATTTTGTCAAACCCGCCCCAAGATGCAGACGTGATGGAGCTGACTCGGGAATACCTTGAGTGCCAGAGAGATCTGGATGCCAAAACCGAGGAGTGGGGCGGACTCATATAGGTCTCCCTGCGCACATAACATTAATGTTTTTAATAAAAACCTTAATGTTGCACCAATTAAAAATCAACTGTTTCGCTCTTGTTGGATGTATTTGCGTAACTCGTTGAGCGCCGAGGCGGCAAATCTCTCTATATTGCGCTTGCGGTCGTTGTGGTAGTTGAATCTGGCGCACGTCGTGCCGGACGGGCCGCTTGCCGCTGCCCACATTGTGCCGGCCGGCTCGTGCTCGTCGCCGTATGCGTCAGCCCACCCGGTGGTCGCTACAGACCAGGTGCTGCCTGTCAGCCGCCTGACTCCCTCGGCCATGGCGGCCGCGACCTCGGAGCTCACCACGCCATGCCTGCTGATTGTCTCCTCAGGCACTCCGAGAACCCGGCATTTGACCTTGATGGCGTAGGAGGTCACCGATCCCAGATAGTACTCGGACGCTCCCGGCACCGTAGTCAGCATGTGTGATATCATGCCTCCGGTGCAGGACTCGGCCACGCTTAAGGTCTCGCCTGTGCCACGCAGCAAAGCGCCGATGACCGCCTCCAGGGTGGTGTCTTCTTCCGCGTAGATGTATTCGCCAAGGATTGGCCTGAGCAGCCCGATTTGCCGCATTATCTCGGCCTCCTCGTCTTTCTTGTCCCCGCTGCCGTAAATGGAGAGCCTCAGGCGCACGCCTGTAAGCGGGTTGGGCAGGTACGCCAGATGCATGTGGCTTGGCAGGTTGTCCTCCCATGCGGCAATCTTTTCGGAGATTGCCGACTCCGCCAGGCCATAGACCATGATGTTCTTGTGCGTTATGTCAGCAAGGCTGTAATGGCTGCGGATGTCATCCAGCACGTCAGGCAGGGCGGCAGAGGTCTCAAACGGCACGCCAGGCATGCTGTACAGCGTTGCCGGATGGCCGAAACGGGAGGCGGGGAAGCGGAACACCATGATGGGGGCCGTTCCCCTGCGGTTGACAATGACTTCGCACTTGTCCGGCACCAGAGCCTGTCTCCTGTTGGACTCCAGCATGTCCAGGCCTCTGGAATGCAATATTTGCCTGATGACTTCCATCTGCTCATCATTCTCGATATACGAGCGGCTGCAGCTCAACTGGGCGAGCGCGTCCTTGGTGATGTCATCCTTTGTGGGGCCGAGTCCTCCTGTAGATATGACGACATCATTCTTTGAAAGCTCCTCGGAGAGCTGGCTTATAATGGTTTGGCGGTCATCACCTATACTGGTGATTCGGGTCGTGCGGATGCCCGCCTCTCCAAGTTTGGCGGCGATGAAAGCGGAATTGGTGTCAATTATCTGGCCTATGAGGATCTCATCCCCTATAGTACATATTGAAGCTGTAGTCATGGCTGATGATGTTCTTTTTTAAGCTTTTTCTGTCTGCTGCCTTTGCAGCTGCTTGAGGATGATGCCGGCCGTCATGCGCTGTGCCTGCACTATCGTTGCTCCCGAGTCCAGCAGCTCTTTTGCCTTGGAGAATGTGTTGACCCCGCCGCAGCCTATTATCGGGAAGCGGTCAGCGGTATAATGTCGTATCCTCTGCAGCAGTTCGGGGCAGAAGCGGTTGACTCCCGCGATTACTGCATCGGCATCAGACATCCTGATGACATGCAGCATGCCGGCGAGCTCACGTTCAGCGACCATGGGTGAGATGCGCACAAGCAAGGCCTTGTCGCCCCCGTAGAACCGGCGTATGTCCATCATTCTGTCCAGCATCTCGGACAGGGTGTCCGCATTCTGCAAGGGTAGCGCGCCAGAGGCGTCTGGGCGGAATGTGTCAAGCACAAACAGTCCGGAATAGTCATACATACGCGCGAAAGCGTCTACGTTCTCCCTGAACAGGTCTTCCGCAGTCTTGAGTCCTGAATGGGTGATATTCAAAGCATGCCGCAGCGCGGAGGGGCGTTTCAGCCTCACGCGCTGCTCCATCTGCTCGCTGTCAATCGGGCCGATTTCTTCGAATGCGAACCTCCCGTCGCCCGAGCCAATCCACCGTCTGTTGAACGACAACGCGGGTTCGAGGGCTATCGGGCTCTCGAAGCGCATCCCGGCAAGCTCCCTTGCGAGCCCGGGACTCAACGCCTTAACGAAAGGGTTTCTCATCGATGCGCAAACATACGCAAAAAAAACGTCAGATGTGCACCCTGGATGAGACTGCTACTTAAGTTCCTGGTATGAGCCGTCTGTAAAGAGGACAATCACTTTGTTGACACGCAAGCCCTGCTGCTGTGACACGCCTCTTGACCTTTGTGTGGCCGGGAATGTCTTTTGGATGACAGTCTTGACCGCGTCAGCCGCAGCCGCAGACTCGCCAAGAGGGCGGAACACTGGTTCAGCATTGCTTGAAGTATCGTCCATATCAAACAGTGTTCCAACATCTTCCTGTGTTCTTTCGGCCTTTTGTTGCGCAAATCCTGACGCTGCTGTAGCGCTTTGGGCAGGTGAGGGGGTGTTCTCGAATTGGGAGCTGGGCTGCTCTTTGTACATCCTGCCTGTCCCGTTAATCAGCCAGTCGAGACTGATTGCGGGGTAGGCGCGTGACATTCTCATCAGAAAGTCAAATCCCGGCTTGTTGCGTCCCGCCAGTATGTGGGACACGCTTGCGCGCGCGACTCCAATCTTGTCCGCGAACTGCGCCTGCGATATGTTCTCCGCAGCCAGAAATTGCTGAAGACGCGTGTTCATAGCGTAAACATTCTTTCCGCTACAAATGTAACATATCTTATTTGCAATTGCAATACCTGATTTACATTTGCAAATGTTAATAGTGGTTACAAATACACAATTCAGGCCGTGGCACATGCCTTACCATTGCTTTGCCAAAGGCATCTAATCTCTTGATTATGGCTTTATCCATTTATTCCTAAAAAGTTTGTTTCCGGGCATCTTGCCCCAATAGTGCCGCCCGG
>CAZKVW010000003.1:54761-65793 GCA_964556285.1 uncultured Muribaculaceae bacterium
CATTTATTCCTAAAAAGTTTGTTTCCGGGCATCTTGCCCCAATAGTGCCGCCCGGCGGGGAATCAGCCAGTAATCAACATTAGATGCTAAACGTTAAGAGGCTGATATTTAATTAGAAATGAGCAATAAAAACTTTCAGAAGAAAAACTTATTAATGTTTTGTAAATAGATATCGCGGTTTAACTATGTTGACATTGTAAATTGCATTGAGTTTACAGATGGTTACACGTGTGAATTCTTTTTGTGATTTTGTAAATCATCAGCTCAACTCCTTGCCGCCGCTTTCATTGCCGCGTTTTTTGTCATACATTTGTGCTGCATTATCGGAGAAAGTCACACGCTTCCATGTTAGATTACAATACCGTCATTATTGATGACTATGATTATCCCCTGCCGCAGGAGCGCATAGCGAAATATCCTTTGGAGCATCGGGATGACTCCAAGCTCCTGCTGTACAAGTCGGGACATATAGAAGACCATGTTTTCCATGATATACCGGATCTGCTGCCTTCCGGCTCCATCATGGTGTTCAATGACACGCGTGTTGTGCCCGCCCGGATGCATTTCAGGCGCGAGAGCGGGGCTTCAATAGAGATTTTCTGCCTTGAGCCGGCCGCCCCAGCGGAATACAATGTCAATTTCGCCTGTACTGAATCTTGCTCCTGGAAGTGCATCATCGGGAATGCCAAACGTTGGAAAGGCGACACGCTGTCTCTGGTCAATTACTCTGGGAGCAAGGAGGTTGACGCACTTGACCTAAAGGCGGACTTGGAGTCGCGTGACGGGCAGGTCGGCATCGTCCGTTTCTTCTGGCGGGGCGGCGGCCCGTTTTCCGCTGTGCTGGAACTTTGCGGCAATATCCCCATACCGCCCTATCTCGACCGGGATACGGAGGCGATAGACCTTGAGAGATACCAGACGACCTACGCCCGTGTCAGGGGATCTGTGGCGGCTCCGACGGCTGGCCTGCATTTCACGCCCGAAGTCCTTGGCCGCATCAGGCAGAAAGGCATTGACGAAGAGACGGTTTGCCTCCATGTTGGAGCCGGCACATTCCTGCCGGTCAAATCCTCCCACGTCAGCGAGCATCCTATGCACCGTGAACCTTTCTCGGTCAACATTAATACTTTAGAACGTCTTGCCTCTGGCAAGACTGTAATTGCAGTCGGCACCACTTCTGTAAGGACACTGGAGTCCCTGTACTATGTCGGGGCGGCTCTAATTGAGGAGGGCGGACTGCGTGACGTCAGGCAATGGGAACCTTATGAAAGGGATTACCCTTACAGTACCGAGGAGGCCTTGGAGGCAATCATTGCGCACCTCAAGGCATGCGGGCTGCAAGAGCTCAAGGTCGGGACGCGCATCATCATTGTGCCCGGCTTCAAGTTCCGCCTCACTGACGTGATGGTGACCAATTTCCACCAGCCCAGAAGCACCCTGCTGCTGCTCGTGTCCGCATTTGTGGACGGGGACTGGCGGCGCATATACAGCCACGCTCTCTCATCCGGATACCGCTTCTTGAGCTACGGCGACAGTTCGCTGCTCTGGCGCGGCGGGACTGGTGTATAGGAAAAAATGCCTATATTTGGAGCATTGAAATGACTTGTCATCATTAATCATCATCATGGACAACGACAAATACGACATAGCTCCATATTCGGAAGAGGAGGCCATGCGCGCTATAGACAAGCTCTCCAACCATCCGAACATCCTGCTCATATCCAAATACATGTTTCACGACAAGCCGGCGACTTACCTGCGCGGCTTGCTCAAGTCCGTGCACAGCATTGACGAGTACCAGAATGTCGTGATGACCAAGGCGGTAAGCTGGGTGATAGAGAACACCGTCGCGGAGTTCAGTTTCGACGGCATAGAGAATGTGCGAAGCATAGACGGCAAGTTCCTCGCCCTGTCCAACCACCGGGACATCGTGCTCGACCCTGCATTCACTCAGTACGTGCTGTTTAAGAGCGGCATTCCGATGACGGAGATAGCCGTCGGCGACAACCTGCTCTCAAGCAAGACGGTGGAATATCTGCTCCGCAGCAACAGGATGATAAAGGTTGTCCGTGGCGTTTCGGCCCGAGAGCTTTACCTGTCATCGCAGAGCCTTTCCAGATACATCAGGGAGACTGTGACATCCGGCAAGAGCTCGGTCTGGATTGCGCAGCGGCAGGGGCGCACCAAGAACGGCTATGACCTGACAGAGCAAGGGCTGCTCAAGATGTTCGACATGAGCGGCTCCAAGTCGTTCTCGGAGAACTTCGAGGAGCTCAACATCATCCCCGTCAGCATATCCTACGAGTACGAGCCGTGTGACATACGTAAGGCGCGTGAGCTCCTGATCTCACGCACGCAGAAGTATGTCAAGAAGAAGAACGAGGATCTCCACAGCATCATTATCGGCATCCGGCAGCCCAAGGGCAACGTGCACCTGCATTTTGGCGTGCCCTTGACTCACGATGAGATTGTGGAGGCCGAGGCGAGCGGGGTCAAGAACGACCGCTACCTCGCCATACGCAACCTTGTCAACAGGCGCATAATAGACGGGTATCACCTCTGGAAGACCAACTACCTGTGCTACGACATGCTGCACGGCGGCAACAAGTACAAGGACTGCTACACCCCCGAGGATGTGGAGGAGTTCAAGCTGTACATGCACCACAAGATAGAGGACAAGGTCGAGAAATCCCTCGACCATGAGGCTCTGAAAGAGATTTTCCTGGAGATTTACGCCAACCCCGTGCAGGCCAAGGAGGACATGGATCTGATCAGAACAGCTGCCTGACCTCCCTCACAATCTGCTCCGCATCCAGGTCCTGGCTCAGCACAAGGTCTGGAGTCTTGCATTTGTAGCCGCGGCTCTGCGCTGCCATGGAGCCTCCGCCGGTGATGTTGAGCATGATGACATCGTCTCTTTTGACCTTGCGGGCGCTTACGGCCTGTGCCAGGCTCGCCACGGCTGCGGCCGCAGCCGGGAAGATGTCGTAGCCCTCAAGGTGATAGAACTGCAGTATCCACGCGACAATATCGTCGTTGCTCACCTTGAACACATCTCCCTTGCTGTCCTTGAGGGCATCAAACAGGCCGCCGGCCAAGCTGTATGGCGGTTTGCGGTTGGACAGCACCTTGGCGAGTATCACCTCGGCGTCCCGGCGGGACTGTTCGGGGCTCAGGGCCGCCAATTCCCGCTGCCGGGCTTTCCATGAGTCGTAGATGAGGGTGAACGGGGAGTTCTGGCTGACAAACAGCTTCATCTTGTTGGTGCCGAATCGTCCGTCCTCAATCAGCCGCAGGTTGTTCTCCCACGCGGCTATAGCCCCGGTGCCGCTGCCGACAGCCTGAAAATAGGCGTCCGGGATGCGTCCGATTTTCTCCACGGCGCTGAGCAGCGTAGTGCCCATGCCGTCACGCCGGGCGATATTCTTGGCTCCGCCCTCCGCGAAGAACAATGGATCCTGGCAGAGCTTGTCCCCAAGGGTGATGGCGTCGAAATAATCCGTACCGCTGGGCGTGGCTATAATCTTGACGCAACGGCGCAACCTGCGGCGGAACCACAGGTCGTGGAAATTGTCGGCGGGGACGCAGATGACGCAGGGAATGTTGTTGTCTGAACAGACCCTGGCGAATGCGCGGGCGGTGTTGCCGGCTGACTGCACGACCAGGATGCCGTCGTGAACCCTCGGCAGGCGCGCGCATACCGAGAACGCCTCGGTCTCCTTGAATGAGCAGGTCTCCATCAGGGCGCCCTTGTCCGGCACATATCCGGACAGGGTGATGTAGAGGTTGTCCAGCCCCAGCTTGGGACCAAGACCCTCGGAGCGGTAGGTGACAGGGGCGCACGAGCCGCGCAGCACGCGTTTGACAGGCATCCATTCGGCATAGCGGTAGATGCCGTCCAGGTCGTCGCGCGGAGTGAAGCGCTTGTTGGCGTAGACGGCCCTCACGAGCGACGGCTCTTTGGACGCGGGGTCAGAGAGTGTCCATCCCTCGTCCGCAAAAGAATGTCCGTCGGAGACATTCATCAGGGTGTATTTGCTTGGCTTGAATCTTCGTCTTTTGGCGTTGCCTGCAGTTTTACGTATAATCATTTTGTTATGTGGTTTGTCAGTTAATCAGAAGATAGGCTATATACGCCAGCCAGACCGCGCAGAAGACAACACCCCATCCGCGCCCTATGCGCCCCTTTCCGTAATATCCGGCAAGAAGCATCAGCACCGAGCTGAGCGTCAGCGCGGTAATGTCAGCAACCGAGATGGATGCGAATGATAGCGGGGTGATGACAGAGGAGCATCCGAGTATCAGCAGTATGTTGAATACATTGGATCCCAGGATATTGCCAAGCGCGAGCTGGCTCTTGTGCCTGAAGGCGGCTACTATTGAGGTGATAAGCTCAGGCAGTGAGGTGCCGCAAGCGAGCAGCGTCAGGGCGATGACCTTTTCGGATATGCCGAGGCCGTGGGCGATGTCCACAGCGGAGTCCACAAACAAGCGTCCTCCGAAAATGAGGCCGGCGAGCCCGGCAAGACAAAGCACGACCGCCTTGAACAGGCTGATGCTCTTGCCGTCATCCGCATCAGCGGAAGCGTCTTCGTGGCCATGCTTGAGACTGTACCAGATGTACCAGGCAAAGCAGCACAGGAAGATAATCCCCTCGATGCGGGAAATGTCCCAGTGGTACAGCCCGAACAGCACGAGCGCAATGGTGAAGAGGAGCACCAGCGGGATGTCCCTGCGCTTGTTGGACTCCGTTACCGCCACAGGCGCGAGGATGGCTGTCAGCCCGAGGATGAGCATGGCGTTGAATATGTTGGAGCCGACCACATTGCCTATAGCCACGTCGCTGAGTCCCTCTATCGCCCCGGTCAGGCTAACGACCAGCTCGGGGCAGGATGTGCCGAACCCCACGATGGTGAGGCCTATGACAAATTCACTGACCCCGGCTTTGCGGGCGATGACGCTCGCTCCGTCCACGAGCCATTCTGCCCCCGCTATGATAAGCGCCAGGCCGATGAGAAGCAATATTGCTGTCAAAGCTGTCATATTGTTGTCTTAAGGGTTAATGCGCAGACATTCTCCACATGCTGGGTGTGCGGGAACATGTCCACGGGTTGGACACGGGTGATGCTGTATTCTCCGCTCAACAGGGCGAGGTCACGGGCCTGGGAGGCAGGGTTGCAGCTAACATAGACTATGCGGGACGGGGAAGCCGCCAGGATGACCTTGGCCACGTCGGGATGTATTCCTGACCGAGGAGGGTCGAGAATGATGACGTCGGGCCGGCCGTGCTGCGAGACAAACTCGCCGGTAAGTATCTTGCGCATGTCGCCGGCGTAGAACTCGCAATTGGTGATGCCGTTGGCGCGGGCGTTGGCCTTGGCGTCCTGTATGGCCTCGGGGACATATTCTATGCCGATGACCTTGGCGGCTTGTCCTGACACGAACTGGGCGATTGAGCCTGTCCCGGTGTACAGGTCATAGACCGTCTGTGTCCCGGTCAGAGCGGCGAACTCCCTCGCTATCGAGTACAGCCGCTGCGCCTGGAGGGTGTTGGTCTGCCAGAACGATTTGGGGCCTATCCTGAAGCGCAGCCCCTCCATGCTCTCGGTGATGTACTCCTCGCCACGGTACAGCACGCATTCGAGGTCGGCGATGCTGTCGTTCATTTTGCCGTTGATGACATAGTACAGGGACTTTATCTGCGGGAACTCTTGCGCGACGGCGTCAAGCAGGCCCGTCCGGCTCTCAACGTCATCGTACGCGAATACCATAATCAGCATCACGTCACCGCTCTCGTTGTTGCGTATGACCATGTTCCTGAGGTATCCGCTGTGCTCCCTTATGTCATAGAAAGCAAGACCGTGCCTCAAGGCGTAGCCCTTGACAAACAAGCGGATGTCATTGGACGGATCGGCCTGCAGGTGGCAACGCTTGATGTCAAGCACCTTGTCAAAGAATTTGCCGACATGGAACCCAAGCGCGCACCGATCTTCCTGGCCGAGGCTTTCAGGGTCTTCGCCATCAAGCAGCCACCTCCTGTCGGAGAACGTGAATTCGAGCTTGTTGCGGTAGTGCCTCGTGCGTGGCGACCCTATCGTGGGCGCGATTTCTGGCACTTTGAGGTGGCCGATGCGTACGAGCTGGTCGTACACCTGCTGCCTCTTGGCATCGAGCTGCATGTCATAGGGGAGGGATTGCCAGCGGCAGCCTCCGCAGATGCCGAAATGCTCGCAGAACGGCTGCAAACGCCTCTCGGAGGGCTTGACCATGTTGATGATGCGCCCCTCCATATAGTTTTTTTTGCGCTTGAAGACATGCACGTCCACCACATCCCCCGGCACGGCAAACGGCACGAACAATACCGCGCCGTCCACTTTGGCCACCGCCTTGCCTTCAGCAGCCACTGACTCAATTGTGACGCCCCTTAGCGTCAGGTCTGTCTTGCTTCGGCTCATATCCCTGGCATGTCTTTGAGCTGGTAACCATACGCGTCGGCGTGCACTCTCACGATGCCCGGCGGCACTCCCATCATTCCTGAAGCGTGTTCGTTTATGAGGACGTCAGCATCGGCCGCGCGGTCAGAGAAGTTGCAGAACATCAGCATGGCGTGTCCGCCGTAGCTGCGCAGGAACGCGAAGTGCTTGTCGGGATCAAAGCCCGTGCTGTGCTGGTTGCAGTAGCACAAGTCGTATGTGAGTCCTTCGGAGGCGAGCTTGGAGGATGCCATCCGCAGGATGTCCCGGTAGGTGGACAGGACGGCGAGCCTGCCGGAGTCAAGGCCTCCGCCGCCGTGTATGTGCCTGTACAGCCCGGCCAGCCCTTCAGGATGCACTATGTCGAATATCGATGTCCTGCCGTCGGCGCTCTCCCGCGCCGCCTCTCCGACCTCTTGCCCGAAGTAAACCATGAACGCGGCCTTGTTGAAGAGCGCGGAGACCGCAAGCGCGGCATAGCCTTTCTCCGCTTTGCCGGCAAAGAACGGGGAGGCGATCCTCTGCTCGTCGTGGTTCTCGAGGAAATTGAGCATCTTGGACTGCTTGTCCGCAAGCTCCTGCCACGTGTAGGTGATGACCCTCGCGCTGTGGCCGCCCATGATCGCCCTCAAGGCGTCATACAGGCCGGACTTGTCGTACAGCCAGTCAAAGCCGACTTCAGAGATGTAGTGTGAGTAGTTCTCCTTGCGGTAGGTCTCGCCTATAAAAATGACGTCCGGGAACTCGCTCTTGACGCGGCTTATCAGCCATTGCAGGAATGACGGCGGCACCAGGTCCACCATGTCGCAACGGAAGCCGTCCACATGCTTGGCGGCCCACCAGCGCACGATCTGGTACATCTTCTCCCAAGTGCCGTTGTATGTCTCCCCGTAGTTGATCTTGATGGTGTCATACCAGTCGTTGACCCCAGGGGCCGGAGAATAATTGTTGCCGGTGGCCTTGGCTGGATTCTCAATCCATTCCCCCTCAACAGGCAGTTTGAATGCCGTGCCGGGATAGTAGATGAAGTCATTGTCCTGCGACCATTGCGCCGAAGTGTCATCCCCGTCGCCGAGATAGGGCACGTCGTCGCGGCTGCGGGTCATACCGTAGTCCCTGGCCACGTGGTTAGGGACAAAGTCCATGATGACCTTGAGTCCTGTGTGGTGCGTCCGGGCAATCAGCGCTTCGAATTCTTCCATCCGTTTGGACGGGTCGTCAGCGAGGTAGGGGTTGACGTCATACCAGTCGCTGATGGCGTAAGGAGAGCCGGGATTGCCCTTGACAAAGGGCAGGCCGGAGGCATGGCGCACCACGCCGGTGTACCACACCCATCCCGCTCCAAGCTCCCTGAGGTAGTCGAGCGTGCTGCAGTCTACATCGGAGAAACGCCCGCCGCCCCAGAGCCTTGGGAGCATCTGGTAGATTATGGGCTTTGACAGCTGTGAGGGGGAAGTGTTGTTGCTGATTGTATGTAGCATCTGCTGTGTGCGTTATATATGCCGCTGAATGCGGCTTCTGCGCCTGAATTCAGCCACTGTGACGGCGGCGGCCACAGCCGCGTTGAGTGACTCCGAAGTCGGGCCGTCGCCAGGGAATGAGGGGATGCGTATCCGCTCGCTGATGACATGGGACAGCCCGGGGCTGATGCCTGCGGACTCGTTGCCGATGACTATCACGGACATGTTGTCCTCGCCTGTGTCCAAGGCCGCATGATAAATGTCCTCACCGTCAAGGAATGTGCCATAGACCCTCCCGCCGTTTGCCCTGACGAGACGCAGGAATTCAACCAGGTCAGCCCTGTGCGTCTCTACTCTGAACACCGCGCCCATAGTGGACTGGATGACCTTGGGGTTGTACAGGTCCACGGTGTCCGGCGACATGGTCACCGAGCGGATGCCGAACCAGTCGGCGACACGGATGATCGTGCCCAGATTGCCCGGATCACGGATGGAGTCCAGAGCGAGATGCAGCCCAGGGGCAAATGCCGGGGTGCTTGACTGGGCTTTCTTGCGGACGACTGCGGCGACTGGCGGCGGGGTGGACATGGAGGAGATGCGCGACATGGCTTCCAGTCCCGCATCGCCGGCCTCTATTACCTCTGTCACTTCGAATGAGGAGGCCAGAGCCTCTTCCACCATCTTGCGTCCCTCCACCAGGAACAGGCCTTGCTCGTCCCGTCCCTTTTTGGTGGACAGGGCTTTCAGCGCCTTGATCCTGTTTGCCGACAAACTCATGTCTGGGACAAAGATACTCAATCTTTGCAGATTTTTCTACGGAAGGAGTCTCCACGGCTTTTCGGAATGCGCGGATTTTCCGCGATTGGCCGTGCGCGAGGGCAGTTTTTGCGTCCGTTTCCTCTGCATTGGCAAAAAAGCTTTTCCCGCCTTTCGCGGCAATTGATTTTATTAGTATTTTTACGAGATGTTTATGAACGGCCGTCATACATTGGGCGGCGTCATCGTGGCCGTGCTTGCCGTAGTGACGCTTCTTGTGTCGTGTTCTGCGCCCTCCAAACTGGCGGAGGGGCAGTACAGGCTCGCGGGCAATGCCGTCAATGTGTATGGGGCCGACGATGTCAGCCCTGGGGATCTCACCCCGTACATCAGGCAGAAGCCGGCGTCATTCCGCCTGTTCGGAAGGGAGACCGTCATTCTGGACAGGGGTTCAACCAAGACCTCGGCGGAGAATATCCGCTCGCACATGGATTATCTGGGCTATTACGGCTCTACGGTGACTGACGAGGTTGTGGTCAGGGGCGACAGGGCCGTGGTGCGCTACAACGTGTACGCCGGGCGGCGCATCCCCATTGAAGAGGTTGTGTTCGATGTGCCGGAGGGGGAGTTTGCCGAGGATTTCTATGCCGACACGGCATCTGTGACTGTTCATGCAGGTGACTTCCTGCGCGAGGACGCTCTCGAAAAGGAGAGCGAGAGGCTGGCGTCCAGGCTCAGGACAAGGGGGTATTACGGCTTTACCGCACAACACTTCTTCTTTGAGGCTGACACGATGCAGTACCCTGGACGCGCTGTCTTGTACATGAGTGTCCGGGAGTACGCGCGCAACAGCTCACCGCAGCAGGGAGACAGCCCGCTGCGCAAGAGCAGCATCGGCAGGGTGAGCATATCGCATTCATCCGCTCTTCCGTTCAGGGAGAGTGTGCTCAAGGGGCTGAACACGATAGAGCCGGGACAGCTGTATGACGAGAGGGTGATAAACACCACCTACAGCAGGCTGTCCGCCCTGAATGTGTTCAACAGCGTGGCCATCTCGCTGTCGCGGGCTGACTCGACTCACGTGGACTGTGACATCAGCCTGTCCGAGTCCAAGGTGCAGGGCTTCGAGGTGGATTTGGAGGCGTCCACCAATTCCTCGGGGCTTATCGGCATTTCTCCGCAGTTCAAATATCACCACAAGAATCTCTTTCATGGCGGGGAATGGCTCAACTTGAGCTTTTTGGGCAACTTCCAGTTCAAGCCGAGGCATGACACCCGGGCCACCGAGCTTGGCGTCACTGCCGGCATCAGCTTCCCGAAATTCCTTGGGCTGCCGTACAGCCGTTTCAGAGGGCCTTCTGTCCCGCGTACCGAGTTCAATGTCTCTTACAGTTACCAGGACCGTCCGGAATATATGCGGAACATCTTTTCGGCGACATTCGGCTATACAGGCAGCGTCAAGAGGCGCTGGCAGTATCAGCTGTACCCGCTGCAGCTCAACATGGTGCGTCTGTACGAGCTCAACCCGGATTTCTACAATGTGCTCGCCGCCAACCCTTTCATGCGCTATTCGTATCAGGATCACTTTGACGCCGGGGCGGGAGGGACACTGTACTATTCCTCGTCACCGCGCATCAACCCGGATGCCACATACTGGTACACGCGCCTCTCGTTTGACCTTTCAGGCAATGTCCTGAGCATGTTCAGCCAGTGGATGGGGAAGGATGAGTCGGGCGCGAGGCTTGTCATGGGTGCGCCGTTCTCTCAGTTCGCGAGGGCTGAGTGGACGCTCTCGCGGGTCTGGGTGTTCGGAGAGGATGACCGGCAGTCAGTGGCGGCACGGCTTGTCTCGGGGGCGGGATATGCGTATGGCAATTCGTCGTCGCTGCCTTTTGAAAAGCAATTCTATGTGGGCGGGGCCAATTCCATGAGAGGCTGGCAGTCAAGGGCTCTGGGGCCGGGAAGTGTGGCAGAGGACAAGTCGTTTTCGATTCCAAGTCAGACGGGTGATGTCAGGATTGAGGCCAATGTCGAGTACCGTTTCCCTTTGGTCTGGAAACTGGCTGGGGCCGTGTTCGCGGATGTCGGTAATGTGTGGACGCTCATGGACAAGGATGATGAGGCGGGAGGTTTCGGATGGGATTTCTACAAGACGCTGGCGGCTGACTGGGGTGTCGGGGTGAGGGCGGACCTCAATTTCCTCGTGGTGCGCATTGACGCGGGTTTCAAGTTCAGGGACCCGACCGGGAATGGGGCGTGGCTCGGGCCGCGCGGCTGGTTCAGGTCGGACGGATATTCTGTGCATTTTGGGGTGGGGTATCCGTTCTAAGAGGGGGCTAGGCC
>CAZKVW010000004.1:0-64822 GCA_964556285.1 uncultured Muribaculaceae bacterium
CAGGCGAGGGACGCAGGTGCGCGGTGAACTCGGCCGGAGTCATCACCGGGACGGGATTAGGCATATCCGGCATTTCTGTTGACCTGACGGCATTTGACAATGCTGAAATGTCAATGCCGCCAAATGATTCTTCAGATGAACGCGGTCTGGATGTGAACCATGTTTTATCCGGAATGGATTCAGTCTTTCAGACAACCTATTGGAACCACGTACACGCCATCTTCCCGTCGGTAAGCAAGATCACCAATGCCAATGAGAACCATTAGAAATGACGGCTTTTTCATCTTGGTGGTGTCAATCTTGTCGCTGAGCTTCTTGAGTGAATCAGCCCCTTCGTTTATGAGATTGATGCCGCCGATTTTTATTTCCACAAGGCCATAGTTTCCGTCGCGCAGATGAACAACAGCGTCACATTCGAGGTTCGTTACATCACGGTAGTGGGCGACCTTTCCCATCAGCGCGTCAGCGTATGTTCTTAAATCCCTTACGGCAAGGGCTTCGAACAACAGGCCAAAAGTATTGAAATCGTTCAGAAGGTCATTGGGGCCTAAACCTAAACTTGCGGCAGCTATTGACGGGTCCGTGAAATATCTGGTGTTAGATGTTCGGATAGCGGTTTTGCTGCGCAGGTTGGGATTCCACGCTTCTGACTCTTCAACAACAAAGAGTTTACGCAAGGCTGTGATGTAGGCGGCTATTGTATCGGTGTCAAGCGACTTTGGCTCGTTGGTCCTCATATCTTCGGCTATCGTCTCAAAAGTTGCTTGAGACGATTGATTACGAGCGTAGGAACGCATCAGGCGCCGCACTCTTTCAGGGTTTCTGTTTGTGTTATCTACACGGGACATGTCACGCTCTGCAATTGCGTCAACATAGTCAAAAGCCTTGTCCAATGCTATTTCCTTGTCCATTTCAAGAGCTTCGGGCCAACCGCCTCGGCAGATAAGATATGCAATGTCCTCTCGGGCAAGCCCGGGTTTTGCATAAATCATTTTAGGGGTCTTAAATAAATCGCCCAAGCTGATTGTTCCGTTGGATTCTCCTGATTCCCATAACGACATCGGACGCATTCTGAGCCAACCGAATCTGCCGGTTCCGGTGTGTCTTATTTTCTGATTTTCCGGTATTTCATCTCCCTCTTGAATAGGGACAGAGGAGCCGGTGAGGATAAAATGTCCTTGCCCTTTCCGGTGATCTACTTCATAACGGATGGCATCCCAAAGCTGAGGCGCAATCTGCCATTCGTCCAACAGACGTGGGGTGTCTCCAATGAGCAAATCTCTCGGTCGCATATTTGCTATGGTGATACGTTCTGTGATTTTGTCCGGGTCATCCATGTATATGATGCTTCTTGCCAGCTGTTCGGCCGTTGTGGTTTTTCCGCACCATTTCGGCCCCTCCACCACAACTGCTCCGTTGCCTTTGAGTTTCCTCTTTAGAAGTGAATCGGCTATTCTATATCTATATCTTTCCATACCAAGTAATCTTGAGGGTAAAGATATCAAATTCGGCAAAAAGTCGAGAAAAAATTCGGCAAAAAGTATAAAAACTTTTCGGTAAAAAGTTGGTTAGTTGGCGGTAAATATTTGAATTACTTACGCTTATCTTGTTGCGGTGAAGTGAAAGGTTCGGAGGGGAGATACATCGGCCGTTTGCTCTCTTTATGCCTGCGCTTGCGCCTCTTCTGCCTGTGCGGAAGATGTGGGATGCAGGTGCGCGGTGAACTCGGCCGGAGTCATCACCGGGACGGGGTCTGCCATATCAGGTATGCGAAATGCCCTGTCGCCGGACACTATGATGTCGCAACGCCTCCCGTCTGCGTAGAATGCCTGAGCGCAATCCTCAATGTCGTTGATTTCCGTTGACTTGACGGCATTTGACAATGCTGAAATGTCAATGCCGCCAACGTTGACATATCTCAACAGCTCCCTCGCCGCATTGCGGAATCTGCTGTTGTCATATCCCGGGCAACGGATGCACGCATACGCGGCATCTATTATACTCTGTGTGGTCATGTGCATTTCCAGTCCGCCGTCTCGGGCCAGACGGAATATTATGGCAGATTCTGCAGCATATCTTCGTCCTGGCACCAGTACGTCCAGCAGGACATTGGTATCGGCGAACACTCTCATGCCCCCAAGATATGAGCCAGTCTCGGATCTTCGGACACGACATCCGGGTCTGGCATGGAGGTGCAGCAGGCCATGCTGTCAAGCCACGCGTCAGTGCCGTCATCTTGCGGCATGGAAGGCCATTCCAGCCCAGTCGCTCTCTCAAGCACTGATTCGACCAATTTGTTGACGGAGCAGCTTCGTCTTGCCGCCTCCCGTTTGAGTCTCCCGACCAGTTCCTGCCGCAGCCGGAATGCCGTCTGTACCCTATCTCCGCTGTGATACCTCATATTTGTGTTATCTTTTATGCAAAAATATAACATTTTTTCGAGCCTGTCAAATGATTCTTCCGCCGCTGGCCAGCCAATGGCTCACCTGCTGTCGTTTCCTGCAATTCACCCATCACGATTTCGGATTACAATTGCCAGCGAATCAGCGTGTTGCCTTTCGGGAATGTGACAGATGCGGTCAGGGGAGACGGTTATGGCATCAACATTTGGACGTGGCGCGGGCGTTTGCTATTTTGGGCGCAAGATGTTATTTTTGCATTCCTCCTAAATAGACGCAAATGGATTACAGAAGAGTTGCAGTTACAGGAATGGGTGTGCTCTCGCCGCTTGGCAATGATGTGGCGGCATTCTGGGACAACCTCAAGAACGGCGTATGCGGCATCGACTATATCACCGAATTCCCGACAGATAATCTTCCGGTCAAGATTGCAGGCAAGGTGCGGGACTTCGACCCGGAGCGGTACGGCATGGACAAGCCCTTTGTCCGCAAGCAAGACAAATTCTCCATATACGCCGTAGCGTCGGCGTGGCAGGCGGTGGAGGACAGCGGCATCAGTGCCACGGGCGACGGACGCAACATCGACCCTTTCAGGCTTGGAGTGTATTACAGCTCGGGAGTGGGCGGCTTTGAGACAGTGTGCCGGGAGGTGGCCAAGTTCGTGGAAGACCCCTCCGGCAAATGGGTGTCGCCGCTCTTTATCCCCACCATGATAGAGAACATGGCCGCCGGCAACATTGCCATCAAATTCGGGGCCGAGGGAGGCTGCATCAGCGTCGTCACAGCATGCGCCACTTCCACGCACACTATTGGGGAGGCATACCGGGCGATACGTCACGGCTACCTCGACGCCGTCATCACAGGCGGCTGCGACTATGCCGCCGTCCCTCTTGGGCTGGCCGGCTTTGCCAATGCGAGAGCTCTCACCCGTGACGAAGACCCCAAGACCGCATGCCGTCCGTTCAGCGCGGACAGGGGCGGTTTCGTAATGTCCGAGGGAGCCGGAGCAATGATATTGGAGGAGTATGAGCATGCGAGGGCGCGCGGGGCGCATATATATGCCGAGCTGGTCGGCTACGGCAGCACCTGTGACGCGTATCACGCCACCGCCCCGAGGCCGGATGGCACAACGCAGGCCCGCTGCATCAGTCTCGCGCTCGAGGAAGCCGGATACAATCCCGCCAAGGACAGGGTGTATGTCAATGCCCACGGCACCGGAACTCACCTCAACGACAGCACCGAGACCAAGGCGTTCAAGCTCGCGTTCGGCGAGGAGAACGCGCGCAAATGCCATATCAGCTCCACCAAGTCCATGCACGGGCACATGTTCGGCGGCACCGGAGTCGCGGAGGCCATCGCCACCATATATGCGCTCAACGAGGGGATTATCCCCCCGACCATCAATCTCCGTGTCCCGGATCCGGAATGCGACTTGGATTACACGCCCAATGAGGCTGTCCGCGCCGAAGTTGATCTCGGGGTCAGCGACTCGTTCGGATTTGGCGGGCACAACGCCTGCCTGGCGTTCCGCAAGGCTCTCTGACGGACTTGCGCCTTGCTGTCGGTGGCGTTCTATACGCCGCTGTAACGGCGTGGCAGGCGCAGCAGGATAGACAGAAGGGATACCAGCAGCAGTATCAGGGGGTAGTGCAGATGCGCGATGATGGCTGCGGCAGGGATGCCGGCCAGTCCGGAGGCCATGAGCAGCTGCGCCCCGTAGGGGATGACGCACTGCACGATGCATGAGAATGTGTCGAGGATGCTGGCGGTCTTGCGCGGGTCGAGGCCATACCTTTCCGTTATCTTGCGGGCTATGCTCCCCGTGGTGATGATAGCTATGGTGTTGTTGGCTGTGCACAGGTTGGCAAGGCTCACCGTAGCGGCTATGCTCAGCTCTGCTCCGCGCTTGCCTCTGATTCCATTTGTAAGCCCACGGATGATGAGATCCAGCCCTCCGCCCTCCTTTATCAGCTCCAGCATCCCTCCCGCGAGCATCGTCACGATGATGAGGTCACCCATGCCGGCGATGCCAGACCCGATGCTCCCGAGAAAGCCTGTCCATCCGGTCGCGCGCGTGCCCAGGCCGATGGCCGCGTTTAGCGCTATTCCGATGGAGAGGACGGAGAGCACATTCATCCCGGTCAGGGAGAGGACGATGATGGAGAGATAGGGGATGAGCTTGAGCCACTCTACCTGCCCTATTTCGGGCACCCCCGTCATGCCGTGTCCCATGACTATGTACAGGGCCGCCGTGATGACCGCAGCCGGCCCCGCCACCCAAATGTTGGCCTTGAACTTGTCAGCCATGGAGCAGCCCTGCGTTCGCGTAGAGGCGATGGTGGTGTCGGAGATGAATGACAGGTTGTCCCCAAAGAACGCTCCTCCCACTATGACAGCCGTCGTGAGCGGGAGGCTGGCCCCGGACTGCCCGGCGATGCCGCTGGCTATGGGGACGAGGGCGACTATTGTGCCAACGCTGGTGCCCATGGCCATGGAGACAAAGCATGCCGCCACGAACAGGCCGAAGAGCAGAAGCTGTCCCGGCAGTATCATCAGGGTGGCGTTGACAGTGGAATCTATCGCCCCAATCTCCTTGGCGCTGCCCGCAAATGCCCCGGCCATCACGAATATCCATATCATCAGCAGGACATTCTTGTCGGCAGCCCCCTTGGAGAATGTGCTGACACGCTCTTCCAAGCTGCCTCGCGCAGTGAGCACGGCATAGATGGCGGCGATGAGGAATGCCGAGGCCACGGGAACCTTGTAGAAGTCCCCAGCCGCCAGCGACGTCGCGAGGTACACAATGAGGAAAACGGCCAGCGGGCTCAACGCCAGCCAGCCGTTCGCCTTGTGACTATATGGCCAGATTGTCATTTTGCCGTCCCGGCGCTGACAATTGCTGAATACTTGTCGTACTTTGTCTGGTAGGACGGGTCATCCTCGCGGAAGCGGTAGCAGGCGTTCTTGAGATACTCGCTGATGCTGACCTTGAGGCTGTCATCCTTGGTGGTCTCAAAAGCCTTTTCGAAGGGCTCGATGCAGGCCTTGAGCGAGGTCTCGAACTCCTTGACGAGAGCCATGTACTTGGCGTCGTCCAGCTCCTTGGAAGCCTCGTCCTGAATGTCGATGGCCTTGTTGTAGTACAGGATGCCCTCCCCGATATAGCCGTACTCGTAGTTGGGGTTGATTTCGGCGCACTTGCGGTAGGCCTCAACCGCCTTGTCCAAGTCGCCGAGCTCCTTGTAGATGTTGCCCTCGACATAGTAGAGCGAGGCGTTGTCCGGCTCATTGGCCTTGGCTGCGTTGATCAGCTCAAACAGCCGCCCCGTATCTTCGTGGTTGGTGACATAGTAGTTGATCAGCCCGATGAGGATGAACTGGCTCTGCGGGTAGGCGGCAAATCCCTCCTCGAGATACTTCTTCTGGCTCTCTTTGTCTCCCTCCTGCTCTGCGATGCCGGCAAGGCGGGCGTAGACATCGCCGCTGCCCTCCGGCCCTGCGTAGCCGTAGTCGTTCAGGCACTTCACAAAGAGCCTCTTGGCGCTGGCGTTGTCGCCGGCCTGCGCGTAGAGGAATCCCGCGTTGTAGAACGAGCTGGTGTCCACAGCGGTGCAGGGAGGGACTGTTGACGCGTCCGCAGCCTGCTCAAACAGCCCGGCAGCCTTGCCGGTCTCCCCGAACGTGTAGGCGTTGTAGGCCTCGTTCTGGTACTTGCTGGAGATGTCGGAGATGGCGGCCGCGATGTCCTTGCTCTTGGATCCCTTGGCGTCCAGCTCGGCGGCATGCTTGTAGGCTTCCAGCCCCTGTCCCAGCGCGTCCTCGTAGTACGGCTTGGTAATCTCTATTATAGCCAGCACGTTGTTGGCGTTGTAATAGTAGTTGAACGTAGGGTACACCTCCTTGGTGTATGTCTCCCCGGCGAGTGTGACAGTCTCTGCAGACAGGGGCTTGGTTCCGGAGAGCATCAAGTTGATCTCGGCCTTGCCGAGCCCGACCATGCCCGGGCCGGCCGAGGCGTTGTAGGCGTCAATGTATGCCTTGCCGAGCTTGACCCATGTGTCGGCTTTGGCGGCTTTCTTGGGGTTCTCGCTTGCCGCTTTGGCAGACTCGACGGCCTTGCGTACGGCAGACTCGGACTTGACCTGCGCACCTGCTGTCAGCACAGAGGCCAGCAGCGCGATGGCTATAGCAATCTTTTTCATAATGATGGAGATTGATGAAATATTATTGGTTTGTTGTTTCTGCGTTTTGCGCTCCGGCATCCTCCTCTTCCGCCGCGACGACTGATACTGCGGCTATGGAGTCGCCCTCGCGTATGTTGATGAGCTTGACGCCTTGAGTGACCCTGCCGGCGACCTTGATGTCACGCACATGCATGCGTATCGTCAGCCCGGAGCGGGTGATGATCATCAGGTCGTTGTCCTCGGTCACGGACTTGATGGCCACCAGCGGCCCGGTCTTGTCCGTGATGTTGAGGGCCTTGACCCCCTTGGCGCCGCGAGCGGTCTTGCGGTATTCGTCACCGCGGGAGCGCTTGCCGTAGCCGTTCTCGCTGACCACCAGCACGGTGCGGCCGTCGATGCCGGGATCTGTGACATCACAGCTGACAGCGCCCACTACCACATCGTCGTCTTCGAGACGTATGCCGCGCACGCCCATGGAGCTGCGCCCGACCTCTCGCGCCTCAATCTCGTCAAAGCGGCAGCAGTGCCCGCCTCGCGCGGCTACCATCAGCTCTTCGTGTCCGTTTGTCAGCAGCGCGTCGAGCAGGCCGTCACCATCCTTGAAGCTGATGGCGATGAGGCCTTTGTTGCGGCTGCGGGCATTGGCATATTCGCTCAGGCATGTCCTCTTGATGATGCCGCGCCTGGTCACCAGCGTCACGAAGTGCGTGTCCGTATAGCTCTTGTCCTCGATGCGGGCCGCATTGAGGTAGGTCTTGATCTTGTCCTCCGGGTCGATGGAGAGGATGTTCTGCACCGCGCGGCCCTTGGAAGTGCGTGACCCCTCGGGGATCTCATATACCTTGAGCCTGTAGCAGATGCCTTTCTCGGTGAAGAACAGCATGGTCGAGTGCATGTTGGCGACATAGATGTGCTCTATGAAGTCCTCGTCCCGGACAGCCCCGGCCTTGCGTCCCTGGCCTCCGCGGTTCTGGGAGTGGAACTCCGTCAGAGGAGTGCGTTTGATGTAGCCGAGATGCGAGATGGTGATGACGACATCCTCGTCCGCATAGAAGTCCTCGGGGTTAAACTCCTCGGCCGACATGACTATCTCGGTGCGGCGCTTGTCGCCGTACTTGCGTTTCATGTCAAGGGTCTCCTCTTTGACCACCCCGAGCTGCTCCTCCACGCTGGCGAGTATCTCGCGGCAGCGGGCGATGAACTTGGCGAGCTCGTCGTACTCCGTCTGCAGCTTGTCTTTTTCCAGTCCTGTCAGCTGCCCCAGACGCATAGCCACGATGGCGGAAGCCTGCTCGTCGTCAAAGCCGAACTGCGATATGAGGCCCTCCTTGGCGGCATCCACGCTGCGCGACCCCCTGATCAGGGCTATGATCTCGTCGATGATGTCGATGGCCTTGAGCAGCCCCTCCAGGATGTGCTCCCTCTTAAGGGCCTTGTCCAGCTCAAACTTGGTGCGGCGCACCACCACCTCGTGGCGGAACTCCACAAAGTACTTGATGATCTCCTTGAGGGAGAGGGTGCGGGGGCGCCCGCCGACCAGCGCGACATTGTTGTAGGCGAAGCTGGACTGCAGGGCCGTGTATTTGAAGAGGGTGTTGAGGACGACGTTGGCGTTAGCGTCCTTTTTGAGCAGGAACTCTATCCTGACCTCGCCCTTGGCGGAGAGGTCGCGGATGTCGGATATCCCCTCAATCTTCTTTTCGGAGACCATCTCGCCGATGCGCTTGATCATCTCCGCCTTGTTGACCATGTAGGGGATTTCGGTGACGACTATCGTCTCCCGCCCCTTGTCGTTCTCCTCTATCTCGGTGCGGGCGCGCACTGTCACCTTGCCGCGCCCGGTCTCGAACGCGTCAATGATGCCCTGCCGCCCCATGACGATGCCGCCGGTGGGGAAGTCAGGCCCCTTGATGTATTCCATCAGGCCCTCGGTGGTGATGTCGGGGTTGTCTATGTAGGCGCATATCGCGTCGCAGCACTCCGTCAGGTTGTGCGGGGCCATGTTGGTGGCCATTCCCACCGCGATGCCGGACGAGCCGTTGAGCAGCAGCAGGGGCACCTTGGTGGGGAGCACGGTGGGCTCAGGTATGGTGTCGTCGAAGTTGAGCTGGAAGTCCACCGTGTCCTTGTCGAGGTCCGACAGGATGTCCTCGGTCATCTTCATCAGCTTGGCCTCGGTGTAACGCATAGCCGCGACGGGATCCCCGTCCATCGAGCCGAAGTTGCCCTGACCGAATACCAGGGGGTAGCGCTGGTTCCATTTCTGCGCGAGCCGGGCCATCGCGTCATAGACGCTGGAGTCGCCGTGGGGGTGGAACTTTCCGAGGACCTCTCCCACTATACGGGCGGACTTCTTGGTCTGCCCGCCCGAGCTCAGCCCGAGCCCGTCCATGCCGAACAGCACACGCCGCTGCACCGGCTTGAGCCCGTCCCTGACATCGGGCAGGGCCCTTGAGACTATGACAGACATCGAGTAGTCGATGTAGGCTGTCCTCATCTCGTGGTCTATCTCCACCGGCTCAATGACGCCTGTCACCGCCGGCTCCACATTCATTTCCTCTCCATTCATACATGTACGGTTAAAACATACAAATATAGCAAAAAGATTTTGCTATTTTTGCCTTGCTTATGGAAATGAACGTGTCAGACGAAATCGGCCGTATAGTCGCGTATGCGCTGGAGGAGGCGATGCGGACGGGATCCTATGAAATCACCGTTGACCACCTCCTGCTGGGCATCCTGCGAGAGGACGGCTGCGACGCTTACAAGGCCTTGGAGGATCTGGGCGTGGATCCTATGCACCTCAAGCGTTACATTGATGCCGAGATAGCCGGGGGCGACCCCATCTCTTATACCGACATGGATGAGGTCTCATATTCGCGTCAGGCGCGGGCGGCCATCAGCTTGAGCATCGCAGTGGCTTCCGCGCTGGGGCATTCGCAAGTCTCGTCGGTGCACCTGCTGCTCGCCATCAGCCGTTCGAGCGGGAGCGTGGGGCAGAGTTACCTGCTGGCCCGCGGAGTCAACCATTCGCGGCTGCTCTCGCATCTGCGCCGAAGCGGGATGCTGGACGCGGCGGACAAGCATCCCAATGCGTCAGTGAGCTTTTCGGATGATGACGACAGCCCCTACGCCGATGTCAGCATCCGGCAGGCCGCTCCTGCGCAGGAGGACTCCGGGGAGCAGGATTCGCGGATAAGGGAGTTCGGCTACGACGTTACCGCAGCCGCTGCGGACGGCAAGCTGGATCCCGTGGTGGGGCGCGAGAGCGAGACGGACAGGGTGATAGAGATTCTCGGCCGCCGCAAGAAAAACAATCCCATGCTCATCGGGGAGCCGGGCGTAGGCAAGTCCGCAATCATAGAGGGCATAGCCCAGAGGATAGTCTCGGGGGACATCCCCTCCGTGCTTGCCGGCAAGCGCATTGTCTCCCTCGATGTGGCGTCGCTCGTGGCCGGCACCAAGTACAGGGGAGATTTTGAGAAGCGCATGAAGGAGCTCATCGCTGAGCTCAAGGCCAGCCCTGACGTGATACTCTTTATAGACGAGTTCCATACCATGGTGGGGGCCGGAGGGTCGCACGGCAGCTTGGACGCGGCGGGCATGCTCAAGCCCGCGCTCGCCCGGGGGGAGATCCAGTGCATCGGCGCGACGACCATGGACGAGTTCACCAAGATTGTGGAAAAGGACGGGGCTCTGGACAGGCGTTTCCAGAAAGTGGTGGTTGACCCCACCGACACCCGTTTGACACTCTCCATACTCGAGCATGTCAAGTCACGGTACGAGAGTTTCCACAAAGTGACATATACGGAGGCGGCCTTGGAGGCATGCGTGAGGCTTTCTGACAGGTATGTCACCGACCGGGCTCTCCCTGACAAGGCCGTGGACGCGATGGATGAGGCCGGCTCTATGGTGCGTCTGGGCCTGATCCGCAAGGGCGGCGCTCGCGGCAAGGCAGTTGTGGATGCCGAGGATGTGGCGGCGGTGGTGTCCAAGATTACCGGCATTCCGGTCACCAAGGTGGCGGAGAGCGAGGGGACGCGACTGCTGAAGATGCCCCAGCGGCTCCGCGCCCGCATAGTCGGGCAGGACGAGGCGATTGACACGGTCGTGAGGGCTATCCGCAGGAACAGGGCTGGACTCAAAAGCCCCTCCAGGCCGATAGGCTCGTTCCTGTTTTTCGGGTCCACTGGGGTGGGGAAGACCCACCTCGCCAAGTGCCTTGCCGAATATCTGTTTGACAGCGAGGACAATATGGTGCGCATCGACATGAGCGAATACAGCGAGGGCATTTCCACATCGAGGCTGATAGGCGCCCCTCCGGGCTATGTGGGCTATGAGGAGGGAGGCCAGCTCTCCGAGAGGGTGCGGCGCAAGCCGTACTGCGTGGTGCTGCTGGACGAGATTGAGAAGGCGCACCCGGATGTGTTCAACCTGCTGCTGCAGGTGCTGGACGAGGGGCGGCTGACGGACTCCATCGGCCGGACTGTGAGCTTTCGCAACACCATCGTGATAATGACTTCCAATGTGGGGTCGCGGGAGATGGAGGAGTACGGCAAGGGGATAGGCTTTGCCGCAGCGGGCAAGGATATCTCGGCCGGCCGCCGCGCCGTGCTGGAAAAGGCGGTGCGCAAGGTGTTCCCCCCGGAGTTCGTCAACCGGGTGGATGAGAGGGTGTATTTCAACAGCCTGACCCGGGACGACATGTCCAAGATCATAGACATTGAGCTGGCGGGGCTCAAGAAGCGTGTGCTGGAGGCCGGCTACAGGATGACCGTGACGCCCTCCGCCAAACGCTTTATCGCCGATGCCGGCTACGATCCTGTATATGGGGCGCGTCCCCTCAAGCGGGCTGTGACACGCTATGTGGAGGATCCTGTCTCGGAATATATTATCGCCGCCCGCATGAAGGGGGGCAAGGAGGGCGGCTCTCCTTTCTCCATCCGCCTGACCCTCACCCCTGACAAGCGCGAGACCTGCGTCAACGCCGTATGACGGCGGGGAGATGTTTGGGAGAATGTCTTTTCCTGCCGGGTGCGCAAAAGTGCGCCATTTGTTGTAACTTTACCATTCAAAATGGTTGTGACAGATGGATAACAAAGAGCTGGTGAGCAAAGCTGTCCTGGAGCAGGTCAGGACAATGATGGACAAGGTGATGGAGCGTGTTCTTTATGCCGACCCTTTTGTGGCTGAACACCATCATGCTTCAAAGCCGCTGTATGCCGCTCTGGTTCCCGATGAAATATTCAAAGGCTCCCATTTTGAAAGGAGATTTGTTACGCCGTTCGGGTCGATATGGGAGAAACTGACCGTTTCGGCGGCTACTGTCTATCACGGGAGCTGCATGCAGGGCTATCAGGTGCATGGCACTGTAGGGGATGTCAGTTTGAGGCGGATACAGGAAGTGCTCAACAGGCTGGAACATCCCAGCGGCGGCGTGCGGACTCGGCCGGACTGGGACAATGAATTGGCGTATATCAGGGCTGGTGGCGGCAATCCTGTTCCTGTTGATGTGGTTTGTGACATTTTCATACCAAGCGCCCGTACTGGAGAGAATTACGCTTTTGAGCTGAAAGGCCCCTTGCCCAACAGCGACCAGACTAAAGTGAGCAAGGAGAAGCTGTTCAAGCTTCTCTCAATGAATGAGCGTCCTGTCAAAAGCGCTTACTATGCCCTCCCGTACAACCCTTATGGCAGCAGAAGAGAGGATTACGCTTGGACTTTCCCGGCGCGCTGGTTTGATATGCGGCATGACAGTTCTGTCCTTATTGGAGAGGAATATTGGAACCTTGTGGGCGGAGAGGGAACATATCGTTTCTTCATTCGCGAGATTAACAGGCTCGGGGTGAAATACCGGGAGAGGATTTACCGTGAGTACCTTGGCATTGAGCCGCCTGAAGGGTTTGATAATGACATTTTGAAGTGACAATGGCGGCACATTTCACATTCGTCGATTTGTTTGCAGGCATAGGAGGATTCCGTACCGCGCTATCTGATGCAGGAGGGGAGTGCTTGGGGTTCAGCGAGATTGCTCCGGATGCAATCAAGTATTACTGCACCAATTACCATGAATCTGAATCATCCAATTTCGGTGACATAACGAAACTGGAGACTCTCCCCAAACATGATTTCATGACTGCGGGAGTGCCGTGCCAGAGCTGGTCAATCGCCGGGAAAAACTTGGGTTTTGATGATGACCGCGGGCAGCTGTGGAACGACACCATTTATTTGCTGAACAAAGTTCGCCCCAAGGCGTTCATATTCGAAAATGTCAAGGGGCTCTCTGATCCCAGAAACAGTGATGCTCTCAGATACATACTGTCCAGGATTGAGGAGGCCGGATACCATGCGGAGAAGTATATTCTTAACTCATTCGACTATGGTGTGCCCCAGAGCCGGGTTAGAATATACATCATCGGATTCAAGGAGGAGAAGTATCTCAAGCGTTTCCGTCTGCCCGCGAAATGCCCCGGGGCGGTCAGATTGAGTGATGTCCTGGATGGAGCGAGGGCACAATCTCACCGCCCTCTGTCAGGAAGCGCTCCAAGGTGGAGCCTGTCTTGCAATGACGTGGGGCTGAACGATTATTTCTTGTTCAATGACATAAGGAACGGGAGCACCACTATTCACACTTGGGATATTGAGGACACTACTGAACGGGAAAAGCATATATGCAACCTGCTCCTTTCTAACAGGCGGAAGCGCGACTATGGCCCCCTGGACGGCAATCCTTTGTCTGTGGAGCATTTTCTCGCATTGGATTCATCCGTCACCGCATCCGAGTTGGATGGGCTTGTCGAAAAGAATGTGCTCAAAAAAGTGCCCTATCTCTACAAGATTGCGGGCGATGGCGCGGAGTTGAATGAAGATGAAAGAGTCGTTGCTTCGTTTGCGGTGTCCGGAACCGTTAATGTCGATGAGTTGAAGACGAGGCGCATTTTCCGGGTACGCAGGATAGGGATAATGGACACGCTTGCGGCTCTTGAAGAAAGAGGGCTTGCCAAATGCGTCGAGTACCGGTATGATTTCAGGCACAGCCGTATCAGTGCAGGGCTGAACGGAATTAACCGCATTTTCTTGCGTTCGTCCAAGATTTATCCTACCATGGTGGCAAGCGACACCAATGACTATATCGCCACTGTGGACATAGAGGCGAAAGATGTTAATGAGTTGCGTGAGCAATTTATGCGGAAAATATTCCGCCCTCACAATTATCGTCAAATTACCAAATCCGAGGCATGCCGTATTCAAGGGTTCCCGGATGATTTCCAATTGCCTGAGGCTCGCCCGCGCTGGATGAAACTTATAGGTAACAGTGTCGCAGTGTCGCTGGTCAGGCGTTTGGCGCAGTCGGTTGTCAACACGGGAGTCTTTGCGGAGGAGGATTATTCCCGTTGTCAGTGTAAGGAGATTTTGGAGACTGCCCCTGTACAAGGGACTCTAATTGGTTTTTGAGTGGCCGGGTGAGTGCGCATGTGAATGCGGAGGCGTTGGGGCGCGGGCCAGTTGCTTTTTTGGGGGAGGACGGCTAAATTTGCGGACTATGTGCTATAAATGTTTGACAGCCCTGGCGCTGGCTCTCTGCCTGATGGCGGCGGGCGGCTGCGATTTCCTGCGCAAGGTGGCAGGCCGTCCGACTTCGGAGGATCTCGCCGTGCTCTCGCAGCAGGCGCGTGAGCGTGAGCAGGAGGCTGCTGCGGCCCGTGACTCGGCTGCTGCGGCGCGGGAGGCTTCCATGCGGGCCCGCGCCCGTCAGGATGACTCTCTCTCTGCGGTAAGGGCTCTGCAGGACGGGACTCTTGCCGTTACCCCTCTGTCCAAGCTCGGCAATCTGCCTGTCGGAGCTCCGTCGGCGCGTTATTCGGTGGTGCTCGGCGCGTTCTCCAGCGAGGAGAATGTCAGGAGGCTCTCGTCCAAGGTGTCGGATGCCGGGTACTCTGTAGAGACCCTGGCTTACCGCAACGGCACAAAGGCTGTGCTGGCGGCATGCACTGACGACATAGTGGAGTTCAGCGGCTCTTTGCGGCGGCTGGTCTCGGAGCCGTTCTGCCCTCCGGACGCATGGATATTGGTCAATGGCTTGTGACAGCATTATGACAAGGCATATACGTTTCTTTTTTGCTCTTGCCGCCGCGGTGACGACGGCGTTACCCTTGCTTGGACAGTACAGGACTCCATCCGTGCAGGATCTCGGGGACGGGGAGACCGTCTCCGCATTCAAGGACCACATCTCGTACCTCTGCTCCCCGGAGCTGGGAGGCCGGGCTGCGGGGTCTGAGGGAGAAAAGTCGGCCGCAAGCTACGTCACCAATGTGCTGAAATCGTATGACATCAGCATTCTCTCGGATGATGGCGGGGACATCTTCGGCATCAGGCAGCCGGACGGCGACACCCTGACTTCGCGCAATGTCATTGCATTCATCCCCGGCAGCGACAGGACTCTCAAGGAGCGTTACATAGTCATCGGTGCGCGGATGGACGGCAGCGGCACACGTGAGATGACCATCAACGGGGACAAGGTGCAGGTGCTGCTGCCAGGGGCCAACGCCGGGGCTTCCGGAGTCGCGATGCTCCTTGAGCTGGGGCGCAGGCTGTCCACGTCGCAGCTCCTGCTCGGCCGTTCAGTGCTGCTCGTGGCGTTCGGAGCCTCGACGCAGACCTTTGCGGGCTCATGGTATTTTCTCAACCGCTCGTTCAGCGACGTGGCGGGCATTGACGCGATGATAGACCTTGAGGCGGTCGGCATGGGACGCTCCGGCCTGTACGCGTACACCGCGTCCAACCCTGATCTCAATGCCCTGATAGAGTCGGTCAACTCGACCCTCCAGCCGGTCAAGCCCGAGATCACTTCGTCACAGATGTTCCCCTCTGACCAGATGGCATTCTATGACAAGGAGATACCCTCGGTGATGTTTACGACCGGGCCGTACTCCGAGTTCCAGACCCAGGGCGACACTCCCGACATCATCCAGTACGATGAGATGGACAAGGCGATGGAATATATATTCAACTTCGCCGTCAGCCTGAGTTCCGCGCCCAAGCCGGTGTTTGACGTGGAGACGGCCCTGCGCGACCGCAAGGCTGACACTCCCGCCACCGTGCCTTACTACGACTGCGACCGCAAGCCATCCTTCCTCGGCAACACCGACCCGAGGGTGTTCCTGCGCAAATGGGTGTACCAGTATCTCAAATATCCCGAGAGCGCGGTCAGGGAGGGAGTGCAAGGGCGTGTGCTGGTGGATTTCGTCATTGACGAGAAAGGCAAGGTGACTGACGTCAAAGTCCTGAAAGGGGCGGACGGGCGCCTGGACGACGAGGCGGTGCGCGTGATAAGCGCCTCGCCGGACTGGAAGCCCGGGACGGTGAGGGGCAAGCCCGTCAGGGCGGAAATGTCCCTGTGGGTGGAATTCAGACTGGAGAAGAAAAACAAAAGATAAGAGTGATGGATTACGATTTCAAGAGAATAGAGAGCAAATGGCAGGCATGGTGGGCCGGGCATGACACTTTCAAGGTGACGGAGGACAGCCCCAAGCCCAAATGGTATGTCCTGGACATGTTCCCTTACCCGTCCGGCGCGGGGCTGCATGTCGGTCATCCGCTGGGGTACATAGCCAGCGACATAGTGGCCCGCTACAAGAGGCTGTGCGGGTACAACGTCCTCCATCCCATGGGATATGACGCCTTCGGCCTGCCTGCGGAGCAGTATGCCATACAGACCGGCCAGCATCCCGAAGTGACCACTACGGAAAACATAAAGCGATACCGCAGCCAGCTGGACAGGCTGGGATTCTCGTACGATTGGAGCAGGGAGGTGCGCACCTGCGACCCGGCCTACTACAAATGGACGCAGTGGGCGTTCATACAGATGTTCAACAGCTGGTATGACCCTGACCTGGACAAGGCGCGTCCGATCAGCGAGCTGGTGAGCCGCATAGAGACAGAGGGGTATGGCGGCATTTCCCCGGAACAGTGGCGCACGATGACGGAGGGGCAGCGTTCGGACGCGCTGATGCGCTGGCGCATAGCCTATCAGGGCGAGACCTCCGTCAACTGGTGTCCCAAGCTGGGCACCGTCCTCGCCAACGATGAGGTCAAGGAGGGGCTGTCTGTCAGGGGAGGCTACCCCGTAGTGCAAAAGAAGATGACACAGTGGCAGCTGAGGGTCTCCGCATACGCGCAGAGGCTGCTGGACTCGCTGGACACTCTGGACTGGACAGACTCCCTCAAGGAGATGCAGCGCAACTGGATAGGCCGTTCGGAAGGGACAGAGGTGATATTCAAGTGCCTCAGCGGGGACAAGGAAGTGGACGTGCCGATATTCACGACCAGGGCGGACACCATGTTCGGAGTGACTTTCATGGTGCTTGCCCCGGAGTCTCCCCTTGTGGGCGAGCTGACCACGCCCGACAGGCGCGAAGCGGTGGACGAGTACGTGCGTGAGGTCTCCAGGAAGACCGAGCGCGAGCGCATCTCCGACACCAAGACGGTGACCGGGGTGTTCAGCGGGGCGTACGGGATCAATCCCATCAACGGGGCCAAGGTGCCCGTCTGGATATCCGAGTACGTGCTCTCCGGCTATGGCACTGGGGCCATCATGGCTGTGCCCGCGCATGACAGCAGGGACTGGGCTTTCGCCCGGAAGTTCTCCCTGCCGGTCATTCCCCTCATCGAGGGATGCGACGTGTCGGAGTCGAGCTATGACGCCAAGGAGGGGGTCATGTGCAACTCCGGATTTATGAACGGCATGAGCGTGGCGCAGGCCATTGAGGCCGCCAAGGACTATGTCGAGGCCAAGGGCATAGGCCACCGCAAGACCAACTTCCGACTGCGAGACGCGATATTTTCCAGGCAGAGGTACTGGGGCGAGCCGTTCCCGATATACTACAAGGACGGCATCCCGACCCCGCTTCCGCTGGACAGGCTGCCCCTCACCCTGCCCGAGATAGACGAGTTCAAGCCCACCGAGACGGGCGAGCCGCCGCTTGCCCGCGCCAAGGGCTGGACATACGATGGATGGCCGCTGGAGACGAGCACGATGCCGGGCTTTGCCGGGTCGAGCGCCTACTACCTCAGGTACATGGACCCGCACGACGACAAGGCTCTCGTGTCTCGTGAGGCGGACGAGTACTGGCGCGACGTGGATCTCTACATCGGCGGCACGGAGCATGCCACGGGGCATCTGATATATTCCAGGTTCTGGGACAAGTTCCTCTATGACATCGGCTGCGTGTGCGAGGACGAGCCTTTCCGCAAGCTTGTCAACCAGGGCATGATACAGGGCAGGTCCAGCTTTGTGTACCGCATACAAGGCACCAACACATTTGTGTCCTGCGGACTCAAGGACTCTTACAAGACCACCGAGATACATGTCGATGTCAACATCGTGCACAATGACAGGCTGGACATTGAGGCGTTCCGCAAATGGAGGCCGGAGTATGCCGACGCGGAGTTTGTATTGGAGAACGGGGAGTACATCTGCGGATGGGCCGTGGAGAAGATGAGCAAGTCCATGTACAATGTCGTCAACCCTGACGACATCTGCGACCGCTACGGGGCTGACACGCTCAGGCTCTACGAGATGTTCCTCGGGCCGCTGGAGCAGAGCAAGCCTTGGGATACCAAGGGCATTGACGGCGTGCACAGGTTCCTCAAACGCTTCTGGAGAATGTTCTTTGACGGGGACAAGCTGATTGTCACCGATGACAAGGCCAGCCGGGAGGAGCTGGGGATATTGCACCGCCTCATCCGCAAGGAGCGGGAGGACATCGAGGCGTTCTCGTTCAACACCACCGTCAGCGCGTTCATGATTGCCCTCAACGATCTGACCGCGCTGGGGGCGGGCAGCAAGAGGGAAATCCTCGAGCCGATGGTGGTGCTGCTGTCGCCGTTCGCCCCGCACATAGCGGAGGAGCTGTGGCAGGCTCTCGGCCACGAGGGCAGCGTCAGCTACGCCAAGTTCCCCGAGTACATCGAGGCATATACGCTTGAGGACAGCTGCACGTATGCTGTCTCGTTCAACGGCAAGACCCGCTTCACTGCGGGCCTGCCCAAGAGCCTGTCCCGCGAGGAGGTCGAGGCCAAGGTGCTTGCAATGCCCCAGACGGCCAAATACATCGCCGGCCAGACCATAGTCAAGGTCATAGTGGTGCCGGGCAAGATTGTCAACATAGTGGTCCGGCCTAATGCTTAAGAAAGTCTCAGAGTACGCGATAATGACCTTTGGCGTGGCGTTGTACGCTTTCGCCTGGGACGCGTTCATGATTCCCAACAACTTCTCCAGCGGGGGCATGACCGGCCTCTGCACCGTGATACAGTACGCCACGGGAGGGGCGGTTGAGGTCTCCACGTCATATGCGGTCATCAACGTGTTCCTGCTGATTTTCTCCGTATTCATCTTTGGCGGACGTTTCGGAATCAAGACCATATGGTGCATAGCGGCGAGCGCATTTTTCCTGTGGCTGTTCCCGCAGTGGGACTGTATCAAGTCCGTGCCCGGGCATTTCCTGTACGTGCCGGAGACGGTGCTTGTCCCCATCATAGCGGGCTTGCTTGAGGGGACGGGGCTGGCCATAACGTTCATGTGCGGGGGAAGCACGGGGGGCAGCGACATCATTGCCCTGTCCATCAGCAAGTACTGGCCCATTTCCACCGGCAAGGCGCTGATGATGCTGGATGCCGTGATCATAGCGTCCATCCTCCTGCTGCCCGGCAGGATGTTCGCCGACCTCATCTACGGCTTGCTGATGATGATAGCCTCATCGCTGACCGTGGACCTGTGGATGCTGGGACGGCAGTCCTCCGCCAAAATGCTAATATTCTCGGAACGTTACGAAGAGATAGGTGACTATATTGTGAATGAGATGGGCAGGGGACTGACCGCGATAAACACTGTCGGATGGTACACCAAGCAGGAGCACAAGCTGCTTCTGCTGCTCATTCGCCGCTCCGAGGTCTCGCAGGTCACCTACAAGGTCAAGGAGCTGGACCCGAACGCTTTTGTCTCGGTGTCCCAGGCCAGCAGCGTGTTCGGTGAGGGCTTTGACACCATAAGGACGGGCGTTCATCGTAAAAAACATAAAAAACAGTAAGAAACATTGCAAATTTTTTTATAGACCCGAGGCCGCATTGTCAGGATGCGGCCTTTTTTATAATTTGCCGGGAAAACCGCATAACAAATGAGCCTTTTATAATCGAACCTCTTATGCTGATCATCGTTTTCTATGTGCTGTTGGTCCTGTGTCTGATCACGTTTGACTGTCTGTATTACCGGTTCTTTCCTGGCAAGGCCCCTTTTGTGTACAAGCTGTGCACTCTCGCCGCCCCTCTGCTGCTGTTTGCCGCCGACATGCTCACGGGCATGGCCCGGACGGCTATGGCATGTGTGCCGGCAGACCTGATAGTGGGCACGGCTCTGGCGGCGTTCCACCCAGACCCCAAATATCCTGCGTGGCTGTCTTTGGCGTTTTCCGGCGGGCTGCTGGCTGCGGCATTGGCAGTGACGCTGCTGTATCTGGCCTCGCCCTCCGCCGCCGTCACCCTCAAGACCGAGTGCCTGCCGTTGGGCACGGCTATGTCCGTGCTGGTGTACCAGGGAGTGCGCTTTCGTCTCAAGTGCCGCAAGGTGACGCCCCTGTTCAGCAATGACGAGGTGTGGCTCAACATGATGTGGATCAGCGGCGCTCTGTATGTGGGGCTGATGGATCTTTCTGTCATCGTGCTCGGCTTTGCTGACGGCGAGAGCATGGGGCTGTATTGCTCGTCCGCCCTTTCGATGGTGGCGACAGGGTCGCTCTATGTCAGGAAAAGCTCCGGCAAGACCCTTGTGCTGACTCCCGCCAAGGAGCGGGCTATCAAGGTCATCGTCAAAGGCAGCCTGCGCAGCGCGGACATGGAGGGAGGGTTTGACGACCGCAAGATGGGCGCGCTGTACCGCAGGGTGATGTCGTTTATGAATGAGCAGCAGCCCTATCTGGACAGCTCGGTGGACTTGGAGTTCTTTGCCCGAAAGCTCTTTACCAACCGGGTCTACCTCTCGCGCACAATCAACGTGTTCTCGGGACGCAACTTCCGCCAGTTCATCAACTGGCACCGGATAGAGTACTCGCTCTCGCTGATGAAGAAAGACCCTCACCTGCGGCTGGAGGAGGTCTCGCAGATGTCAGGCTTCAACTCCACCGTGTCGTTCAACATGTCGTTCAAGATGTTCAAGGGCATGACTCCACGCGAATGGCTGGACACCTACAGGGAAGCGGTGGGGATATAGAACTTGGCCCACGACTCGGGCAGCGGGGCCGTCACGTCGATGTCCGCGCCGCTTACGGGGTGGACGAAACTGACTCTGCGCGAGTGCAGGCAGATGCTGCCGTCCGGGTTAGAGCGGGGCGCCCCATACTTGAGGTCTCCCTTGATGTGGCATCCGATATGCGCCAGCTGGCAGCGTATCTGGTGATGCCGCCCTGTCAGCAGCTCCACTTCGACCAGATGGTAACGTTCGGTGTCATGGATCAGGCGGTAGCGCAGCCGGGCCTGCTTTGCCCCTGCTGTCCCCGCGCCGCAAACGAACGACTTGTTGAGCCTCTCGTTGCGGACGAGCCAGTCGGAGAGCTCGCCTTGCGGCGGGTCAGGGGATTCGTGGCACAGAGCCCAGTAGGTCTTGCGCACCTCCCCCTCACGGAACATCCGGGACATCCTCTCCAGGGCCTTGGAGGTCTTGGCAAGCGTCACTATGCCGCTTACGGGGCGGTCCAGCCTGTGCGGCACGCCCAGGAACACATGGCCTCTCTTGCCGTCCCTAATGGCGATGAGCGCCTTGAACGTGTCGGCGAGGCATTCGTCTCCCGTCCTGTCACCTTGGGTGATTTCCCCGGCTCTCTTGTTCACGATGAGCAGGTGGTTGTCCTCGTAGAGTATCCGCTGTGCAAGAGCGGCGTATTCGTCCTCTGAAAGTCGTCTGTAAGCCATACGGCTGCAAATATAATGAACTGCGCCGAATATGCGTCCGCGCACGTGTCTTCCTCTGTCAAAATGTCAGTCCTCTCCGTGCTGGCACGGCATTGGATATCCCGTCCTGCGTCCGCGGGCGCATGACACCTGCGGCGGGACGTTTAACAGAAACAATAAAGTACAAATACATTATGGGAAAGATTATCGGAATCGACCTCGGCACCACGAACTCCTGCGTGGCTGTCATGGAAGGCAACCAGCCTACGGTCATTATCAACAGCGAGGGTGAGCGGACCACTCCGTCCGTCGTGGCTTTTACCGACGGCGGAGAGCGCAAGATAGGCAACCCTGCCAAACGTCAGGCCATCACCAACCCCAAGAACACGGTGTTCTCCATCAAGAGGTTTATGGGCGAGACCTACGACCAGGTCGGCAAGGAAGTCGCGCGTGTGCCGTACAAGGTGGTGAGGGGTGACAACAACACTCCGCGCGTGGACATCAACGGCCGCCTGTACTCGCCTCAGGAGATTTCCGCAATCATATTGCAGAAGATGAAGAAGATAGCGGAGGACTACCTGCGCCAGGATGTGACGGAAGCCGTCATCACGGTGCCTGCGTATTTCTCTGACTCGCAGCGTCAGGCTACCAAGGAGGCCGGCAAGATAGCCGGGCTGGATGTCAAGCGTATCATCAACGAGCCGACTGCGGCCGCGCTCGCGTACGGTTTGGACAAGAAGAACAAGAACATGAAGGTGGCCGTCTATGACCTTGGCGGCGGCACGTTCGATATCTCCATACTGGAGCTCGGTGACGGCGTGTTTGAGGTCAAGTCCACCAATGGCGACACCCACCTCGGCGGTGATGACTTCGACCAGAAGATCATCGACTGGCTTGCCAGCGAGTTCGCCTCCGAGAACGGCGGCATCGACCTCAAGAAAGACCCTATGGCTCTCCAGAGGCTCAAGGAGGCTGCGGAGAAGGCCAAGATAGAGCTTTCCAGCCAGACTTCGGCGGAGATCAACCTCCCTTACATCATGCCTGTGGACGGCATCCCCAAGCATCTGGTCAAGACGCTTACCCGCGCCAAGTTTGAGCAGCTCTGCGACGACCTCTTCGAGCGCAGCATCGAACCTTGCCGCAAGGCTCTCGCGGACGCTCATCTCTCAACTTCGGACATTGACGAGGTGCTCCTCGTGGGCGGTTCGACCCGTATTCCCAAAGTGCAGGAGCTGGTCAAGAACTTCTTCGGCAAAGAGCCCAACAAGAGCGTCAACCCGGATGAGGTGGTCGCCATCGGCGCTGCCATACAGGGCGGTGTGCTTGCGGGCGATGTCAAGGATGTCCTCCTGCTGGATGTGACCCCGCTGTCTCTCGGCATCGAGACCCTCGGCGGAGTGATGACCAAGCTCATCGAGTCCAACACCACCATTCCTGTGCAGAAGTCCCAGGTGTTCTCCACGGCGGCTGACAACCAGCCCAGCGTAGAGATCAGGGTGCTTCAGGGCGAGCGTCCCATGGCCAAGGACAACAAGCAGATAGGCGTGTTCCATCTGGACGGCATAGCCCCCGCTCCGAGAGGCATCCCTCAGATTGAGGTTTCATTCGACATTGACGCCAACGGCATTCTCAATGTCAAGGCGACCGACAAGGCTACCGGCAAGGAGCAGAAGATCCGTATCGAGGCTTCGAGCGGGCTGAGCGAGGCTGAAATCCAGCGCATGCGGGACGAGGCCAAAGCCAATGAGGCTGCGGACGCCGCGGAGAAGGAGCGCGTGGACAAGGTCAACAACGGTGACGCCCTGGCGTTCCAGGCCGAGAAGTTCCTCAGGGACAACGGGGACAAAGTGCCCGCTGACAAGAAGTCAGCCATCGAGGCCCCTCTGGCTTCCCTCAAGGAGGCGGTCAAGAATCAGAATGTCTCTGACATCGACCGCTATACCGAGGAGATCAACAGGCTTATGGGCGAGCTGTACCAGAGCATGAGCGGGACTCAGGGCGGAGCCCAAGGCCCTCAGCAGGGGCCTCAGGGGCCGCAAGGGCCTCAGGATCCCGGGACTCCTGACGAGCAGTAAAAGTCCCCGGCTGCCTCACATGAGGAAGCTTGAAATATCGGCGCCTCTCTTCTGCGCCTCCCTGATTTGTGTCGAGGAGATGTTGCAGAGAGGGGCGTCGATTATTTGTATCCTGTAGCGGCTGTCCTCATCTTGCAGCTGCCTCTTCAGGAGATGCGCGTCGTACCCCTCCCTCGGGTACACGGCCACCCCGTACTCAAGCAGCAGCCGCCTGTAGTCCCTCCACCTGCGCATGCTGTCCAGGTTGTCAGCCCCGATGACCAGCGTGAAATCGTTGTCCGGCTCCCGCGCCTTGAGGGCGTCCAGGGTGCGTATGGTGTAGTGGGGCGGGGGCATATGCAGCTCGATGTCATCCACGCTGACGCGCAGATGGGGGTGTCTGGACACGGCCTCTATCGCCGCCTGGTAACGCGTCTGCCCGCTCAGGGCGAGGCTTTCGTGCTTGAACGGGCTCTGCGGGGAGACGACCAGATATGTCCAGCCGAACTCCCTGTCACGGGACAGCTCCTCCATTATCGCCAGATGCCCGATATGGAGAGGGTCGAACGATCCGGAATAGACAGCGATGCGCATGAAAGGCAGGGACGGTTATTGCCGGAGAAAAGAGCCTACCATGTCTTCGGCCTCCCGCAGCGTGTCCTCCAGCACATCGTTGACGAGGGTGCGGTCAAACTTGCCTTGGGCGTAGTCCATCTCCGCCTGGGCCTTGTCAAGCCTCTCGCGTATGGAAGCCTCGCTGTCGGTGCCGCGCCCCCGGAGCCTGCGCTCCAGCTCGGCGATGCTGGGAGGAAGTATCAGAATGGAGAGGGCGTTGCCGCCGAAATACCGCTTGAGATTGCAGCCTCCCTTGACATCCACATCAAACACCACGACATGCCCGGAGTCCCAGATGCGCCGCAGCTCGGACTTGAGAGTGCCGTAGTACCTGTCCTTGTATACCTCCTCATATTCGACAAACGCGTCCTGCGCTATCAGGTCTCTGAACTTGTCCGCATCAATGAAATAGTAGTCTGTCCCGTCCTTCTCGTCCCCCCGCGGCGCTCTGGATGTGGCGCTGACGGAGAATTCGAACTCCGGGTGGAGTCCGAGCAGATGGTGCACGACCGTACTCTTGCCGGCGCCTGACGGGGCCGAGAAAATGACTGCCTTGCCGTTGTCCATTGCGTGTTTAATATTTCCCCAAAAATAACTATTTTTGCGCGACTTTTGTAGTGGATTGCTTATCATTTATATCTCAAAGATATGGTTTCGTACAAAGAACTTGGCCTTGTGAACACCCGTGAGATGTTCGCCAAGGCAGTCAAAGGCGGGTATGCCATCCCCGCATTCAATTTCAACAATATGGAGCAGCTCCAGGCCATCATCCAGGCCGCTGCCGAGACCAAATCCCCGGTCATCCTGCAAGTGAGCAAGGGCGCGCGCAACTACGCCAACCCTACGCTCTTGCGCTACATGGCCGAGGGCGCTGTCCAGTATGCCAAGGAGCTGGGCTGGGAGCATCCCCAGATAGTCCTGCACCTCGATCACGGCGACTCGTTCGAACTCTGCAAGAGCTGCGTGGACTTGGGCTTCTCCTCTGTGATGATTGACGGGTCGGCTCTTCCTTACGAGGACAATATCGCCCTCTCCAAGAAAGTCGCCGACTACGCCCACCAGTACGATGTGACCGTGGAGGCCGAGCTTGGGGTGCTCGCCGGAGTGGAGGAGGAAGTCTCCGCCGAGGAGTCTCACTACACCCGCCCGGAGGAGGTCATTGATTTTTCGACCCGCACCGGCTGCGACTCTCTCGCCATATCGGTCGGCACTTCGCATGGCGCTTACAAGTTCAAGCCCGAGCAGTGCACCCGTGACCCCAAGACCGGACGCCTCGTTCCGCCGCCGCTCGCATTCAACGTGCTGCACGAGATCGAGAAGAAGCTCCCCGGATTCCCTATCGTCTTGCACGGCTCGTCCTCGGTGCCTCAGGAGTATGTGGACATGATTAACGCCCACGGCGGCAAGATGCCTGACGCGGTCGGCATCCCTGAGGAGCAGCTTCGCGAGGCCGCAAAGAGCGCGGTGTGCAAGATCAACATCGACTCTGACTCCCGTCTGGCCATGACAGCCACGATACGCAGGATATTCGACGAGAAGCCCAGCGAGTTTGACCCTCGCAAGTATCTCGGCCCTGCCCGCGACGAGATGAAGAAGCTCTACATCCACAAGATCAAGGAAGTCCTCGGTTCCGACGGCAAAGCCCTGTAGCGTCAGGTCTGTGGGCGTGACTCTTATAGTGGAGGCCGGGGCCACCAAGTCAGAATGGAGCCTCATCAGTCCGGACGGCGAATTGAGCCGTATCCGGACTGGAGGCATAAATGTGGCGTCCATGCCGCGCGAGGCCGTGCAGGCTGTCGTCAGGGAGGCGTACATGCGTCTGGACGTGTCGCCGTCAGCCATCAAGGAGGTGCATTTCTATGCGGCCGGGATGCTGGACAGCGAGATGGCGGAGTATTTCCCGTATTCCTATGTGGAATGCGCCTCTGACAGTCTGGCGGCGGCGCGCGCCCTCTTCGGGCACAAGGCTGGCGTTGCCGCAATCCTCGGCACCGGATCCAACTGCTGCCTGTACGACGGGGACAAAGTCGTAAGGACTGTCTTGTCCGGCGGTTTTATCCTCGGGGATGAGGGCGGCACGGCCGTGCTCGGGCGGCGTTTCCTGGCGGATTATCTCAAGGGGCTGGCGCCGGAGGCGCTGGCCTCTGAGTTTGCCGCCTCGTTCAATGCCGATTACCCGTCAATCGTGGCGGCTGTGTACCGCAGCGCGACGCCTGCGGCGTACCTTGGCTCGTTCGCCCCGTGGCTGGTACGGCATGTGCCGCAGAGCGAGTACGTCAGAGGGCTTGTGGAGGACAATTTCCGCTCGTTCTTTGAGCGCTCGGTGAGCCAGTTCCCCGGGCGTGACGTGGGTGTCGTGGGCGGATACGCCTACGAGCTGCGCGACATGCTGCGTGACATCGCCGCCGGGTGCGGGGTGCATCTGACGGAGATACTCTCCTCGCCGGCGGACAGGCTGGTGGAGTTCCACAGCGGAGGGATGCGGGCATGAGCGAAAAGTATCCCTCACAGCTGCTGGAGAACGCCGTGGAGGCCATCTCCTCCCTGCCGGGCGTGGGGCGGCGGAGCGCCCTGCGGCTTGCCTTGCACTTGCTCGGGCAGCCCAAGGAGAATGTGCATTATTTCACCCGCAGCATAGACGCCCTCGTGGATGACGTCAAGTACTGCCGCGAATGCATGATGGTCTCCGACGATGACCTGTGCAGCATCTGCTCCGACCCGCGCCGTGACCATGACACCATCTGCGTCGTCCAGAGCGTGAGGGACGTGATGAGCATTGAGGCTACCGGGCAGTATTCCGGGGTCTATCATATCCTCGGCGGCATCATATCCCCGATCAACGGGGTGGGGCCCTCGGATCTCAACATCGGCCGCCTTGTCGAGAGGCTTCGCGGGAGGGACTGCTCCTCTGTGGAGGTTATACTCGCCCTCAGCGGGGATGTCGAGGGGGAGACAACGTCATTCTACATCTACCGGCAGATACAGTCCGCCGGGGTCAAGGTCACCACGCTGGCGCGAGGCCTGGGATTCGGGGATGACCTGGAGTACGCGGACTCTCTTACGCTGGGCAGGTCCATTGCCGGGCGGCAGCCGTTCAAGCCATGACAGAGATGAGCGGATTTCTCGAAGTGCTGGCCGTGCTTGTGTTTGCGGCCTCGCTTTGTGCGGACTGTTTTGCAGTGTCTATTTGCTCAAGCGTTACTCTGAAGCGCGTAGACGTCCGCTCCGTGAGCGTGGTCGCCATAGTGTTCGGCGTGGTGCAGGCAGGACTGCTGCTGCTTGGCTACGCGTTCGGTGACCTCTTTGTGGGAGTCGCGGGGAGGTTTGCCAAGTGGATAGGCACCCTGCTGCTGACGTATGTCGGCGGGTCTATGGTGGCGGACGCGCTGCGCAAGGGCGGCGAGGTGCGCAACCTCGACGGGATACGCAACGTTGTGATAGGGGCGCTGGCGACCAGCATTGACGCCTTTGTCGCGGGAGCGTCGCTGTCCATGGGCAATGAGTCATGGGGAATGATGGCCGCCAACTCGGCGGCGGTGCTTGTGATGACGATGCTCGCCGTGGCGGCGGGCATGGCGTTCGGCCACAGGCTTGGTCACAGGTTCGGCAAAGTCGCGGAGGGCATCGGGGGCGCGGTGCTCATCTTCCTTGCGGCGGGGATGCTTTTTTGAGATAATTTTTTTACCTTTGCCGCGCCGGCTGCTCCGTAGCCGGCGGATATTTTGTGCCAAGCCGTTTTTGGAGGCCACATAACCATTCCGACGACACGCCGGACCAACAGCAGGAAGGCTATGATCAAGATTTTCTACAGACGCGGCAGTGAGATTGTTTTCACACAGTCAGAAACGGAGTTTGCCGCCATCAGCAAGGAGAATACCCTCTGGATAGACCTCCTCGAGCCCACCGGCGAAGAGAAGAGGGCGGCGGAGGCGTTTATTGGCACAGAGATCCAGAGCCGTGCGCAGGCCGAGGAGATTGAGAGCTCGTCCCGTTTCTCGGAGAATGACGTGGCCATGTTCGCCAACACCAATTTCATGTCCCCGGAGGGGGATGAGATGTCGATGGACCCGGTGTCATTTGTGCTCAGCGGCACGGTGCTCACCACGTTGCGGGAGACGCGGCTGCGTTCGTTTGACTCCCTGCAGACCAAGATGCTGGCCCGCCCCGGGCTGTTTCTCAACGGATTCATGGTCTTTGTAGCCATCATGGACCGGCGCGTGGACCTGGACGCGGACATCATTGAGCTGCTGGCCAAGAACGCGTCCCAGTTCAGCAAGCGGATCAACCAGGAAGAGGATATCAACGAGGAGTTCCTCCTGGACATCAACCAGCTGCAGGAGAATGCCATGGTCGTCCGCGAGAACATGGTGGACAAGCAGCGCCTGATCACCAACATCCTCAAGAGCGACAGCTGCCCGGACTACCTGGACAAGCGGCTGGGAGTCATCTTGCAGGACATCTCCTCGCTGATTAACCATGTCAACTTCACGTTCGAGAGGCTCGAGTACTTGCAGGACACCGTGCTCGGCATCATCAACCTCGACCAGAACAAGATCATGAAGATATTCACGTTCATCTCCCTGCTGCTCATGCCGGCGACCCTCATAGCGAGCTTCTACGGCATGAACGTCACCCTGCCGTTTGCCGGGTACAGGTGGGCGTGGATAGCCATATTGGCGCTCATGGCGCTGCTGATATGCGTGTTCTGGATACTCTTCAAGCGCAAGCGCATGCTGTAGGGGGCTCTCTTGAGCGATGGATGAAAAACTTTTCGACGGGGCTTTCCGGATGTTCTATCCCAGGCTCAAGGCCTATGCGGGACATTTCCTCTCCTCGGAGGAGAGGGCGGAAGATGTCGTTCAGGATTGTTTTGTCCGCCTGTGGGAGTGCGGGGACAGGTATGAGGAAGCTTCGCTCGGAGGCCTGTTGTACAGGATGGTGCGCAATGCCTGCATCAATGAGAGGAAGCGCGAGCTGGCGCGGGGAGGCTTCCGGCTGGACATTCCGGACGGAGCGGACAGCTTTGAGAGGATGTATAACCTCGATTTCGGGGAGGATGCTGATGCGTTGTGCATCTGGGCGGAGCTGCGCTCCGAGATAGACGCAGCCGTGGATAGCCTGCCGGGGCGCTGCACAGAAGTGTTCCGCTTGAGCCGTGTGGAGGGCCTGCGCAACAGGGAGATAGCACGGCGTCTCGGCATCTCGGATGCCGCCGTGCACAAGCACCTCAGGCGTGCAATTTCCGAGCTCAAGGCGAAGATTCTTCATTAGCCGGGTTAAAAACCGGCTCTCCGGATTGTTATTAAATAGGCAATGGAAAAGGAAAGATTCAATATCCTCGCCCGGGCGTATCTGTCCGGCCGGGCCTCCACCAGCCAAGTGGAGGAGCTGCTCTCTGCGGTGGAGTCAGATGTCGGCGCCCTGTCCGCGTTGAAGCGGATGGAGGCGGCCATGGGCCGTCCCGGGGAGGAGGAATGGAGAGTGCAGGAGTCCCTTAGTGAGGTGAAGCGGCGCATCCGTCGTGCCGTCCCGGCCCGCAGCAAGGGGGTTGGGCGCGGCATTTTCGTGTGGGTGTGCGCTGCTGCTGTAGCGGCTCTCGTGGCCATCGGCATTTGGTATTTGCGCACTCCTGACGACCAGCAATGGCACGAGGTCACTTGCCAGTCAGGCAGCCACGCCAATGTCACGCTCCCGGACGGGAGCGCTGTGAGCTTGCGGGGGGACAGCTGGATCCGCTACAGTTCCAGATTCTCGCAGAAGCGGCGCAGTGTGGAGTTCTCGGGGGAGGCGTATTTCAACATCTCGTCTGATGCCGCCCACCCGTTCTCGATCAATATGGATGGGTGCTCGATTGTCGTGAAGGGTACACGCTTCGATGTGCGGGAGAATGCCGCTACTGGCGATGTCAGGACAACCCTGCTCTCCGGCGCGGTGGAGTTCAGGACGGATGCCAGTGAAGTTTATGCGCTGGAGCCTGGGCATTCCCTCAGGTACAACCGCTTCGACGGCGCGGGAGTCGTCGCCCAGATCAACGCCCCAGCATATCAGGCCCTCATGGACGGCAATCTGGAGTACCTCAATGTCCCACTTCGGCGTCTCACGGCATTCCTCTCCGAGCTCTACGGCAAGACCATATATCTGGATGAGGGGCTGGATGGCCTTGACCGGACTATCTCGCTCAAGCTGCACAATCAGGAGACCTTTGATGATGTCCTTGCAGCCCTGGCCTTGATAGTGCCGATGTCCATCCGCTCTGAGGGCGATGTAGTATGGCTCTCCCCTGAATGAGAGCCTCCGGCATCCGGGCCCGGCAAGAGATTATGACCAAGATTAATTAGTAACACTGCAATATTGATGACACGATTTCACCTGATAAGGACACTGGCGGCTGCCGCGCTGCTGTCATTGGCGTGCGTGCGCCTCGCAGCCCAGAGCCAGCTTGTCACAGTTGAGTTCCGTGACACTCCTCTATCGGAGGCGCTGCAACAGATTGAGAGCAAGTCGGGGCTCTCGCTTATCTATGACTCCGGCTCGTTTGACCCGTCCCGCAAGGTCACCGCAAGCTTTGTTGACGTGCCCGTGCCCGAGGCTCTCAAACGCTTGTTCGGTGACGGCTATGAGGTTGCGTTACGGGGCAGCATGGCGGTCATCTGGCGCAAGGGGCAGCCAGAGCCCGCACCGGCCGCGCAGCCAGTGCCGAAGACCTCGCCCCAGCCGTCCGACGGGAGATTTACCGTGACCGGGACGGTGTATGACGAGAACGGGGAAACGCTCATCGGAGCCTCAATTATAGACTCCAGCACTTCTGATGGCGCGATTACCGACCTGGACGGCCGTTTTTCGCTGTCCGGGGTGTCGGAGGGGGATGTGCTCAGCTGCGAGTTCATAGGATACAGCATCCGGCGTTCCGTGGCATCGGCTAGTTCCCCGGTCATCAATTTCCAGTTGTTCCCGACAGCTAATGTGCTGGATGAGGTGGTCGTCGTCGGTTACGGCGTGCAGCGCAAGGAAAGCGTCGTCGGGGCGATCACGGCCGTCAAAGGGGATGCCCTCGTCGAGAGCGGCTCGTCCAACATCACCAGCGCGATAGCGGGCAAGCTCTCCGGCGTGATGACCATACAGACCAGCGGCCAGCCGGGGCAGAATGACGCCGAGATCCTCGTCAGGGGAGTGTCCAGCTTCAACAATTCCAGCCCTCTCGTGCTCGTGGACGGGGTAGAGAGGGATTTCGCGTCAATAGACCCCAATGAGGTTGCGGACATCTCCGTCCTCAAGGATGCCTCGGCGACGGCCGTGTTCGGCGCCAAGGGGGCGAACGGAGTGATAATAGTCTCCACCAAGAGCGGGCAGGAGGGCCGTCCCAAGATGGACCTGTCATTCTCCACGGGACTGTCTGATCCCATCAACATGGCCAGGCATGTGGACGCGTACACCACCATGAACACATTGAATGTCGCTATGATGAATGACCAGAACTTCACCGCCCTGGTCTCCGATGAGGAGCTGCAGGAGTACCGGCACCCGTCTTCGAGGCTCAATTCGCTCCGCTATCCGGATGTGGACTGGCTGGGGGAGCTGACCCGGGACTTCGCCCGCACTTACAACGCCAATTTCAACATTTCCGGAGGCACCAAGTTCGTCAAGTATTTCGCTTCGGTGGGGTACACCCACGAGGGATCCATATTCAAGAGCTTCAGCGACGGCAAGGTCAACTCCTCGTACTCGTATGACAGGGTCAATTTCCGCACTAATTTCGACTTCAATGTCACGCGCAGCACCCAGGTGTCGTTCAAGCTCGGGGGCAATGTCGGCATCAAGAACAAGCCTGTCTCCACAGACGGGGACGAGGGCATGTGGAAATACATCTTCGGCAGCTCCTCCACAAAGTACCCCATGTACTATCCGGCCTGGGTGCTGGAGGAAGTCCCCGATACGGATTATCCGGACGCGCACTCGTCCAGGCTCGAGAGCGAGGCTGACCAGACGACAGGCAACCCTTACTACCAGCTGATGAAAGGCAGCTTCATCCAGCTGACAGACACCAAGATATTCTCCGACATCATAGCCAAGCAGGGGCTGGGCTTCATCACTGACGGCCTGTCATTGCAGGGCAAGGTGTCGCTCAGCACATACTACAAGTACAGCACCCTGACCACCTCCTACAACCGCCCGAGCTGGGTCCTCAATTTTGACAAGATCGGATCCGGCGAGAACCCTTGGAGCCGCACCAACACGGACGGGTTCTATTATGTGGAGCTGCCCATGTACACCTCGGCGGACAACACTTTGCAGGGCGGCTACTACCTGGACTTGTATTATGACCTGTCGCTCAATTATGACAGGACATTCGGCAATCACACTGTGACGGGTCTCTTCCTCTTCAACAGGCAGGAGCAGGACAAGGGGTCTGACTTCCCTTATTACAATGAGGCCCTCGTCGGGCGTGCCACCTGGGACTATGCCCATAAGTATCTGGCCGAAGTCAACATAGGCTACACCGGCTCGGAGAGGTTCTCGCCCAAGAACAGGTTTGGGCTTTTCCCGGCGGGGGCTCTCGGATGGGTCGTATCGGAGGAGAAGTTTTTCGCGCCGCTCAAGCCTTGGTTCAGCAAGCTTAAGCTGCGTTTCTCTGAGGGGCTGGTCGGCAGCGACTACGCCAACAACCGCTGGCTCTACGTCAGTGAATATTCCAAGGACTCTAACGGCTACATCAAGGAGGACAGCTCCGCCAACCTGTATGTCCAGTGGGAGGAGGCTCTCAAGCGTGACTTGGGCATTGAGATGGGATTTTTTGGCAACGAGCTCACCGTCAATGTGGATCTCTTTGACGAGCACCGTGACAAGATGCTCATGTCCGTCTCCAACAACACTCCGATATGGGTGGGCAACAGTTCCAAGGAACTCAACAAGGGCAAGGTCAAGAAGCATGGCCTCGAGGTGGAGGCTGACTGGACGCGTCGCATCGGCACGGACATGCGCCTGAGGCTCGGAGGCAACTTCTCGTTCAACGAGAACCGCATCCTGGCCTACGATGACGCGCCGTATTCCCTTGAGCACCAGAAGAAAGTCGGCACACCGCTCGGCTCCCAGACCAGCGGGGCGTACCTGATTGACGGGGAGTACCTGACCTCCGTTGATGACATCCACTCCAATTTCCTGCCTGTCAGCGTGAGCAATGTGGTTGTAGGGGACTACAAGTTTCTGGACTACACCTCGGACGGCATCATAGACAAGGATGACCTCACGAGGATGAAAGGCTCCCTGTACCCGCCGGTCTCTTATGCCCTTAAAGCCGGATTCTCGTGGAAAGGCCTGGATGTCAATGTCCTCTTCCAAGGCTATGCCGGCAAGTATGTGGTGTTTGACCAGATGTACGAATGGGAGTTCTACAAGGGCAACTGGCGATTGCACACATCTTCGGCGGACTATTGGTCTCCTGCCAACACGGACGGGACTCACGCCACGGTGCACTACTCGGCCTCGTCATTCGCCAATATGGCATGGTCGGGATACGGCGAGTCCTCCACCACCGGAGGATATTCCGGCAAGCTGCTCGGGCATTCCTGGAGGAACGCTGACTTCCTGCGTCTCAAGGAGCTGAACATCAGCTACAACTGGAAGACCCCCGGCATGCGCAAGATGATGGGGGTGGATGCTGTGAGGCTCTATCTGACGGGCAACAACCTGCTGACATTCACGGGGCTGTTGGAGGGCGACCCGGAGCAGAAATATCTCGTGTGGGGCGAATACCCCCAGATGAGGACAGTCAAGCTTGGCTGCCAGCTGACATTCTGACGATGGAGGAAAAATTCATGAAGAAGACCGCATTATATTTAGCGCTTGCGCTGGCCCTCGGCTCCGTGTGCCTTACGGGATGCCTCAATGATTATCTGGACAAGGCTCCGGACGCGGGGCTGTCGGAGGATGAGGTGTTCACCAAGTACGCCAATTTCAAGAGCTATTTCTTCTCGGTGTATGGCGGGGCCAGCTTTAACATCCGCTGCCATTATCCGCTGCACTGGTGCATGAACAGCCAGAAATGCACTCTGGAGGAGCTGACTGACATGTGCGACAAGAGCCGCATCCAGCGCATCCAGTCCATCAAGCAGGGCACCGGCTCGGACGCGATATGGCTCATCGGCTATATGGAGGGCGACTCCAACTATCCCAACAACGCCAAAGTGCCCAACACCTGGAAGTCCATCCGCGTGTGCAACAACGCCATCGAAAAGGCGTCCATGATACGGGACTGCACCGAGGAGGAGCGCAATGACCTGATTGGGCAGGCGTATTTCGTCAGGGCGTTCTGCCATTTTGAGCTGTTCAGGCTCTACGGGTCGCTGCCCTATGTGGACAAGGTGCTGGGGGCCGAGGACGAGTGGGACTTGACCCCGCTGGACGACTATGAGTTCCTCAAACGCTGCGCCGAGGACTATTATACGGCTTACGAGTATTTCAACGAGGCAGGGCTGGTGCGCAGGGACCCCTCTTCCGGGGCTGGCAACCTGTCTGACGCCAATCAGGACAAGCCCAACGGTGTGGCGGCCCTGGCGATGAGGGGGCGTGTGCTCCTGTACGCCGCCAGCCCGCTCAACAACCCCTCCGGCGATGTCTCCCGCTGGGAGGATGCCGCAGAGGCCAACGCCCTGGCCCTTAATGTGGCTCTGGGCAAGGGCTATGTGCTGCTCTCCCAGGGCAACTACGCCCGCAACTTCTACGGCAATCGTTACACCAACGAGCAGATATGGGCGTATTCGACGAGCAGCACGACCAATTACAATGCCGCCACGGTACAGTCTTTTGTTGGCTATCCTTTCTCCAACAATGCGTTCAGCGCCTCCCAGTGCCCCACGCAGAATTTCGTGGACAAGTTTGAGACTCTGGACGGCTATGCCCTCAACACGGAGGAGCAACGCGCCGTGGCAGAGGCGGCAGGCTCCTACAACGAGCAGAACCCCTATATCAACCGTGACCCCCGATTTGAGAATGCGGTCATTTACAACCAGTGCACTTTCCAGGGATACACTCCGGCTTCGCTGTACCTCAACGAGGACGGGTCCAAGCCTTCGGGATCTCTGCTGACCCTGCCCAACGGGGCTTCGGACGGGGTGACGGAGACATTCTATTACGAGCGCAAACGCACCGGGGCGCTGTCCAACAAGGGCAACCAGAATGTCGTCCTGACCGACCCCATCATCCGTCTCGCCGAGGTGTATCTCAACTACGCCGAGGCCGCGAATGAGGCATGGGGACCCGACGGCAAGGCCCCCTCTGCGACCTTGACCTCGCTGGAGGCGGTAAATGTGATCAGGGCCAGGGTGGGAATGCCTGCGGTGCGTGACGAGTACACCGTGTCCAAGGACACTTTCCGCGACCGCATCAAGAATGAGCGCACTGTGGAGCTGTGCTTTGAGGGCAACCATTACTGGTGCGACATCCGTCGCTGGAAAGACGCGCCCGAGATAGGCCGCTCTACGCTCTACGGCATGCGGGCCACCAAGACTGCGGTGTCGGAGCAGTATCCGACGGGATTCCGCTATGAGCGTTTCGCGCTGCCTGCCAGCCGCCAGATAGGCTGGAAGAATGACGGGATGTACTGGTTCCGCTTCCAGAACAGCGACCTGCTCAAAATGAAGAACTACACTCCAAAGATGGACTGGTAACGGCATGATGAGGATATGATGACAAAGGCTATTAATACACTTGTATGCGCGGCGTTCACATCCCTTTGCATGTTGGCGTTCGCGCTGCCTGCGGCGGCGCAGGGACAGGCTGCGGGGGAGCGGTCCGCCATACGCTTTGCCGTGGTTGACAGCGACGGATCCCCTCTGCCCGGGGCGCAGGTGACGGTCGGAGAGGGGCTGGCCCACTATGAGAGCTATGAGGACGGCTCCGTCAGCGTGACCTGCTCTCCGAGGGAATATGTGAGCGTCTCCAAGGACGGGTACAAGAGCGTGCGTCTGCGCGCTGATGTACTCGCCGACACCGGGACTGCGGTGCTCGTTGCGGAGATGATGTTTGCAGGGGAGGGTGATGACGTGCAGCTGCCGTTCAAGACTGAGAAGAGGCGCTGGTCTCTCGGCTCTACGGTGACCGTTAGCGGGGATGAGCTTGCGAGATATTCCTCCGTGGACATCAGGAACGCGCTGACCGGGGTCATTCCCGGAGTCGAGGTGCGCGAGAACTACGGCCAGGTGGGCGTCAGCCCGCTGGAGCACACCGGACAGTACGGCGCGACCGCAGCCATGTCGGTCACTTCGCGCGGGCGTTCCCTCATGTATATGGTGGATGACGTGCCTGTGCAGATCAACGAAATGCCGCTCGCCCCCGAGCAGATAGAGTCCGTAACCGTCATCCGGGACGGGCTGGAGAAGACCCTGTACGGGCCGACTGCGGCGGACGGCATCATCTCCATCAAGACCAAGAAAGGCTCTTACAATGACCGCTATCTCAACGTGTCCGTGGAGAGCGGGGTCAACACTGTGGACAGGATGCCCAAGTACGCCAATGCGGCACAATATGCGCAGCTCAACAACATAGCCCGCAACAACAGCGGCCTCTCCATGCTCTACAGCCGCAGCGACGTGGCCGCCTATGCGCTTGGCGACCCGGACAGCAAGACCCATCCGGCAGTGGATTTCAGGTCGATGCTGCTCAAAAACACCATGATGTACGACCGCGAGAGCGTGTCCTCAGGCGGCGGCAATGATGTGGTCAAGTACTACGCCCACCTCGGGCATACGGGGCAGGATGACATCTATGACATGGGGCCCGCGTCGGGATACAACCATGTCAACCTGAACGGCAACCTCGACATCAGGCTCAACCGCTTTATCGGGGCGCAGTTCGGCATTCTCTCCTCCATTGGCGTGCGCAAGTCCAACAACTACGGCTACGGCACTCTCAACGCCACGGAGCTGCCCTCCATTCTGGATGACATCAACACCATCCCGCCGCTCTCGTTCCCCATCTATGCGGACAATTCCGATGACCTCGAGACCCCGTGGTATGCTGTCACTTCGCAGTACACGCAGAATCCGGTAGCCAACATCCTTGAGAACGGCTCCTATACCGAGACCATACGGGGTGCGATGTTCAACATCAAGCTGGACGTGGACTTGCCGTTCGTGCTCAAGGGGCTCAAATCCACGACATACGCCTCTTACGCGTCCACCAACCTCGTGCGACTTGGCACGAGCGAGGACTATGCGGCGTACATTCTCACGGAGGGCTATGACGCTGACGGCAATGCGGTCGTGACCCCGGTGCAGAGCGCGAGCCACACGGTACGTCAGTCAAGCTCCAAGTCAAGGCTGCTGGACTACTACTCCAACCGCTTCTATCTGGTCGAAAAGTTGGACTGGTCCAAGACGGTGGGGGAGCATGATTTCAGCATCGGCGCGGACTACATGATCACCAAACGCAGCCAGAAGTTCATCTCCGAGCACCGCAGAGAAATCAATTTCGGCTTGGACGCGTCCTACGCCTACGCCGGCAAGTATCTCGCGAGCCTGGCTCTCAATGAGCACGGCACCTACTCCCTGCTGGACTCCTGGTCATTCTCGCCCGCCGTGGGGCTGGGATGGATAGTGTCCAATGAGGACTTTATGAGCGGCTCGGCAGCGATAGACTTCCTCAAGCTCAGGGTGCAGGGCAGCCTGCTGCGCTACGACTCCCTGACCAGCGCCAACCGTGACACGGACAACTATTCCTGGAACAGCAACGGGCAGCGTTTCGGCCCGTACACCACTGGCCAGTGGTTCGGCAGCACCACAGGCTCCAGTGTCAACCGCACTTACGCCTCCATGCTCGGCAACCCCGACCTGCATCTGGAGACCCGCAAGGAGATTTCCGGCGGGGTTGACCTGAGGGCGTTCGGAGGGCGGCTGGATGTCTCCGTGACCGGGTACAACTTTGTGCGTGACGGCATCATCACCCAGATGTCCAATGTCGTGCCGCTGCTTGCCGGCACATCCACCGGCTCCCTGTACATGAACTGGGACAAGTACTCATACTCCGGCCTGGAAATCAGCGCGGGCTGGAAAGACAAGCTTGGGCCTGTGGACTGGAGCGTGAGCGGCTGGGTCAGTGCGCAGCGTTCCAAGATCCTCAAGATTGACGAGCTGGACTATGCGGAGGATTACCGCTCGCGCGTGGGCAAGTCGGTGTCCGCCATCTGGGGGCTCAAATACCTTGGGCAATTCAGCTCGGACGAGGAGACCCTTGCCATTCCGCAGCTCTATGATGACAATCTCAAGGCCGGCGACTTCAAATATCAGGACATGAACGGGGACGGCTATGTGGATGCCTCTGACCAGTGTGTCATCGGCGACAGCATGCCCAAGCTCATCGGGGCGGTCAACGCCAAGCTGGGGTGGAATGGATTTGACCTGGCTCTGACCGGGACATTCAGGGCGTTCTATGACGCGCAGCTCACCAACAGCTGGTTCTGGAACGGATGGGGCGACTCCAATTACTCTTACTATGTGATGAAGAATCTCGGCAAGGCTGACGCCCCGAGGCTCACCTACAACAAGGTCAACAACAACTACCAGCTCTCGGAGCGGTGGATCCGGGACGGGTCTTTCTTCAAGCTGCAGTGCGTCGAGATTGGATACAGCCTCCCGCTGTCGTCCCTGCGCGCCGGCGGGCTTATCCGTCAGGCGAGGATATGGTGCCGTGCCAACAACCTGCTGACTTTGAGTGGGATAGAGGATGTTGATCCGGAAGCGCTCAGCTCCGGGATTACCAACTATCCCCTGATGCGTTCGTTTACTGGCGGGGTCAAGTTGACATTCTAAAAAGGATTGCGCAAAATATGAAGCAGACTATATACAATACGGTTTCATTGGCGGCCGCCCTGCTCGCGGCGGCCTCGTGCAGCGACTTCCTGGACCCGTACCCCAGCGCCATCAGAGATGAGGAGTATGTGCTGTCCAGCCCGCTGACGATGCAGGGGCTGATAGGCCAGTGCTACGAGTGGATGCCGTCCAACTACAACACCAACGAGGGGGCGTACATGGACTGCCTGACGGACAATGCCGTGATGACATCCAGGACTGACGCCATTTCCCGCATGGCCACTGGCGTCAACTCGACGGCAAGCTACCCGTTCCAGACTTTCTGGACCCGGGACTATGAGGGCATATACAACACCAATCTCTTCCTCCAGAACGGCAACGGGCGCAATGTGCGTTACATGCTTGACACTCGGCTCGACTCTCTCCTGCGGGATATGCTGTGGGGGGAGGCGTATGCTTTGAGGGCATGGTTTGAGTGGGACCTGCTGCAGAAGTTCGGCGGGCGCGGCCTGGACGGGCAGCTGCTCGGGTTCCCGATACTCACTGAGCCTGTCAAGGTATGGAAGATGAGCGCGGAGGAGATGGGGGATATCGATTTTGTACGCGCACCTTACGATGACTGCGTGGCCCAGATACTTGCCGACTGCGACTCGGCTTACCGCTACCTGCCCATAGCGCACAGGGACTTCCTCGTTGACAACACCGAAGACCTCACTGTGCTGGGGTCGCGCAACTGGGGACGGATAGACGGCATCACTACGGTGGCCATCAAGGCTCTGGTGTACCAGACTTGGGCTAGCCCCCGCTTCAACCCGGACGGTGACGTGACGCGCTGGGAGAATGCCGCCAAGTGCGCCAAGGAGGTCATGGACTTCAAGGAGAATGTGGACGGCTCGGTGTCTGGGGGCTTTGACCGCCGCAAGGCCATTAACTGGTTTGACCCCAACAGCCCTGAGATTGTGTTCGGCTCGCGCTACAACTCCTCCTCGGAGACCATGGAGAAGATGTTCTATCCAGGGGGCTTCCAAGGCGACGGCGCCGTGGGCGCGACACAGGACTTTGTGGACGCGTTCGGGATGGCGGACGGATACCCTGCCGGGCAGTCGCCGGCGTATGCTTACGATGAGCAGGACCCCTATGTCAATCGAGACCCGCGCCTGTACAGCAACATATTCTACAATGGACGCACCATCACCACAGGGGCTTCTGGCAGGACATACACATTCGAGTGCTGGACAGGGGGCAAGGATGAGGCCGAAGTCTCCAGTGACAACACCCGCACGGGCTATTACATCAAGAAATTTGTCTATAGCGGCCTCAACTGGTCAGAGAGCAGCGTGAGCCGCATGCCGCACAGCAAGTTCTTTATCCGCTGGACTCACATGGCCCTGTGCTTTGCCGAGGCCGCCAATCATATCGCCGGCCCCACAGGGAATGTTGAGGGCTTGAGCGCCAAGGAGGTGATATCCTGGGTACGCAGCCGCGAGACTTATGACGGCAGCCCCGGCATCACGGATGACCAGTACCTGGAACAAGTCTCGCTAATGGGCGAGAAGGCCTTTGACGAGTTCCTGCGCAATGAGCGCCGCATCGAGACGGCGTTTGAGGGGACATGGTTCTACGACCTGCGCCGCTGGGGCACGACTCTCGAAGGCCTCAACGGGACGCTGTACAGGCCGACGATTACCCGCCGCGCCAACGGCACATATGTGTACGACTACTCCACTCCTGTGGAGGACAGGGAGTTCACCTCCGCTTACCTGCCCATACCGTACAAGGAGATGGTCAATGTCTCCGGCCTGGTACAGAATGAGGGATGGGAGAGCTGGACAAGATAAATGCAACGAAGCGACATGATCAAGACATTCAAGATAATCGGGGCCTTTGCGGCTGCAGTGTGCGCCGTGTCCTCGTGCTATGACGACTATGTAGGGGACTATTCGGAAGTGGCCTGCGGATTTGCCAACCAGACGGATGTGCGCAGCTTGATAGTGGGCGAGGGCATGCGGTTTTCCACAGGGGTCGCTCTTGGCGGGACCATCGACAATGGTGAGGACAGGTACATATCCTTTGAGACGGACTATTCGCTTGTCAACAGCAGCACCTTGTCTGCGCTCACGACCCACACATTCTCCTACATCACTAACATCATGAAGAATGTGCCCTCTATCGAGGCCATGCCGGCGGACATGTACAGTTTTGAGACTGGCAGCGGCCGCCCGGGGCAGGCTCTGATAGCCAAGGGGACTCACCTCGGGCAGATAGGCATACAGATTGACTCGGCCCGCTTCCTTGCGGACGAGGGCAACCTCTACCCCAAATATGTCATCCCCATTACCCTGACGGACGGGCACGGCACCGGTCTCATATCCGGACGGGAGTCCACCGTCATAGGGGTGCATTACGAAAATATGCTCTTCGGCAACTGGTATCACGGGGGATATGCGGAGGTCACGGACGCTTCAGGCGTCGCGCTCCGTACTGACGTATACGCCACGACCGTGCCTCAGGACGAGAGCCGGGTGTGGTCGCTCACCACGGTCGCACCGTTCAGCCTGACCGCCAACGGGGTCGGGGCGGGCAACAGCGGCTCGACAGCCCAGATGAAGCTCACGCTCAACTCCGATGACAGCATCACCATTGAGCCGGTCTCCGGCGCCTCTTATACTGTTGAGCCGGACGGCGAGAGCCGCTTTGTGCGCAGCCGCTTGCTGCAGGACCGCAAGATAGTCCTCAATTACAAGTACACCTCCGGCGGGGAGGTGTATCACGCACATGACACATTGTCATTCCGCAACCGCATCCGTGACGGTGTGAATGAATGGCAGGACGAGAACACTTCACATTATGAATAGGATGTTTGGCACTATATTGGCCCTATGCGCGGCCATCTGCTCCGTCCATGCTTGCTCGGGCGGGGAAACTTTCGTCATACCTGACGTCTATCCGGACGACGGGCCGTCGCAGGGCGGGGACACCCTCGCTGTGAGAGACCCCTATGAGGTGGATTGCAAAAAGACGGTGTCCACTTCCACATGGACGACCTACAAGGCCTATACCGTGGACTGCATAGAGGGATTCTCCCCGTCATCAGACCCCGACACAGACCAGTATGGGGGGTGGCAGAGGACTATAGGCAACACGGACGGCTATTTCCGTGTGCAGCAGCATGACGGGAGGTGGTGGCTAGTGGATCCGGACGGCAACCTCTTCTTGAGCAAGGCTGTGGCCGTGTTCTCTCCTGGAGGTTCTGAACGCCAGGCGGCGAACATCGCCTCCAAATTCGGCAGCAACTACAGGTGGGCGCAGACCGAGACCACATTCCTGAGGGAGCAGGGCTTCAATTCGCTCGGAGCCTGGTCATCCGTGGATTTGGTGCGGACGCTCCCTGAACCCATGCCGTATACCGTGATCCTCAGCCCTATGGGGAGCTACAACGGGGCTCTCAAGGCGTCCGGCGCGGAGAGTGACGGGTACGCAGCCGCCGGATGGGAGGGGTATCCCTATGATTTCGCCATGGTGTTTGACGAGCAGTTTGACACTTATGTGGAGTCCGTGATGAGCAATGCCGACAAGTACAAGACGGACAAATACCTGATAGGATACTTCATCGACAACGAGATACCGTGGAAAGACTATGCGCTGGAGAATTGCCTGACCAAATGGCCTTCCACACACATCAACCACCAGAAGGCGCAGGCATGGCTCGATGCCCGCAAGGGCAAGAGCGGCTGTACCATCGACGATGCCACGGCTGCGGACAAAAAGGCGTTCATTGCGTACTGCTATGAGACCTACCTCTCCAAGGTGGTCACCGCGCTCAAAAAGTATGACCCCAACCACCTTGTCCTCGGCGACAGGTTCAACCAGTGGAATTACGAACTGCAGAACGAGGAGATGTTCAAGGTCGCCGGGCAGTGGTGCGATGTCATCTCTGTCAACCATTACCAGAAATGGCAGCCGACTCTGGCGGACATGCGCAATTGGGAGAGCTGGAGCGGCAGGCCGTTCATCGTGACTGAGTTCTATGTCAAGGGGCTGGACTCCGGCATGGGCAACACCACCGGGGCCGGCTGGGTGGTCAAGACCCAGCATGAGAGGGGGCTCTTCTACCAGAACTTTGTCAATGAGCTGCTCAAGAGCGGGGTGTGCGTCGGCTGGCACTGGTTCACTTATATGGACAACGACCCGACCAACCCTGACTCGGACTCGTCCAACAGGGATTCCAACAAGGGCATAGTGCAGTGGGACTGCACACGCTATGACGCCCTGATTGAGCAGATGAAGCAGATAAATGACTGCACCTACAACCTTGCCCGCTTCTATGACGCGCAGTAAGGCTTAAGACAAGACTTGGAGGATATGAGATGAGACTTGCGATACACAAAATTATGCTGCCGCTGGCTGCTGCCGCTGCCTTTGCAGCTTTCTGCGCTTGCGAGGAAGATTCGCAGCCTGTGCGCTACGCCGCGCCGCAGGTGAGCTTTACCATGCCGTCGTCCGATGCCGTCTCCGCAGCCGTGGGAGACACGGTCGAGTTCTCGGCTGCGGCAGTGTCAGGGGACAAGGTGTCCGTGTCTTGGTACATTGACGGGACGCTTGTGTCGAGCGCGTGGAGCTTCGGCTATGTCTTTGAGGCTCCCGGGAGCTATACAGTCCTTTTTGACGCGCACAACGGGGCCGGCTCCGTCACGCGGGAGTACAGCGTTGAGGTGTCAGACCGCCTGGACATCAGCCTGTCGGTGGGGGACTCCACATCTGTGCACCGGCTTCAGCTGGACCTGCTCAAGGTGGCTGCCATAGTAAATCTCGGTTCGGGAGTGATGCACCAGTGGAGCGTGGACGGCGAGGTGCAGGGACACGAGGCTTTCTTCGGCTCGTTCGCCCTGTCGGAGGCCCGCTCGTATGAGGTCAGCTACAGGGGCAGCAATGACGCGGGTGTCTTTGAGAGGACATTCACTGTGATTGCGGACGAGCGTCCGCTTGAGATATCATTCTCTGTCACAGATGAGTCCATAGCGATACTCTCCAACAACAGCATATCCATCACGGCTAATGTGCTGTATGGCGGCAGCGGCCTCAGCCAGAGCTGGTATGTGGACGGGGAGATGGCCGGTGACGGGAGCACATTCGTGCGGTATTTCAACTTGGCGGGGGACTATGTCATCCGCTATGAGGCGGTCAACGGCAAGGGGGAGACGGTCTCCAGGACATGGAATGTGAGCGTGACAGCCTCTGGCGACCTGATGGACGACTTTGAGGATTCTGCGATAGGCTCATGGTTCAATCTCGGGGAGAACAGCCCGGGCATCCATCTTGTGACCAACCCCCTGCCAGAGGGGCTCAACACCAGTGCGCAGGTGCTGTGCGACCAGGTCGCCGGATCCGGCAGCACTTCGGGGTATTTCACTCTCAAGGCTTCAAAGCTGCTCTCTGACAAGGGTTTTGACGTGTCCAAGTATTCGGGGATACGCTTCAAAGTCTATCTCGGGAACAACAAGTATTATCCGAGGGTTGACTACGGAGGGACGAAATACGCGCCCGTGTCTGCGCCCAAGTTCCAGAACGAGTGGGAGACGCTGGAGTACAAGCTGCCTGTCGGCAAGTTTGACAACGGCAAGAACATCGTGTTCCGCATGATGTACAATGAGAGCGGTTCCAACATCTCGGGATACGACGAGGCGACCAACAACAGGACTGTGTACATAGATGACATTGAATTCTTTGAGTAATATGAAAGACTTTTGCAGGCTGGCCGCTGCTGCGGCTCTGCTGACATGTCTGGCTGCGGCGTGCTCCGACAAAGGGGAGCCGCAGGCCGCCCCCGCCGCTCCCAAGGTGGAGTTCACGATAGAGGATGACTTCCTGTCAGTGCCGGTGGACAGCTCGGTGCGATTTGTGGCCAACATCATTGAGGGGACAGACCTCTCCACAGGATGGTGGGTGGATGATGTCAAGATAGCTGAGACTCCCGGGGTGACATGGACATTCTCGCAGCTGGGCACATTTGTTGTACGCTTTGAGGCTGCCAATTCACTCGGAACTGTGGAAAAGTCTTATTCGGTCACGGTAAACGGCATACCCTTGCAGGTGGAGTACTCCGACCCTTCGGAAGAGGTCTCTGCTGTGGTGGGGACTGCGCTGGAGCTGTCCGTCACCGTCACCGGAGGCGACAAGTCCGTGCAGCACCTGTGGACGCTGGACGGGGAGAGCGTGTCCGACGGGACGGCATTTTCGTATACATTCTCCGAAGCGGAGGCTGGCGTGCATAGCGTAGCATACTATGGAGTCAACAGCGACGGCATGAGCGCGTCCCACGCGTGGACGGTGAACGTGTCCGACTTGCCGCTGGAGTTCTCGTTCATCCCTTCCGGGACGGATGTGAGTGCGACAGAGGGGGATGCCGTGGAGTTCTCCGCGACCGTCCTGCACGGCTCCAAAGGGCTGTCATGCAGCTGGACGCTGGACGGGACGGAGGTGTCTTCCGGCACTTCGTACAGCTATGAGTGCACCGCTACAGGCACTTTCACTATTGCGTTCAGCGCGTCCAATGCCGCAGGGGAGAGCGTCTCCAGGAGCTGGACTCTGAACGTCACGGAGCACGTGGAACAGACATACATGTTCCTCGACGCGGAGAATCTGTCCGCAGTGCCGTCATTTGTCACCGGCAACAATGTGGGCGGGGTATCTGTCGTCCAGCTTGTCACCAACCCGTATGTCACTGCCGCCAATTCCGGCACGAGGGCGTTTATCGATGACCTCCGTCCGACCTCCTGGGCCAATTCGGGATATGTCCAGTTCATGACATCGTCCGTGCCCGGCTCGGAGCTTGCGAAGTACACTGCCATAAGGGTCAAGGTGTGGATTGGGACGAGCGAGTATGTGCCTCACATGACTCTCGTGCGGTCCGGCAACGAATCCAGTCTGCCGACCAAGGTCAACGGGGAGGACTTCTATCCAAGTGCCTCTACTCAGGCCAATTGGGAGAGCCTGATACGCAGGGACGACTGGAATGTGCTGGAGTACAGCGTCGTGACCGGCAATTATCCCAAGGCTGCGGCGACTTCGCTCGCTGACATCGACCAGTTCCAGTTCAGGATGACCGTGGGCTGGTCTAACGGCAGCGCCTCCAAGGATGCCTCGTCCACCAATTTGAGGTATGTGTACTTCGATGATGTCGAATTTGTGGAATAGTCTCTCCTGCTGTCATTCTGAACGAAGTGAAGAATCTCGAGGTGAAGAATCTTAAAACAAAGTGAAGAATCTGTGAAATGATTATGTTAAAACTACATACTATTATGACAATGAAAAGATTACAAAATCTCGTAGGGGGGGGTGAATACGAGACCCCCTGGCTTGAGCTGGCTGATTTCGGCCCAGGCGCGTCTGTCAATTGTGTCAGCACAGGCACGGAGTCGTTTGAGAGCGACGACGAGGAGTATTTATTGCTTGGTTGAGGAGGATGTGCCATGAAGACTGTTAATACCACTATGGCCGCTCTTGCGCTGGCAGCGCTTGCTCTTGCGGCTTGCAGCAAAGAGAACGAAGCCGGGCAAGGCTTCTCATCAGACGGCATCCAGCGTTATCCCGTCAGCTTTGAGGCTGTGGGAGAGGGAGGCGGAGTCAAGACGACGCTCGGCGAGTCACGCAGTGTCGTCTGGACTGCGGGTGACGCGATTTCCCTGCTCTATGTAAACGACGGCGCCACCGCCAACGACAAGCTGACGACCACGGCTGGAGGGGCTGCCTCCGCGACATTCTCCGGAGATGCCGGCACGGCCACTGACGGGGTGTACTATGCCGTATATCCTTATGCCGATGGCACGAGCCTGAGCGACGGGGTGTTGAGCTACACCGTGAGCAACGGCACACAGGCAATCGGCGCCGCGGGCTCGTTTGGCAGCGGCTACAACGTGTCTGTCGCCAAGACCAGCGGCAGCTCGCTCTACTTCCGCAACCTCAACGCTCTGGTCAAGTTCACCATCCCGGAGGAGCTGGACAACATCAAGAGGATAGACTTCTTCCCCAACGGGGCGAGCGAGTCGTTCCGTGGCACATATTCGGTCACGCCGTCGGAAGATGGCGAGCCGGTCATCTCTTTTGCTCCAAACACTGACGCCCGTAATGTAGGCGTGGAGTACGGGGACGGCAGCGCGTGTTTCCCTGCCGGGACGTACTACTTCACCTGCCCTCCGGTGTCCCTGGCCTACGGGTTCCGCGCCAAGGTGCTGTATTCAGACGATTCTATACAGTTCGACATCTCCGGGACACCTCTCACGCTGGTGCGCAACAAGGTGTATAACATCGGCACATTCGCTTACAAGGACTCGTTTGTATACGACGACTTCGAGGATACCGAAGTCATTTATGGTCAGACCTCCTTGACTACAGCTGCTGGGTCTTATGGAGGGAATTCAGGGGCTCTGTCCATCGTGGCAAATCCGTACGGAGGCGAGGGGATGTCCAATACCAGCGGCAAGGTGCTTAGGGATGACATGTCTTCATCCTCAACCGGCACCTCCGGCTATGTCACTTTGACCCTCAGCCAGAGCAGGCTGCCTGGGAACGCGCGTTCCAATTTCAAGGGCATGCGCGTCAAGGTGTATCTTGGGAGTGCGGCTTATTACCCTTATTTCCAGTTTGGCAGCACGAAATGTCTCCCCTCAAAGGTGAACGGCACTTCCATCTCGTCCGCAGATGATTATGCCGCTCTGACTCTCAAGAGCAATGATTGGAATGTTTTTGAGGTTACATTTCCCAGCGGCTTCAGCCTAGGCAATAATGATCAAGTGCAGCTGCGCCCCTTCTCAAAGAGCGACGGCAGCAGCATAGCGGCTGGCGCAGCTTCAGACACCAACCCCCGCGTCTGCTGGATAGACGACTGGGAGTTTACCTGGTAGTCTTCCATTCTGCACGCGGCGCGGCTTGACGCCGCCGCCCTTGGTGACTGCGAGGATGACCCGCGAGCCTTGAGGCTTGGGGTCATCCTCTTTTTTTGTGGCGAAGGCTTCCGGAGGGGACTGCCTGACGCATCTCTGGCGGGTCGGAATATGGAGAGGTGCGGGCGGGTGAAGAATTATTTGCTGATATTCACAAAATTGTCTAAATTCGCCCCGCCTTTTGGGGGCGGGCCGGCGTGACAGCCGGACGTGTCCCGTGGCACAAGACATAAAGTTACACCCACTAGTTTTTTGAGACATTATGGCAGAAAACAACGAAAACATCAAGCAGCAGGAGACGCTCAACGCGTCCATTGCCCCGGAGTCATTCGACTGGGACAAGTTTGAGAGCGGGGACGTCTATGGCGAGGAGGACAAGGCTTCCATAGAGGAGGCCTACGGAAAGACTCTCTCCCGGGTGGTCGAGAATGAGGTGGTAGAGGGCGAGGTCACAGAGGTCAACAAGCGCGAAGTCGTGGTGACCATCGGCGGCAAGAGCGAGGGCGTCATCCCTGCGCAGGAGTTCCGCTACAATCCTGACCTCAAGGTCGGCGACAAGGTGGAAGTCTATGTGGAGTCCGCCGAGGACAAGAAAGGCCAGCTCGTGCTCTCCCACAAAAAGGCGCGCGCCATCAAGGCCTGGGACAAGGTCAATCAGGCCTATGAGGCTGGCGAGGTTGTCAAGGGCTACGTCAAGACCCGTACCAAGGGCGGCATGATTGTCGACGTGTTCGGCATTGAGGCGTTCCTCCCCGGCTCGCAAATAGATATCAAGCCCATACGTGACTACGACGTGTATGTGGGCCAGACCATGGACTTCAAGATTGTCAAGATCAACCAGGGATTCCGCAACGTGGTCGTCTCGCACAAGGCTCTGCTTGAAGCCGAGCAGGAGCAGAGGAGAGCGGAGCTCATCAGCAAGCTCGAAAAGGGACAGGTCCTCGAAGGGGTCGTCAAGAACATCACCAACTACGGAGTGTTCGTGGACCTTGGCGGAGTGGACGGTCTCATACATATCACTGATCTCTCTTGGGGACGTGTCAACCATCCCGAAGAGGTGGTCCAGCTCGACGAGAAGATCAAGGTCGTTGTGCTCGACTTCAATGAGCAGCAGAAGCGTATCGCTCTCGGTCTCAAGCAGCTGACTCCTCATCCTTGGGAGAGCCTCGATCCGGATCTCAAGGTGGGCGATGTCGTCAAGGGCAAGGTCGTGCTGATTGCCGACTACGGCGCATTCGTGGAGGTCAAGCCCGGCGTGGAGGGACTTATCCATGTCTCGGAGATGTCCTGGTCCCCCAGGCTGCACTCCGCGCATGAGTTCCTCAAGGTCGGCGACGAGGTGGAGGCCAAGATACTCAGCCTCGACCGTGAGGCCCGCAAGATGAGCCTCGGCCTCAAGCAGCTCATGCCCAACCCTTGGGAGAACATCCGCGAGAAATATCCCATCGGCAGCAGGCATCAGGCCATTGTGCGCAACATCACCACATTCGGGGTGTTCGCCGAGCTTGAGGACGGCGTTGAGGGGCTGATTCATATCAGCGACCTCTCCTGGAACAAGATCAAGCACCCTTCGGAGCTTGTCTCTCCCGGTGACACGATTGAAGTGCAGATACTCGACTTTGACGAGGCCAACCACAAGCTCAGCCTCGGCCGCAAGCAGCTTCTGCCCAACCCTTGGGATGAGGTGGAGGCCAAGTTCCCCGTCGGCTCGGTCGTGGAGGGCAAGATAGTCTCCATGACAGACAAGGGCGCGACCATCTCCTTTGAGGGCTCCGAGGTTGAGGGATTCGCGTTCTCGCGTGAGCTCGTCAAGGAGGACGGCAAGCCCGCCGCTGTCGGGGAGACACTTCCGTTCAAGGTCATCGAACTGCGCCGCAGCACCCGCCGCGTGCTCGTCTCTCACCTCCGCACATACACCGAGGTCAAGGAGAAAGCCGCCGCAGCGGAGTCCGAAAGCACCAAGCGCGCTGTCAAGAAGATCAACTCCAACGTAGAGAAGACCACCCTTGGCGACATCGACGCCCTGGCCGCTCTCAAGGACAAGCTCGAGAAAGGCGAGTAGGGACTCTCTCGGATGCATTTTACCCTGAACGTACTGGGCGTGGCTTCGGCCAAGCCCGATGCTGACAGAAATTCAAGCGCCCAAGTGCTCAATGTGCACGGGCGCTTGTTTTTGATAGACTGCGGCGAGGGAGTGTCCAGGAGCATGTGCCGCATGGGACTGTCGCCGCTCAAGCTGGATGCCGTGTGCCTGTCGCACATGCACGGGGATCATGTGTTTGGCATTTTCGGCCTCCTGTCCGCAATGGGCATGTACAGGCGCAGCCAGCCTCTGCACATATACGCTCCGGAGGCATTTTCCGGCATGCTGGACTGGTACATGGGCATGTACGGCTGCGGCTTTGATGTGGTGCATCATGCGCTCGCCATGGCCGCCCCTCAGGAGCTTCTGCGCACCGGGCAGCTGCGGATGTCTGCATTCCCGCTTCGGCATGGGGTGGAGTGCTACGGATTCCGTTTTGACGAGATACCCTCTGCCAAGGCTCCCGGGGAGACGAGGCTCTCTCCGGCGAGCTATGCCTATTGCAGTGACACGGAACCGTTCGCGGAGCTTGCGCAATGGGTGCACGGAGTGCATACCCTCTACCATGAGGCCACCTATACGCAGGAGTATGCGGACAAGGCCAGGCTTCATCACCACAGCACCGCCATGGAGGCGGCCCGCTGCGCGAGGGATGCCGGGGCAGGACGGCTGCTGATAGGGCACTACAGTTCCCGTGTGAGGGACAAGTCAGTGTATGAGGCTGAGGCGAGGAGCGTCTTCCCCCAGACATTCGCCGCCGAGGACGGGGACGTGTTTGAAATCCGGCAAAAACATGGCTGACATCTTGCCGGGGATTTTTGAAGTTTGCTATATTTGGGATTGCATATGAGCAGAAAGTTGTCAATAGCAGTCCCGCTTGCGCTGGCCGCCTTGGCGTCGGCGTTTGCTGCGGCGAGGCTCGCCCCTGCGGGTGACTCCCCGCAGGAGAGGTATATCGCCCGCTATGCCGCAACGGCAGTGCAGGAGATGTACCGCAGCGGCGTGCCAGCCAGCATTACCCTGGCACAAGGGCTGCTTGAGTCGCGCTACGGCATGTCCGAGCTGGCGGTCAAGGGCAACAACCATTTCGGCATCAAGTGCCATGACTGGAAGGGACGCACCATGCGGGTGGATGACGAGCGCAAAGGGGAGTGCTTCCGGGTCTATGGCGACGCTTCCGAGTCGTATGCCGACCACAGCGACTTCCTGCGCTACAGGACGCGTTACAGGCTCCTGTTCGACTTGGAGGTCACGGATTACAAGGGCTGGGCATACGGCTTGAGCAAGGCCGGGTATGCGACCGATCCCCAGTATGCCTCCAAGCTGATCAGGATAATAGAGGACTATGGCCTGTCCCGTTTTGATGCCGTGACAGACCCCGCCCAGATGCCGGAGGAGAAGGGGGAGGCGTATTCTGATGCTTCCGCCGCGCCAGGCAAGGCGGTAAAGCCCGGCAAAGGCGGCAAGGCTGAGAGAAAGCTTGCGCGGGAGTCCAGACGGGCGCGGCGGAGCGCCAGGCGGCATCCGCAAATCCCGGATCCCCCGTCCGCGCTGGACCGTCCGGAGATGGTGCCAAGAGCCACGGCCGATGAGGAGTTCCGTTTCCCGCTCACCCGCAAGGTGTACCGGCAGAACGGGGTCCCGTTTGTGTACAGCGAAGAGGGCGAGACGTACGCGAGCATTGCCGAGAGCAACGGCATGTTTGAGGATGAGCTGCTTCGCTGCAATGACCTCAAGCGTCCCGGGCCTCTTCCTGCGGGGACGGCGGTCTATATCCGCCACAAGAAAGCCCGCGCCGCCAAGGGGCTGGACAAATATATAGTGGATCATGACGGCGAGTCGCTCAGGGACATCTGCCAGCACTATGCCGTTAAGATGAAGTCCATTGCCAAGCTCAATGACCTCAAACCCGGGCATGTGCTCCGGGAGGGGGACACAATCCTGCTCAGATAATGCCGAGACGCAAGAAAAAGACCTCAAAATCCCTTGTCATATTAGGGACAGCAGCCGCCCTGCTGCTGGCGGCTGCTGCTGTGTTTACCTTGAGATGGCTCAGCGACAACAAACTGCCCAATTTCCGCCGTCCGGCCGTTGTGCTGGTCTATCCCAACACTACTGCGGATGAGGTGTATGCAATGCTCATCAATGAGGCCGGTGTCAAGAGGCCCTACAGCCTCAAGAGAGCTTTCCGGGCAAAGCAGGTGAAGACCTACATGCAGCCCGGCCGGTATGAAATCCGTCCCTCATACACGAGCGTATATGTGGCGCGAATGCTCAACAACTGCTGGCAGAGCCCTGCCAGGCTTGTCCTGAACGGCAACATCCGGCGCAATTCCCAGATAGCGCAGAAAGTGTCTTCCCAGCTGATGATTGACTCTGTGTCAGTGATTAAGGCCCTGGAGAGCGCCCCTTATCTCGCGCAGTTCGGGGTGACCCCGCAGACGGTGTTCTCCATCATCATGCCGGACACCTACGAGATGTTCTGGACGGCCGGCATGGATGAGGTGCTGAAGAGCCAGAAAGCAGCCACGGACGCATTCTGGACAGCGGAACGCCGGGCCAAGGCCAAGGCGCAGGGGCTGACCCCTCTGGAGGTCTCAATACTGGCCTCCATCGTGAGGGAGGAGACCAACTACGAGCCGGAAATGCCCAAGATAGCGGGCGTGTACCTCAACAGGCTGCACTCCGGCATGAAGCTGCAGGCCGACCCGACGGTAGCGTTCTGCTATGACTACAGTCTCGGGAGGATATTGCGCAGACATCTGCAAGTGGATTCCCCGTACAACACCTACAAGTACGCCGGCCTCCCGCCGGGCCCCATTTCAGTGCCTACGCGGGCGAGCCTGGAGGCCGTGCTTGCCCCCGAGGGGGAGTACCTGTACTTCTGCGCCAGCTCCGCGTTTGACGGCACGCACCTCTTCGCTAGGACTTACGCCGAGCATCTGCGGAATGCAAGGGCTTTCCAGAAGGCGCTGACCCGGAGGCAGGTTTCTCCTGCCAAATGACCCTCTGCACACGGTAGGGGTATCGCTGCTTGAGGCCCGGGGCATTGGGGCAGTCCTCGCGGTGGATCTTGATGCCGTCCGTGCGGGTCACAAATCCGAACACTTTGTCCCCGTACTGGGGGTTGCAGCACCCGGCCATCTTGTATTCCAGCCCCTTGACCCCCTTGGCGTTGATGACGAGGATGTCGTCCGGGCTGTCGTGCCGGGCATGGGTCTCTTGCTTTTTCTCCGTGTGCTCCGTCTTGTAGACCAGCATGCCGGGGTTGAGCAGCCAGGTCTTGATGTCATTGACATCTATGACCCCGTCCGCGATTGCCGCCATGAACGATATCACTGAGGTGTACTTGAGATAGTGCATGATGTCGTTGAGCACATCATCCTCCATCGTCAGCTTCCAGTTCTTGAGGCGGCGCTCCAGCAGCTCACGTCCGGCGGCGGCCTTTTTGCGTATTACTGCATCGAGCTCCACCTTGATCTTGGAGCGGGCCTTGCCTGTCACGACGCATTCGAGCCAGTCTGCGCTGGGAGTCTGGTTCTTGGAGGTGAGGACTTCCACCACGTCGCCGGTGTGCAGCTTTTCCCGCAGCGAGACCGCCTTGCCGCCTATGCGGCCGCCTGTGCATCGGCAGCCTACCGCCGTATGTATGCTGAACGCGAAATCCAGTACGCTCGCCCCCGCCGGGAGTATCTTCAGCTCGCCTGTGGGGGTGAACACAAATATCTCGCTCTCCGGCGGCCGGGGCAGGTCCTCGGTCTTGGTCTCGTAGGGATGCTCCAGGGTGTAGCGGACGCTGCTGAGCCATTTGTCAAGGTTCTGCTCATGCTTGATTCCCTTGTAAGACCAGTGCGCGGCACGGCCGTTCTCCGCTTCTGCATCCATCCGCTTGGTGCGGATCTGCACTTCGATGTAAGCCCCGTCGGAGTTCTTGACGGTGATGTGCAGGGACTCATATCCGTTGGCCTTGGGGGTGGTGAGCCAGTCCCGCAGCCTGGATGTGTCAGGTTCGTACTCCTCGGTCACGTAGGAGTAGACTTTCCAGCATAGGGCTTTCTCCTGGGCGTGGTCGTCGGGGTCGCAGTCTATGATGAAACGGATGGCGAACACATCGTATACCCCCTCGAACGGCACTTTTTGCGCCTGCATCTTCTTGAAGATGGAGTATGCCGTCTTGGTGCGTATCTTGAGGTGGTAGCGGATGCCCTCGGCATCTATCTTGGCCTCCAGGGGACGGATGAACTCGTTGAGGAGCTTCTCTCTGTCCCGCTCCCCGGCCTTGAGCTTGCGGGTGATGATGCGGTACTGCTCCGGCTCGGCGTAGCGGAAGTATATGTCTTCCAGTTCGCTTTTGACATTGTACAGGCCGAGCTGGTGGGCGAGCGGGATGTACAGCATGAGGGTCTCCAGCACCCTCTGCTCCCTTGCCGCGCGCGGGAATATTGAGAGGTTGCGCATCACCTCCAGCCTGTCCGCAATCTTGAGGACGGTGACTCTCGGGTCACGGGAGTACGAGACGATGAGCTTCTTGTAGTTCTCGGCTTCGAGACGGGTGTCCTTGGGACGGATAGTGGCTATCTTGTTAAGCCCCTCCACCATGACCCTCACATCTGAAGGGAACGCGCTGATATCCACCTCGGGGTGGAAACGCGTCGCTTCGTGCAGGTACACGGCAGCCACGCATTCGGGCGGCAGCCCCATCTCGTCCTCCGCTATGCGGGCCACACCGTCGGCGTGCTCCAGCATGGGATGGCCGTTGCTGCGGACATCCTCTTTGAGGGCTTCTGCGGCAACCGCTCTCGCACGGGCGGTCAGGCTGTCTGGGGAATCAGTGGTCATGCGAGTCAAATATAGTGAATATTTGTGATTCGCTCTCTCTCCCGGGCTATCCTTTCCAGACCTTGAGATACTGCTGGAGGGCCCACATCTCGTCTCGGAATTTGGCGGCTGCCCCGAAGTCCAGCTCCGCCGCCGCCTTGGTCATCTTGCGCTTGCTCTCCTCGACCATTTTCTCGACCTGGGGACGGGAGAGGCTGCGGATGACGGGGTCTTGGAGGACGGCCGCGAGGTCTGCCTGTATGTAGCCGTCCACCATGGACGAGGGCGATTCCCGGACCGAGTCATGCCCGAGCCCCACTGAGACGCTCCCTCTCCCGAGGTCTGACGGGTCGGGGATGTAGTGCGGCGCGTCGTAGGAGTTGGCGGCGCTGAAACGCCCTGTGGTGCCGCCCGCGAGGACGGGGTTGCGCTGCTTGCCGGACGGCTGCTGGCCTATCTCCCCCAGCATGATGTTGTGCTTGACGCTCACCTGGGTCGGAGTGATGTGATTCCTTTCGTTGTACTCTATCTGCTTGGCCCTGCGCCGTTCGGTCTCCCGGATTGTGGCCGCCATTGATGGGGTGATGTGGTCGGCGTACATGATTACCAGGCCGTTGACGTTGCGGGCGGCGCGTCCGGCGGTCTGCGTCAGGGACTTCTCCGTGCGCAGGAATCCCTCCTTGTCAGCGTCGAGGATGGCCACGAGCGATACCGTAGGCAGGTCCAGCCCTTCCCTGAGGAGGTTGACCCCGATGAGCACGTCGAAGAGGCCGTTCTTGAAGTCCTCTATGATCTCCACGCGCTCCGTGGTGTCCACGTCGGAATGGATGTACCTGCAGCGGACTCCCATCTTGCTCATGTATTCGTAGAGTTCTTCCGCCATCCGCTTGGTCAGGGTGGTGACGAGCACACGCTCATCCCTCTCGGCGCGGACGCGTATCTCCTCCATCAGGTCATCCACCTGATGCTCTATGGGGCGCACTTCTATGGGAGGGTCGAGCAGCCCGGTGGGCCGCACGACCTGCTCCACGACCAGGCCGCCGGACTTCTCCAGCTCGTAGTCGGAGGGAGTCGCGCTGACATAGACTTTCTGCCCCGTGAGGCTCTCGAATTCGTCAAAGGTGAGCGGGCGGTTGTCAGACGCGGCGGGCAGACGGAAGCCGTACTCCACGAGCACTTCCTTGCGGCTGTGGTCTCCGCCGTACATGGCATGTATCTGCGGCAGGGTCACGTGGCTCTCGTCTATGAATGTCACGAAATCCTTGGGGAAATAGTCTATCAGGCAGAACGGCCTCTCCCCGGGCTTGCGCCCGTCAAAGTAGCGGGAATAGTTCTCGATGCCCGGGCAGTACCCCATCTCCTTGATCATCTCCAGGTCGTACTCCACGCGCTGCTTGAGCCTCTTGGCCTCCAGGCCTTTGCCGAGTTCCTCAAAATGCCGCACCTGCCTCACAAGGTCGTCCTGTATCTGGCTGACGGCGCGGATGCCGCGCTCCTTGGTGGTGACAAAGTTGTTGGCCGGGTAGATGCTGATTTCCTCCACATCCTCCAGCCTCGCCCCCGTGAGAGGGTCGATGACGCTGATGGCGTCCACCTCGTCCCCGAAGAACTCAATCCTCACGGCATTGTCCGCCCCCGCGAGATACACGTCCACGGTATCGCCCTTGACCCGGAACGTGCCGCGTTTGAACTCCACTTCCGTCCGGCTGTACAGAGCGTCCACGAGCTTGTACAGCAGCCCTGTGAGAGTGCGCCGCTCGCCGGCTCTCACGGTGACGGTCTGCTCGTGGAAGTCGTCCGGGTTGCCTATGCCGTAGAGGCAGCTCACCGAGGAAATGACGATGACGTCGCGCCTCCCGCTGAGCAGGGCAGACGCGGCCGAGAGCCTGAGCTTCTCTATCTGGTCGTTGATGCTGAGGTCTTTCTCTATGTAGGTGTCGCTGGAGGGGATGTACGCCTCCGGCTGGTAGTAGTCGTAGTAGGAGACGAAGTACTCCACCGCGTTGTCAGGGAAGAACGACTTGAACTCCCCGTACAGCTGGGCGGCAAGGGTCTTGTTGTGGCTCAGTATGAGGGCGGGACGCTGGAGGTTCCGGATCACGTTGGCCATGGTGAACGTCTTGCCGGATCCGGTCACGCCGAGCAGGGTGATGTCACTGACGCCCTCGCGGAGCGCGGATGTGAGCTGGCGTATCGCCTCCGGCTGGTCTCCGCTCGGGGTGTAGTCTGATTTGAGATTGAATTCCACTGGATATTCCTATTTGAGGGTCACTGCGACTCCTCCGATCATCCATATCCCCGGCATTTTGAGGCCGCCGTAGTCGAAGTAGTTTGTGGAGAGGATGTTGTTCGCATTCACATACCATTCGGCGGAGCCGAGCTTGTACGAAAGGCGGGCGTTGAGCAGGGAGTAGGGCTTGTAGCTCACGGTCTGCCCGGAGAGGTCCGAATAGTTGCCTGCCCTGTCATAGCAGGACAGATCCGCATTGAGGCTCAGGCGCTCCCAGAGGCGGAACTCCGCGATAAGAGACCCTTTGAGGTGCATGTAGTCCATGGCGTATTTGGAGATGAGCCCTTGCGCCGACTTGTCAGCATCCGTCCATCCGCCCAGCAGCGTCACCCTCTCCAGCATTCCGGCGTCTGCGGGATGCCATGAGACCGTGATGTCGGCTCCGGTGGTATTCATGGTGGTAATCTGGCGGCTCTCCCAGTTGGAGTCCGCGCTCTGGCGCACCCAGTCGATGATGTCCTGCCCGTGACGGTAGTACACGTCTCCGTCCAGGCTCCATTCCCCGTGCATCCATGCCGCTGCCGCCTTGACGGTGGCAGCCTTTTCAGGCTTGAGGTCGGGGTTACCGACATAGCCCGTCGCGGTGTAGTAGAGGTCGGTGAATGTCGGAAGCCGCATCGTCCGCGCCGCCATCAGGTTGACGCGCAGGCTGGCGTCAGGAAGCCAGTCAACCCCCGCGCTCCACAGGGGAGTGAAGCCGTAGGTGGAGAAATCCCCCTCCACTGCCCCCTTGACGATGAAATGCTCCCAGCGTTTCTGATGGCGCAATTGGACATCTCCCCAGCTGCGGCTCTTGCCCTTGGTGTACCATCGCCCGCTTGCGCCCTCGACCCGTTTGGGGTGGCTGCGCTCGTCCCCCAGCACGGTGCTGAGTATGTCGCCGCTGTGCCAGTGCCCGCTGACGCTGGTGCGCCCGGCGGCCCAGACCTTGGACAAGGAGGCATACGCGCCCCAGGTGTTCGTGAGGTGCCAGTTGAACGGTACAGTCTCCTCGCTGCCCCGAATCAGCTCAAAGCGGTCGCTGTTGTGGCGGTACGACGCGTACGCGTCCAGCATCCATGTGCCCGCTGTCTTGCTCCACCTCAGGGAGCCGAGCGTGGTGCCGGTGCGCTCGTACTGGTCAGGATAACGGAGGGAGTAGAATCCGTTCGCTCCGAAGCCCCTGTCCTGCCTGCCTGCCTGGAGGTCAAATGTCCCCGCCGCCGGATGTTCGTATCTGACGGTGGCGTAGAGGTTGGTGTTGATGAAATCCGTGCTCTGCCTGTAGCCGTCGGAACGCCGCAGAGATGCGGCCTCGAATATCTGCAGCCGCCCCCGCCGCTGCACCGTGGCGGCCCCGCTGACATTGGCGTAGACATATCCCCAGGAGCCGCCGGAAACGTTGGCTCTCAGGTACTGGTCCGCGAGCGGGCGCACGGTCATGTCCAGAGCCCCGCTCAAGCCCCTGTTGCCGCCGTCAAGCACACGCACCGAGGACAGGATGTCTGCGTCCACTGGCAGGCTGTGGGTCTGGTGCCCCGTGCGTATATCCGTGAAATCCACACCGTTGAGCAGCAGTGCGGTCTGGTCGGCGCTGCCTCCCCTGATGCCTATGTCGGTCTGGATGCTCATCCCTCCGCGCTCCCTCACATCGACATAAGGTGTCAGGCGGAGCATCTGTTCCGTTGTCACGCTTGGGGAATGCAGGACAGCGTCCGGAACTTGGGTGCCGAAGGCGGAGAGGGAACTCTCGTACAGGCTGTACGCTGACACGACAGCCGAATCTATTCGCACCGGCTGCTGAGCCGATGCGCCCACGCCCGTGAGGGCTGCCAGCAGGGCAGCCGCCACGGGCGCGCACGCTCTATGAGTCATTTTCATCGTAAAGTCATTTGCCGAGCAAGGCTTGGCTGCGGGCAATGAAATCGGACAGGCCCTTGCCTTTGAGCATCCCGTTCTCCAGCAGGGCGAGGTCGCATACCTGGTGCAGCAGCTCGCTCTCTGGCTTGCGCTCCGCCCATATCTTCTGGATCAGGGGATTCTCCATGTTGACGAGAATGTTGTATGTCTTGGGCATCTCGCCGTAAAAATTCATCCCTCCGCCAAGGGCGCTCATTTCGCGCCAGCGGCGCATGAACTCGCTCTGGGTGATGACCACCGGCTCGCCGGCCTCGCCCATGTTGCGGGCCTCCACCTCGTACTCGTTGCCGGAGGGGAGGACGGCCTTGAACAGCTCGGAGAGGGCTTTCTTGTCATCGTCCGACATCTCCAGCTTGACGGCTTCCTCTTTGGGGATGAGCTTGTCCGCGCTGTCCGAATCTACCCGGGCGAAACGGCTGTCGGTGAGCTTCTGCTCCAGCAGGTTGACGAAATGGCTGTCCAGCTCGCAGTCCATCAGCAGCACATCGTAGCCCTTTGCCTTTGCCTGCTCTATCCAGCTGTATTGTGTCTCCGTGTCGGTCGCGTAGAGATAGACCAGCTTGCCGTCCTTGTCCTTTTGCGCCGGCTCAATGGCCGTCTTGTACTCGTCCAGGCTGAAATACTTGCCGTCGGTATTCTTGAGCAGGGCGAACTTGAGAGCTCTCTCGCAGAACTTTTCATCGGAGAGCATGCCGTACTCGATAAAGAGCTTGATGTTGTCCCATTTCTCCTCGTAGGACTTGCGGTTCTCCTTGAATATTTCCTCCAGACGGTCTGCGACTTTTTTGGTGATGTAGGTGCTGATCTTCTTGACGTTGGAGTCGCTCTGCAAGTAGCTGCGGCTGACGTTGAGAGGAATGTCGGGGGAGTCAATCACGCCGTACAGCAGCGTCAGGAAGTCAGGGACGATGTTCTCCACATGGTCGGTGACATACATCTGGTTGCAGTAGAGCTGTATCTTGTTGCGGCTGATTGCCATGCGCTCCTTGATTTTGGGGAAGTACAGGATGCCGGTCAGATGGAAGGGGTAGTCCACGTTGAGGTGGATGTAGAACATGGGATCCTCGTCCATCGGGTACAGGGCGTGGAAGAACTTGAGGTAGTCCTCGTCCTTGAGATCGGCGGGCTTGCGCGTCCACAGCGGCTCTATGTCGTTGATTACATTGTCCTCATCGGTCTCCACGGACTTGCCGTCCTTCCATTCGGTCTTCTTGCCGAACACGACCGGGACGGGCATGAACTTGCAGTATTTGCCCAGCAGGGTGGTAATCATCCCCTTGTGCGAGAACTCCTCCGCGTCGTCGTCAAGGAAGAGGGTGATGACAGTCCCTCGCGTGGCTTTCTTGCTGGCTGTCATGCTGAACTCCGGAGACCCGTCACAAGACCATTTGACTGCCTTGGCGCCCTCTTTCCAGCTGAGGGTGTCGATGGTGACTTTCTTGGCCACCATGAATGCGGAGTAGAATCCCAGCCCGAAGTGCCCGATGAGGCCGGGGGCCTGATCCTTGTATTTCTCAAGGAATTCTCCGGCAGAGGAGAACGCTATCTGGTTGATGTATTTGTCCACTTCCTCCTCGGTCATGCCAATGCCGCTGTCGATGACTTTGAGCACTTTCTTGTCCTCGTCCAGCTCGATGCGCACCTTGAGGTCGCCGAGCTCTCCCTTGAACTCGCCGCTTGATGCGAGCGCCTTCATCTTCTGCGTGGCATCCACCGCATTGGCTACCAGCTCGCGCAGGAATATCTCATGATCCGAATAGAGAAACTGCTTGATGACCGGGAATATGTTCTCGGTCGTAACTCCAATATTGCCTTTTGTCATGGTCATATTATATTTGATGCCCCTGCGCAGTACAAAAGACATTCCGCAGGGGCACCGGTGACAAAATGTCAGATGAGGGGGAGGGGCGCCTACTTGTACAGGTAGCGCTTGATGCTCATCTTGGGGGTCTTCTCAAATGGGGTGAGCACGACCTCCACCTTGGCTATCTGGCTGTAGGCGGGGAGGCTTCTGTTGCTGCGCTGCCGGATATGCTCCGGAATGCCGGAGACTGCCTCCGGGTCGAGCCCGCTGCGCTTGATGGCATCATTGTCCAGATACACAAGGGCAACGAGTTTGCCGGCCCGGTCCACGACCACGGACTCGCTGACATAGTCCTGAGAGTTGACAGCTGTCTCGACCTCCTCGGGGTAGATGTTCTGCCCGTTGGCGGAGAGGATCATGTTCTTGCTGCGGCCACGGATGGTGATGTTGCCGGCCTTGTCCATAGTGCCGAGGTCTCCGGTGTGGAGGAACCCGTCATCAGTGAACGCCCCTGCGCTGGCCTCGGGGTTCTTGAAGTAGCCGCTGCAGATATTGACTCCCTTGGCCTGTATCTCTCCTGCAATGCGCTCCGGGTCTTCGGAGTCGATGCGAACCTCGGCCATGTCCACTTTGAGCCCGCAGGAGCCGGGGACATAGTTCCAGGGCTCGGCGTACGCGAGCAGGGGGGAGGCCTCCGTCATGCCGTAGCCCACCGTGTAGGGGAGGCGTATCTTGCGGAAGACTTTCTCTACGTCAGGGTTGAGCGCGGCCCCGCCCATGACGAACTGCTGCACATTGCCGCCGAACGTGGTTATCAGGCGGCTGCGTATGACATTGTATATGACCCGCCTGATTCCCGGGATGGAGGTGAGCAGCCGCATCTGCCATTTGGATAGGACTGGCTTGAGGGCTGACTTGTAGATTTTTTCCATGACCAGCGGGACGGTGATGATGATGTAGGGCTTGACCTCGCCGACGGCTTTGAGCAGCGTGGAGGCGGCCGGGGCCTTGCCGAGGAAATGCACCGTCACCCCGTGGGACAGCGGATAGAGGAATTCGAACACCATGCCGTAAATGTGCCCCATCGGGAGCATGGAGACTATGCTGTCCGCCTCGGAACAGAGGATGTGCCTGATGGCGAAGTCAATGCCCGCGCTGAAGCACTCATAGCGCAGCATCACCCCCTTGGGGTCGCTCGTCGTGCCGGAGGTGTAGTTGATTACGGCGAGGTCACCGTCGTTGCCGGTGGGGAAGTGCACGTCCGCAGCCGTATAGCCGTCAGGGTATTTGGCGCGGAAGTCCGCGTCCATGGAAGCGAACGCCTCCGCTATGCTGCCCTCGCTGCTCCAGAGCAGGCTGTAGTCGGCGTTGTTGATGACGAACTTGACACCGGGGAGCATCTCCGGGGATATCTTGTCCCAAGTGGATTTGTCCACAAAGAGGCCGACGGACTCGGAGTGCACTGTGAGCGCGGCTGCGCTCTCCGGCAGGAAGTCGCCCAGCAGCGGCACTACGACCGCCTCGTAGGTGTTGACGGCGAGGAATGAGATGGCCCAGTGGGCGCTGTTGGCAGCGCAGATGGCTATCTTGTCTCCTTTGCGGATGCCGGCCTTGGCGAAGAAGATGTGAAACTTCTCGATGCCCTCGGCCACCTGGGCGTAGGTGTATTTGTCTCCGCCGTAGTTGCAGACGGCATATCTGTCCCACAGCCGTTTTGTGGCTGTCTCCAGTGAATGCAGGTAGTGTTCCATTTGCTGTTTTCTGTTTCCGGAGGCAAAATTAGCGGATGCCGCCCGCTTTCGCCAAGCTCTTGCGGCGCAATGTGGTGAAGCGTTTTGGAGAATGTGGCGAATTTGACGATATTTGGGGCGAACCAATTATGCCTGTGGCGAATGAAAAGACCTATAGCGGCTCTCATTTATGATTTTGACGGCACGTTGTCACCGGGCAACATGCAGGAGTTCGGCTTCATCCAGGCGGTGGGGTCAACGCCCTCGGAGTTCTGGGAGGAGAGCAACAAGATAGCCGTGGGGCAGGACGCGAGCAATGTGCTGGCGTACATGAAGCTGATGTTTGACACCGCCCGGGCCAAGGGCATCAAGCTGCGCAAAGACGATTTCCTGGCATTCGGCCGGGATGTGGAGCTGTTTGAGGGGGTGCGGGAGTGGTTCGGGCTGATTAACTCCTACGGGCGTTCGAGAGGGGTTAGGGTGGAGCATTACATCAATTCCAGCGGCCTGACCGAGATTGTGGAGGGTACGCCGATTGCGGGGGAGTTCAAGCACATATTCTCCGGCACTTTCATATATAATGAGGAAGGTGAGGCCGTCTGGCCCGGGATAGCGGTGGACTCGACCAACAAGACGCAGTTCCTCTTCAAGATCAACAAGGGGATATTCAGCAACCACGACAACGAGAAGCTCAACAGCTCGGTAGCGGAGGATAAGAAGAGGGTGCCGTTCACCAATATGATATATTTCGGCGACGGGGAGACGGACGTACCGTGCATGAAGATTGTGGGCATGTTCGGAGGCGCCCCGGTGGCGGTGTACAACCCGTCCAACGAGAGGAAAAGGGCCACGGCCGAGAAGCTCAAGCGGCAGGGGAGGGTCAAATACACCGCCCCGGCGGATTACAGGCTCGGCGGCAGGCTGTACAGGCTGGTGTGCGCCATTATCGACAAGATCAGCGCGGACTGCGCACTGGCCGAGTTTGAGTGAGGGCTGCTATTGGCGGATGAGGTTGAGGAATTCGTTGCGGGTGCGCGATGATGTCAGGAACGCCCCGCTGAATGCCGAAGTCGTAGTCACCGCGTTGGATTTCTGTACGCCCCTGATCTGCATGCAGGTGTGCACCGCCTCGATGACGACCGCCACCCCAAGCGGATGCAGGGCCTCGTCTATGCAGTCCCTTATCTGCACGGTCAGGCGCTCCTGGACTTGCAGCCGCCTCGCGTAGGTCTCCACCACCCGCGCCACCTTGCTGAGGCCGGTAATCTTGCCGTCGGGAATGTAGGCTACATGGCATTTGCCCACAAAGGGCATCAAATGGTGCTCGCAGGTGGAGTACAGCTCGATGTCCCGCACGAGCACCATCTGCTTGTACTGCTCGTCAAACATGGCGGAGCGCACGATCTCCACGCCGTCTTCGCCATACCCCTTGGTCACGAACTGCAGCGCCTTTGCCACCCGCTGCGGCGTCTTGCGCAGTCCTTCCCTGCCGGGATCCTCTCCGAGCAGCCGCAGTATCTCCTCCACGTGTGAGGCAATCTCCCCGGTGACCTGGGGGTCGTATATTTCTTGCTGCCTGTATGCCATATCTCTGAATGTGCTAATTGTTTGTCTCGCTTTTGCCGCGCTGCGACGCTCCGGACGCGTCCGGTTGCGAAAATAAGTAAAATTTTGCAGCCCGTGGAACAGCTTATGTTTTTTTGTATATCTTTGCGCCAAAATGAGAAAAACGAACAGCTATGTATTGGACACTGGAACTCGCAAGCAGTCTGGATGATGCGCCATGGCCTGCCACAAAAGACGAACTGATTGACTACGCCAACCGCTCCGGAGTGCCGGAGGAGGTCATTGAGAACCTTCAGGAGCTGGAGGATGACGGGGAGATATACGAGAGCATAGAGGACATATGGCCTGACTATCCCACCAAGGACGACTTCTTCTTCAACGAAGAGGAATACTAGCTTGCACTGGCCGTGGAGGATAAATGATTCATTGACAAGGAAAAGGATAAACTGCTTGTGCTTAGAACGCCACAAGCAGTTTTGCTTATATGCTGTACCGTAAGGCTTTATCCTCCACGCGCTATCTCCGCTCCTTGTATCGTCGGCACCGGCTGGGGCAGTCACAGGCGCAGGCGGCGTGAATCAGCCGAGGACGATTTCCACCTTGAGCTTCGCTGCTTTTTCTTCAACTATGTTGTCCCACAGGCGTGACCCGGAAGAAACCCGTCACCGTTGTCCAAACCAAATACTTTTCTTATCTTGCG